>NZ_SMMF01000934.1:0-77033 GCF_009711355.1 Roseibium sp. RKSG952 | reverse complement strand
GCGTTGTTGCACTTCGCGGCTGAATCCACCTTATGCAGCCCAACCCCCTCCCAAAGGTTCAGGTTTGCCGCGGAGGGGATACCTCTGCTCCCGGTCTGTTTGATGTCTTCGGGAACAGTGCGGACCGCAGCCTGATGGTCTCGGGAAAAATCTGGGCTTTCATTTGTCGGCGAGTCACGGTCTTAATGACGGATACGGCGAGAATGGCCGCCACAGGTCGCTTCGGGAGGTCCGGCACTTGGCACATATGCAACGCAATATCGGACTGTTGGGTCTGACTTTCGTCGCCGTGAGCGGGACCCTCGGCTCCGGATGGTTGTTCGCTCCCCTCTTGGCGGCGCAAATGGCGGGACCTGCCGCCGTGCTTGCGTGGGTTCTGGGTGGTCTCGCAGTGCTCCTGTTGGCTGTGACATATGCGGAGATCTCGACCTTGCTTCCGGTGGCGGGCGGGATTGGCCGTATCCCGCATTTTTCTCACGGGTCCGTTGTGTCCGTGATGATGGGCTGGACAGCCTGGGTCGGCTACACGGCAGGAACTGCCGTGGAAGTGGAAGCGATCCTGCGATATTCGACCGGAATTGCGCCATGGTTGTATAATGGAACCAAGCTGACGCTTGCAGGGCAAATCACATCCTGCGCCCTCCTCGCTTTCTTTGTTGTTGTCAATGCCATTGGTGTCCGCTTCTTCACACAGCTCAATACCGGCCTGACGTGGATCAAGATCTTTTTCCCGGCATTGCTTGTGGTTGTGATCGTGTCCACCGATTTCAATACCGCAAATTTTGGCGGGCAGTCCGGGTTCGCTCCTGCAGGTGCCCACGGGATCTTGACCGCTGTTTCGGCCGGTGGGGTGGTCTTTTCCCTGATCGGTTTCCGGCAAATCATCGACATGGCGGGTGAAGCCAAGAATCCCAAGGTCAATATTCCCCTCGCTTTGGTCTTCAGTATCGTCATTTGCGTTTTGATCTATGCCGGTTTGCAGGTCGCCTTTGTGGGGGCTGTGGACGTAAACGATTTGGCCAACGGTTGGTCCGGGCTTCATTTTCCAAGCGAACTGGCTCCGATGGCGCTGATTGCGACGGCAGCAGGGGGCGTGTGGCTCGGCAGCGTGATGAACATGACCGCACGTCTGTCCAGCTTTGCAGCGGGCCTTGTGAATTTCGGATCTACAGCGCGCCTCGGCATGGCGATGGCTCACAACGGGCTTTTTCCGCCGTTCATGCAGAAACTGTCGTCCCGAGGTGTTCCGCTCATGTCGCTTGCCGTCAGCTACCTTGCGACCTCTGCGCTTTTTTTCGCCCTTCCGTTCAATCAGGTCGTGACGTTGACGACAGCCTCGCTTGTGTTGTCCTTCGCGGCCGGCCCGGTGTCTGTTGTCGTGTTCCGGAAATTGCTTCCGGACGCGCCCAGGTCGTTCAAATTGCCATTTGTACAATTGACCGCTGGTGCTGCATTTGTCGTGGCAACCCTGATCATCTACTGGACCGGCTGGGCTTCCATGCTGCACCTTTCCCTAAGTGTCCTCGCCGGTCTTGGTATCATGCTGGTGAGCCGGTCGTTCGGGGCGGTGGAGAGGCTGGATTGGCGCTCGGCAGCCTGGTTGGGGCCCTATATCGCCGGCATTATCATTTTTTCCTATCTCGGGTCTTTTGGGGGAGGCACAGGCATTCTTCCAATGGGCGTGGACATGGCAGTGATCGCCGTTTTTGCCGTGATCATCTTTATATGGGCGGTGAGGTCTGGATTGTCTCAGGATCAGTTTGACACGTACATGCGGCAGGAGCAGCGGTTCGAGGTCATCGAATACGGCCGTGATGAAACCCCGGATTTCGTCGACAAGGTGAAGCTTGACGGCAGCCGGTGACAGAGGTGCGCATACTTCGGTACGGAACCCGCCGCAGGCGCATTGAGATACGACCCGACCTCTGCTAGACCGCGCGCAACATCACCGAAAGCAATGAGGATGGTCGATGATCCCGCGCTATTCGCGTCCAGACATGGTCGCTATCTGGTCTCCCGAAACCAAGTTCCGAATCTGGTTTGAAATCGAGGCGCATGCCTGCGATGCTCTTGCCGAACGGGGCGTCATTCCTAAGGAAGCCGCCAAGACCATTTGGGACAAGGGCGGCAGTGCCGAGTTCGACATCGACCGCATCGATGAAATCGAGCGTGAGACCAAGCACGACGTCATAGCGTTTCTCACACATCTGGCCGAAATCGTCGGCCCCGACGCCCGCTTCGTGCATCAGGGCATGACCTCGTCGGATGTGCTTGACACCTGCTTCAATGTTCAGCTGGTCCGCGCAACGGATCTGCTGCTCGCCGACATGGATGCGCTGCTGGCTGCCATCAAGCGCCGGGCATTTGAGCACAAGGATACGGTCTGTATCGGCCGATCCCACGGCATTCACGCCGAACCGGTCACCTTCGGCCTGAAAATGGCGGAGGCCTATGCCGAGTTCGACCGCTGCCGGACCCGTCTTCTCAACGCCCGCGAAGAGATCGCGACCTGTGCAATTTCCGGCGCCGTCGGCACCTTCGCAAACATCGACCCGGCGGTCGAAGAGCATGTTGCCAAGGCAATGGGGCTTCAGGCCGAGCCTGTGTCCACCCAGGTGATCCCGCGTGACCGTCATGCGATGTATTTCGCGACCCTTGGCGTGATCGCCTCCTCGATCGAGCGCGTGGCCACGGAAATCCGCCATCTGCAGCGCACCGAGGTTCTGGAAGCGGAGGAGTTCTTCTCCAAGGGCCAGAAGGGGTCTTCGGCCATGCCGCACAAGCGCAATCCGGTCCTGACCGAGAACCTGACCGGGCTGGCCCGGATGGTGCGCGGCTACTCGATCCCGGCCATGGAAAATGTTGCCCTCTGGCATGAGCGCGATATCTCCCACTCGTCTGTCGAGCGGATGATCGGCCCGGATGCCACCGTGACCCTCGACTTTGCCCTGGCACGCCTGACCGGCGTCATCGACAAGCTGGTCGTCTATCCGGATCGGATGATGGGCAATATGGACCGGCTGGGCGGGCTGGTGCATTCGCAGCGCATCCTGCTTGCCTTGACCCAGGCAGGTTCCTCGCGTGAGGACGCCTACCGGCTGGTTCAGCGCAATGCCATGAAGGTCTGGGACAGCTACCAGGTTTCGGGTGCGGCCGGTGTGGATTTCCTCTCCGAGTTGCTCAAGGACCAGGATGTGCGCGAATATCTCTCCGAACAGGAGATTCGCGATCGCTTCGATCTCGGATACCACACCAAGAATGTCGACGTGATCTTCAAGCGCGTCTTCGGGGAGAGCTAGTCCTTCATGAAAATCGCAGTTGTTTCCGACATCCACGGCAATCTTCCGGCCCTTGAAGCCGTTCTGGAAGACCTCGAGCATGAAGCCCCGGACGAAACTGTCAATCTGGGCGATTGCGTTTCGGGGCCGCTGTGGCCGGAGGAAACGGCTGCGGTTTTGAGACAAACCGGCTGGCCGACCGTGCGCGGCAATCATGACCGGGTGGTCGTGTCCGCCCGCAACATGCCGCGCCGGACTGCCGACGGTTTTTCCTTTGCGCTCCTGTCGGAGGAAAGCAAGGCGTGGCTGCGCGACTTGCCGGCCACCCTCCGGTTGACCGACGAGATTTTCCTGTGCCATGGCACGCCGGAAGTCGATGATGTCTATCTGACCGAGGAGATCACCGGACCCAAGGGGCATTTGCCGGACGAGCAGACAATTCTCGAAGCCTTGGGCGGCGAAAGCTCCCCGGTTATTTGTTGTGGCCACACCCATATTCCAAGGGTGATCCGGCTTTCGAAAACCGACCAGACTATCCTCAATCCGGGCAGTGTCGGTCTGCCGTCCTACGACGACAGCCACCCGCTGCGGCACAAGATGGAAATCGGCAGCCCGCATGCCCGTTATGCCTTGATGCGCAAGACCAGCGCGGGCTGGAGCTTTACCGAAAAGGTGCTGCCCTATGATTGGGAAAAGGCGGCAATCGAGGCAGAGCGCAACAGCCGCCCGGATTGGGGCCGCTCCTTGCGTCACGGCTTTTTCGGTCCGCTGTCCTGAAGTCGGGAACCCTTGTCCCGGGCAACAAGGGCAGCTTCAGGCAAGCCTCTTTTTTTACGCTCTCCATCCGGTATTCCTGCAAATATGCTTTGCGTCGCGGCGTTCCTTGCCGAAGAGGCGCATCGGAGGATTGTATGCTGTCGAAAAGATCCTGGATTCGGGCAATCGCGGCCCTGGCGCTGCCGATGGCATGGACTTCCGGCTCCACTGCGGCCGATCTGTCGGCGCGGCAACCGGCACCGCCTCCGCGCGTGATCTATGTCGAGCCGGTTCAGCCGAAGGCGTATCTGCCTCCCGCATACAATTCCCCGGGCCCGCGCTGGCAAAGCGGTTACTACGGGCATGGCTGGAAGCGCTATAATGGCTGGTGGTTCCCGCCCGAAGGTTTCACCTTCAACACGGTGCCGCCGCGCTATGCGCCGCCCATTCCCTATGCTCCCGGTCTGACCCTTGAGGCCCCCGCCGGGGAGACAACCGTTGTCGAGACCGAGGTTGTCACCGTCGCGCCGGCTCCGGCTCCGGTTCCGGCTCTGGCGGCCCCAGTCCCCCTGGCCGGCGAGCTCCGGGTCAAACACGTCAATTGGTGCCTGGGCAAATACCGGTCCTATCTGGTTGCCGACAATACCTATCAGCCTTTTGAGGGGCCCCGGACCATCTGCAGATCGCCCTACTGGCGGGGTTAAGCAAGGCGGGACTTGTCACCGCCCAACCATTATCGGTGCGAATTGGTGCCGCTGGCCTCCGCCGTTACACGGGGTGAAGGCAGCGGCGTATTTTTTGAAACAGCGGCAATTGAGCCCCGCTGCGTCCCGGATCTGGTTAGCTGACGGCTTTCCGGATGGCGGAGATGTTGTCGCGGTAGCTTTCGACCGATCCGCCCTTGAAAACCGCAGAACCGGCCACGAGAACATTGGCACCGGCCCGGGTGACCAGGGGAGCGGTCTCAGGGGTGATGCCGCCATCGATCTGGATGTCGATCGGGCGATCTGCGATCATGGACTTGATCCGGCGCACCTTTTCGACCATTGCGCCGATGAATTTCTGTCCGCCAAAGCCCGGGTTGACGGTCATCACCAAAACAAGGTCGAGCCGGTCGAGGACATATTCCAGCACGCTTTCCGGGGTCGACGGATTGAGCGACACACCGGCCTTCTTGCCGAGATTGCGAATCGCCTGCAGCGAGCGGTCGAGATGCGGGCCCGCCTCGGCATGGACCGTAATGATGTCGGAACCGGCCTTGGCGAAGGCTTCGAGATAGGGATCGCAAGGGGCGATCATCAAATGGGTGTCGAAGACCTTGTCCGTGTGCGGGCGCAATTTGGCAATCACGTCCGGGCCGAAGGTGATGTTCGGGACAAAATGGCCGTCCATGACATCCAGATGGATCCAGTCGGCACCGGCTTCGACAACATCGCGAACCTCCTGCCCGAGTTTCGAAAAGTCGGACGCCAGGATCGAGGGGGCGATGGTGATTTCTTGGGACATGGGGCGCTCCGCGCGAAAAGATCTGTGGTCGGACGCCCGCTATCATGCAGACCGCCCGGAAACAAGACGGGCTGCTCCGCTCAAATCGGTTTAGGCCTCTAGAAGGTGCCGGTGATCGCCAGAAAACGGCCGTCCGGACCTTCAAAGCCATGCCGTGAAACATGCACAAGGATCGCAAGGACAGGTGGCCCGCCATCGGGGAAATGCGTGATCACATGGGCGATGCGATAGCCGGTCGGACAGCCGCGGCTTTTGGGAATGGCCTTGTCGGCATGCCGGATCGTCGGTTCACCCTGATAAACCGTTGTCAGTTGAAAGCCCCTGGTTTCAGCGCCGTAGCTGGCACAAGCCGCATCGGCAAGGGGGTATTCCGCAAGCAGGACTTCAAGCGGCGGATCAATCGGCGGGACCACGGCACGCGGGTTCACTGTCATCTTGAAGGGATCGGCCGACAGTTCTGTGACCGGATTGCTGCCGACTGTTTCCCCAGCCTGCGAGATCTTTGTATCGGACAGAAGGGTTTGGGCCGTCTGGCGGTTCGCCGTTCGTGTTTGGGCCAGCAGGCTGTCCGGGTCGTATCCCTGGCTGCCATCGATCTCGTCGCGGCGGCGGAAGGGAGACGGGGACACCCACCGGTCTTGCGGAACGTCGACGACGAAAATCTCCGAATAGGGAAAACCGGATCCGTCCTGAATGCCATAGTGCTCGAATGCGAAGTGGTTTCCGTCTTCCGAAAACCCCAGAATCTCAAGCCGGGCCTGATCTCCGGCGGAGGCGTCAGGCGCGGGAACAAACAGGCAAAGGGAAAACAGGATGATGTATGGAATGCGCTCAAGTGCCGGCAGCATGGGATACCTCCCTTGTCAAATCGAAAGCCTAGCGCGTCCCGGATCGTGTGTCAGGTTTTTGTTTCTTCTGCCGGGGCGATGAAGCGGCGCACCAGCGGTTTGAGGAGCAAGGGCAAGGTAAAGGTCGGAAACTGGGCCAGCGCAAACCAGAGCCAGGTGAATTCAGGCAGACTGCCGTGGAAGGCCGCAACCAGAAGCCCGAGATTTCGGGTGGCAGCCGAATGCGCGATCGCAAAAGCATCTGCGCGGGGCAGGAACGAGAACACCAGCATGGTCAGACCCAGCTGCAGGAAAGCCACCAGATAGGTAAATAAAGTGATCAGGACGGAAAACACGGGCCGATCCAGGAAGTTTGCGGCAACGCTGTCCATGGCCGCAATGGCGAAGAACAGCAAAAGGATCACATTCAGCCCGTCGATCTGACTGGAATAGCCACGGATGCGATCCTTTCCCGTCACGCGTCTCAAAACTGAAGCAATTGCAAACGACCCGATCAGCAGCCATCCCAGCTGAAAGGCCAGCATCCACGGATCAAGCGGCAGATCCGCTCCGGCCATCAATTCCGCGAGGAAGGGGGCTGAGAGTGGCGTTACCACGACACAGGCGACAAGAACTGTCAGGCTGAATGCACCGTTCAGGCCCATCAGATAGATGAAGGCCGGGGCTGACATGATCGCAGGCGGGGCCATCGCGATAAAGACCGCGAGCATCACGTCGTCGCCGAGCGCCGGAAGCCCGAGGGCATGAGCTGCGGCAAGTGCGAGCAATGGCAAGACCACCATGATCCATAGACTGGCGCACACCAGCAGAAACGGCCTTTTCAGGTGTTTTGCGGCAGCCGCCGGATCGAAACGCAGGAAGGCCAGTATCAGAAGGAGAAACACCAGGAGTGTGAGATAGGGACGGATCACGGCGGAAAGGGCTGGCAAGGACACGCCAATGAAAACGCTTGCGGCAACGGCCGTGGTGCCGCGTTGCCCGATCCAGCTCAGCAGGGAAAGCACTCCATTGACCACGCTCACTTGCCTTTCCAGTCGAGGGGGCTCCGGTCTTGATCGGTGTCTTGAAAGCAGAGACTAAATGTGCGCGTGGGGACGCACAAACGAACGGAACCTTGAAAATGTGCCTTTGAGTTTTTGCAGGGTCGCCTTTTAATTGCAGGAGACTATATGGCAGACATTATCGGTACCGCGCTTCCTGATGGTTTTTCTGATGAAGATTTCCTGAATTTAATCAATTCGGCATTGATGTGGTATTTTTGTTGGGGAAATACTTTTGGGAAATTGATTTTTGTTCGGGAGGAAGAAGATGGGCCTTTTCAGGCGAACACTGCCTGTTGTTGTCTTCGGCGCCACGATTGGTCTTTCGTCGGCAGGCGCGGCACAAGCGGAGGTGATGATGGGGGACAGGCTCGGCACCTCCGTTGGGGAAATCGCGACGGCTCTTGAAGCGCAGGGTTATATGATCCACGAAATTGACGTCTCGACCCGCCGGATCGAGGTCGAGGCGACCCTGAACAACCGAAAACTGGAAATTGATGTCGACCCGAAAACGGGGAATGTCATCAAGGTCGAGGATGACTAGAACGGACAATGCCGCTGAGGTCTCTCATGAGCCGGGTCGCTTGCTAGTTCTCTCGAAGTGGCAGAGCGACGGTGTCCTTGACCGTGTTGACCACGATTCGCGACTGAACGTCGGAAACAAGCGTGTTGTCGAGCAGCTTCAGCCGCAGGAAGTTGTCGTAGGCTTTGATGTCGTCGGTCACAACCTTGATCAGATAGTCGACGGCACCTGTTATGCGCTCGCACGTCACGACTTCCGGCCAGCGGTGGACCAGCTTGTCGAAGGTTTCCATATTGTCCCGGCTGGGCACCGCAAGCTTGACGAAGGAATAGGCGACAAAGCCGAGACCAACCGATTCGCGGTCTATGACAGCCGTGATTTGCCTGATAATGCCTTGTTCTTTAAGCTTCTTGATACGGCGCCAGCAGGGCGTCTGGCTCATACCGGCTTCCTTTGCGATTTCGGCAATGGATAGCGATGCGTCACGTTGCAGGACCCGCAAGACGCGGATGTCGGATGGATCGAGAAGATATCTTTCGGTCATGGCTCTGGAAGGAAAAATTTCTGCGTTGTTTTGGGTGTTGGGGAGTACGTTAGCACAGAATTTGCCGCTGAAAAGGATGATATTATCTCAACAGTAAGCGGTCGGGACGAGGGGCCGTTTATCATCCTGTTTCATTGAGGAGGGAACCTGATGAATGTGCATGTGCCGTCAGTCACGCTTGACGACAAATATGTCGCGACCAGCGGGCAGGTTTACCTGACCGGGATCCAGGCGCTTGTTCGGCTAACCCTTGATCGTGCCAGGTTCGACAAGGCCGCAGGGCTGCATTCGGCAGGATTTGTCTCCGGCTACCGCGGGTCTCCGCTTGCCGGGTATGACACGGAGTTGATGCGTGCCGCGCGCCATCTGGAGGCCCATGACATTGTCTTCAAGCCGGGCGTGAATGAAGAGTTGGGGGCGACTGCTGTCTGGGGCTCGCAAAAGCTCAGGGGGCCGGGGCGCAACACCGATTATGATGGGGTGTTCGGCATCTGGTACGGCAAGGCGCCCGGTGTGGACCGGGCAGGCGATGCCCTGAAGCAGGCCAGCGCGTCGGGGACCGATCGCAATGGCGGGGTCCTGGCGCTTGCCGGCGACGATCATCTGGCCAAGTCGTCTATCCTTCCTGCGCAAAGCGAGTTTTTCTTCGAACACGCGGAAATTCCGGTTCTCAATCCCTCCGACATTCAGGACGTGCTCGACTTCGGCATGCATGGACTGGAAATGTCACGCTTTTCCGGGGTCTGGACTGCCCTGATTTGTGTCGCGGATACCATGGACGCGTCCGCAACGATCAATATCTCGGACGGCAGGTTGCGGCTGACACGGCCCTTGACCGGCGATCCGCGCAAGGACCAGAAGATCAACCGGGACCTGCTGCTTGGTAACAGGCTGGAAACAGAGCGGCTGTTGCGCGACCTTCGGCTGCCGGCCGCACAGGCCTATGTGCGCACCAATGCGCTCGACCGGGTAACGTTTGGCGCAAGACGCCGGGTGCGGCTCGGTCTGGTTGCAACCGGCAAGGCTTACCGGGACCTGCGTCAGGCACTCGACCTGATGGGCATCGACGAAGACAAGGCACGGGCGCTGGGGCTGGCAGTCTACAAGGTGGCCATGGCCTGGCCGCTGGAACCGGAAGGACTGACCGAGTTTGCACGCAGCACCCAAAGGCTGCTGGTTGTCGAGCACAAGCGTGCCTTCCTGGAGCGGCAGATCAAGGAAATCTCCTATCACTGGCCGGAGGCGAGCCGTCCCGAAATCTGGGGCAAGCGCCGGCCGAACGGAACGCCGTTCCTGTCGGATGTTCTGGAACTGTCGGTGGCCGAGATCATTCAGGGATTGATGAACTGGCTGCCGGAAGAGGCGGTGACCGAGCAGATGCATCAGGTCGCGGACCGGATGACCAATCAAGTCATGTGGGCGCAGGGCCATGCAGAGCGTGCGGTCCGCACACCCTATTTCTGTTCCGGATGCCCCCATTCGACGTCCACGGTGACGCCGGAGGGGTCCCGCTCCCTGCCCGGCATCGGATGTCACGCCATGTCGGAAATTGCGGGCCGGACCACCGAAGGCCAGATTGCCATGGGTGGGGAAGGCGTTTTGTGGGTCGGCCAAAGCCCGTTCTCGAATGACAAGCATGTCTTCGCCAATATTGGTGACGGGACCTACTTCCATTCCGGCATTCTGGCGATCCGGCAGGCCCTGGCGTCGAACGTACCGATCACTTACAAGATCCTCTATAATGACGCCGTTGCCATGACCGGCGGACAGACAGTCGACGGTACCCTGACAGTGCCGCAAATCACACGCCAGCTTGAGTCGGAAGGCGTCGAAAAAATCGCCGTCGTCAGCGAAAATCCGCAAACCTATGGCGGCTGGAGCAATCTTGCGCCTGGTACCACGGTTTTCCACCGCGACCATCTGATGGAGGTGCAGGAGGACTTCCAGACTTTCCCGGGTGTTTCGGTTATCATTTACGATCAGACCTGTGCCGCGGAAAAACGCCGCCGGCGCAAGCGGGGCACGTTTCCGGATCCGGACAAGCGGTTGTTCATCAATGATCGGGTGTGCGAGGGGTGCGGCGATTGTTCGGTGCAGTCGAATTGTCTGTCGGTCGAACCTCTGCAAACGCCGTTCGGCGAAAAACGCCGGATCAACCAGTCCAGCTGCAACAAGGATTTTTCCTGCATAAAGGGGTTTTGTCCCTCGTTTGTCGAAATCGACGGCGCAGAACTGAAAAAGGCGGAAAAGGCATCGGTGGATATTGATGCCCTGGTTGAAAGGCTGGATCAGCCGGACCTTGCCCCGCTCGACCGGACGTGGAACCTGCTCGTGGCCGGGATCGGCGGCATGGGGGTGACGACCTTGAGTGCCGTGATCGCGATGGCGGCGCATCTCGACGGCAAACAGGCCTCTACCCTCGACATGACCGGGTTGGCACAAAAGGGCGGACCAGTCACCTCTCATGTCCGGTTTGCCGCCGCCGACCGCACGATCGAGGGCCCCCGGGTTCCAACAGCCAGTCTGGATGTGCTGCTGGCGAGCGACGTGGTGGTTGCGGCCAATGCCGAGCAGCTGGCGCTCGCAAACCGCAAGAGCACAAAAACCTTTGCAAATACGCGGGTCGCACCGACGGCCGAGTTCGTGATGAAGCAGACGCTGTCTTTCGATGAAATGCGCATGGACAAGTCGCTGCGCGAGGCATCCGAACAGTATCTTGCAATGGATGTGGCGGGACTTGCGGAAAAGCTACTGGGAGATGCCATCTATGCCAATATGCTGCTGGTCGGCATGGCCTACCAAAACGGCGCGCTCCCGATCTCGGCAGGGGCCATTGAAGGTGCATTGACGCTCAACCGGGCAGCTGTTGAAACCAATATTCAGGCTTTCCGGGCGGGACGCGTACTGGCCGCTCGTCCGGAGCTGATCCTTGAGGCCTTGCCGAAAGAGAACAAGCCGGTTGCACGGTCTCTTGACGAGCAAATCGCCTTTTACGCCGGGGAGCTGACAGCCTATCAGGACGCGGCCTATGCTGAGCGGTATCTGGATCTGGTCAAGAAGGTCAAGCTGGCGGATAAAACCCATGGACCGGGTACCATGCGGCTGACCGATACGGTTGCCGCCATGCTTTACAAGGTCATGGCCTACAAGGACGAATACGAGGTGGCGCGCCTTTATTCCGACCCGGCCTTCAGGGCGAAGATCGCGGCGCAGTTCGCGAATCCGAAAAAGCTCAAGATCCATCTCGCGCCGCCGCTGATTTCGCGCCAGGTCGATCCAAAGACCGGCCGCCCGCAAAAGATCGCTTTCGGCCCTTGGATTTTCACGGCCTTCAATCTGATGACCCGTTTCAAATGGGCGCGGGGCAAGTGGTACGATCCGTTTTCAAAAACGGCTGAACGCAAGGCCGAGCGGGCCCTGATCGCTCAGTATCATGCGGATGTTCAGCACATCCTCGGCCGGATCGACAAGGCCAGCTACGGGCTTCTGGTCGAGATTGCCCGGGTGCCGGATCTGGTTCGCGGGTTTGGGCAGGTCAAGGAAGACAACATGGCAAAGGCCGCCCGCAAGCGTGACGTGCTGTTGAGCCAGCTTTCGACGACCGGCGATGGTTCAAATGGCGAAAGCGATCGTGGCGGCTACCTTGAAGCCGCGGAATGATACCGCTTCGGTTCAGCCGGTCAACGGCTGAACCGGCTGTGCCAGGTTGGGACCGGATCGCCGTCAGCGGGTGTTGCGTGGTAGATGCCGCGGGCAATGGCGCGCGCTAGACAGGAGGCTGCGGCCGCGCCGATCTGGACCATGTCCTCAAGCGCACGTTCGAGCTTCCTGTGGCCGGTCGACAGGGCAAAGACAAGATCACCATCCAGAGGCGTGTGGGCGGGCCAAAGCGCGCGTGACAGGCCGTCATGGGCCATGACGGAAAGACGCTTGGCTTCCGACTTGGTCAAGGTAGCGTCCGTGGCCACTGCCGCGATGGTCGTGTTGGCGCCAGCTTTCAGGGCATCGAGTTTTGTCCGCACATGAACCGCATCGGCCGGCAGGGCAGGGGGAAGACCGAGCCCGCCGAATTCGCTGTCCTGTTCGAAGGGGGCGGCCCAGAAATGCCGCGTGTCGCCGACGGTTGCCCGGCCAAGCGCATTGACTGCGACGATCGCGCCGACGGTGACGCCGTTTTCCAGGATCATGGATGCCGAGCCAAGTCCGCCCTTGAGATTGGCGGTTGTTGCCCCGGTTCCGGCGCCGACCGAGCCGAGCGCAAAGCTCTCGGACGCGGCATCCAGTGCTGCGCGGCCAAGATCGCGATAGGGGGCGGCTTCGCCCCAGCTCTTGTCTCCGCCATTGATCAGGTCAAACAGGATCGCGGTTGGAACAATGGGGACGCGCACCGGGCCAACGGCAAAGCCACGGCCAAGTTCGGCGAGGCGGCCCTGAACGCCGGCCCCCGCATCGAGGCCGAAGGATGAACCGCCAGCGAGCACGATGGCGTCGACCTTGTTGACGGTTTGTTCCGGCTCAAGCAGGGCGATCTCACGGGTGCCGGGTGCGCCGCCGTGAACCGCGACCGACGCGATTGCCGGTTCTTCGGGCAACAGCACCGTGGCGCCGGATTTCAGGCTTTGGTCCGAAGCGTTGCCAACGAGAAGGCCGGGAACATCGGTGATCAGATTTCGGGGACCTGGCAAGACATGCCTCCCGGTTTGAGGAGCATGTCACCTTAGCCGGAACTGCACGCAAAGGTCGAAGCTTATTTTTCGATCTGCTCGTAGCCGCGCTGGATATACAGGAGCGAGGTGCCGCCGGTCCGCATTCTCAGGTCGACGACCCTGCCGACAATGATGGAATGGGTTCCGACTTCCGAAACGCCCGAGATTTCGCAGTCGACCGACAGACGCGCGTCAGACAGGCCCGGACATCCGGTAATAAGCGGTATCCATTCGGCTTTGCCGAACCGGGCTTTCATGTCCAGTTGCTCCCGTCCCGCAAACGCATCGGACAGGTCCTGATGGCCGGCGCCGAGGGTGTTCACGCAAAAGACCCGGTTCTTCAGGATCGCGTCATGGGCCCGGGTCGTGCGGTTGACACAGACCAAAACACTCGCTGGTTCGTCGGTGACAGAACAGAAGGCGGAGATCGTAGCGCCTGAACGCCCGGCCGGGCCGTCGGTCGTGACCACATGGACGGCCGTGGCAATCCGGCTCATCGCATCCCGGAACCGCTCGGTGTCAAGCGGAAGGTTTGTGCTGTTTGTCTCTTGCTTATCGGAAGCCAAAAGGTGTCCTCAGGTCTTGGGTCTGTTTGCGGGCGTTGATCGGCCGGGCTTTGGCCGCCTGTTGCCCGCAGTGGTATTTACAGTCTGCGGAACTCGTTACGCAACTGCCCTGCGCGTCATGACGCTTTCGAGTTGTTTTCGGTTGAAGTCCTGTTTGTCAGAAGTTGATGATGAATACCTGACCTGTGTGATTCCCTACCGGTTATCCGGGGGTGTGCCGGGATGTGAAACGAATAAAATTTCTCAATGGTGGGTGATATCGAAATAATCTGTTTTTCTGAGGGCTGGGTGTTTCGAGGAATTGTTTCAGATGGCCCCTCTTGCTAATCAATTTGTAATGCGGGCCAAAGAGCCTCGTGAAAAACAAGTAGGCTGCAGCCTTCGGGGGTAACAACAAACAGCATGGAATATTTTCTCCAGCAGCTGATCAATGGCGTAACGTTGGGATCCATTTATGGCCTCATCGCCATCGGATACACGATGGTTTACGGCATTATCGGCATGATCAACTTCGCCCATGGGGACATCTTCATGGTCGGAGCCTTCATCGCACTGATTTTCATTGTCGCGCTCGGCATCACGGCGTCCCTGCCGGTGGCCCTTCTGGTTCTGGCGCTCATCGGGGTTCTTGTTGTCTCGATGGCCCTAACAGCTGCCTGGGGCTGGACGGTGGAGCGTCTGGCCTACCGGCCCTTGCGCGGATCGTTCCGGCTGGCGCCCCTGATCACCGCGATCGGGGCCTCGATTGCGCTGCAGAACTTCGTGCAGATTTCGCAAGGCGCCCGCAACAAGCCGCTTCAGCCGCTGATCCCCGGTGGTTTCAGCTTGAGTGACGGCGGGGCGGACGGATCCGGCTTTGCGGTTCAATTGTCCTATGCGCAAATCCTGATCATAGTGGTGACCTTGGCCCTGATGATCGGTTTCACGATGCTGATCAACAAGACCTCGCTTGGGCGCGCTCAGAGGGCGTGCGAGCAGGACCGCAAGATGGCGGCCCTACTGGGCATCAATGTTGACCGGACGATATCGCTTACCTTCGTCATGGGGGCTGCTCTGGCCTCGGTCGCCGGCCTCATGTTCCTGCTTTATTACGGTGTCATCGACTTCTATATCGGCTTTCTGGCCGGGGTGAAGGCCTTCACCGCCGCTGTCCTTGGCGGGATCGGATCATTGCCGGGCGCGATGCTTGGCGGATTGCTGATCGGCCTGATCGAAACCTTCTGGTCCGGTTACTTCACGGTTGAATACAAGGATGTCGCCGCGTTCTCGATCCTCGCGATCGTGCTGATCTTCATGCCCGAAGGCCTGCTCGGCAAGCCGGAAGTGGAGAAGGTCTGACCGATGGCAGCAAAATCCGAAAAGTTCCTCGTGGACTCTGTGAAAGACGCTGCAGTGGGGGGGCTTGTTGCCCTCGCCCTGTTCAGTGTCCTGATCGGCATGAAGGCGGAAATCGCCAGTGGTCTTGGCGGGCAGCTGGGTATCGAATACCGCTGGGCGGCGGTCGCCATCGCGGTTGCGATCGTCTTCGGGGGACGCCTCGTGCTGAACCTGTTCGTCTGGAAGGCGGACAGGCCGGCGACCGAAATGGCGCGCGGGTTCGTGCCAAGTTTCAAGGGGCTGGCTCCACTCGGCAAATACGCCATGCCGCTTTTCATTATTGTCGCAGTCGCCTTGCCGTTCATCCTGTTGTCAGCCTATGGCGCGCGGGGGTCCCGGCAGTATCTCGATCTGGCCATTCTGGTTGCGACCTATGTCATGTTGGGCTGGGGGCTGAACATCGTGGTCGGCCTCGCCGGGCTGCTCGATCTGGGCTATGTCGCCTTCTATGCGGTCGGGGCCTATTCCTATGCCTTGCTGGCCGAGTATTTCGGGTTCTCCTTCTGGATCTGTCTGCCGCTGGCCGGTATTCTTGCGGCCTTCTGGGGGATCATTCTCGGCTTCCCGGTCCTGCGTTTGAGGGGCGATTATCTGGCGATCGTGACGCTGGCGTTTGGCGAGATCATTCGCGTGGTTTTGCTGAACTGGTACGAATTTACCGGCGGCCCGGACGGGATCTCGGGCATTCCGCGGCCAAGCTTCTTCGGTCTGGAATTCAAGCGCGGGGAGGGCGGGTTCGCCGACTTCTTCGGGCTCGACTACAGCTCGATCCACCGGATCATCTTTCTCTACTACCTGATCGTGATCATGGCCCTGATCACCAATTTCGTGACCATGCGCCTGAGAAAGCTCCCCGTTGGCCGGGCGTGGGAAGCCTTGAGGGAAGACGAGATCGCCTGCCGGTCGCTCGGCATCAACACCACCAACACCAAGCTGACCGCCTTTGCGCTCGGCGCGATGTTCGGCGGTTTTGCCGGCTCCTTCTTCGCGACCCGTCAGGGCTTCATTTCGCCGGAAAGTTTCACTTTCATTGAATCGGCTGTGATTCTTGCAATTGTTGTTCTCGGTGGTCTCGGCAGCCAGGTGGGCGTTGTGATCGCGGCCGTGGTCATGATCGGCGGGTTCGAGTTTTTCCGCGGACTGGAGGAATACCGGATGCTGGTGTTCGGGCTTCTGATGGTCATCATCATGGTCTGGAAGCCGCGCGGTCTGATCTCGACCCGGGCGCCGTCCATCACCCTGAGCGGCAAGAAGGTCAAGGGCATCAGTGCGGATCTTGTTCAGGAGGGCCACGGATGACCTCCTGGAACACAAACCCCGTCCTGACAATCGAGCATCTGACCATGCGTTTTGGTGGGCTGGTTGCGATTGACGATCTGTCCTTCAATGTCGGACGCGGTGACATCACCGCGCTGATCGGCCCGAACGGGGCCGGCAAGACGACCGTGTTCAACTGTGTGACCGGCTTCTACAAGCCGACCGAGGGCCGGATCATCATGAACCGGTCCAATGGGGACCACTTCCTGCTGGAACGCATGCCGGATTTCAAGATCTCGGCCAGGGCCAAGGTCGCCCGTACGTTCCAGAACATCCGCCTTTTCGGCGGCATGACCTTGCTGGAGAACCTGATGGTCGCCCAGCATAATCCGCTGATGGTTGCCTCCGGCTACACGGTTGGCGGCATATTCGGTCTGGCGTCTTTCCGCCACGCCGAACAGGAAGCGGTTGAAAAGGCCCGCTACTGGCTCTCCAGGACCAACCTGATCGACCGCGCCGACGCACCTGCCGCCGATCTGCCTTACGGCGATCAGCGAAGGCTGGAGATTGCCCGTGCCATGTGCTCGGGGCCGGAGCTGTTGTGCCTTGATGAGCCGGCGGCCGGTTTGAACCCCAAGGAAAGCGCCGAACTGAATGCCCTGCTTCAGTATATCCGAAAGGAACACGGCACCTCGATCCTGCTGATTGAACACGACATGAGCGTTGTGATGGAGATTTCGGACCACGTGGTGGTGCTCGATTATGGCGAGAAGATCTCGGACGGCACGGCGGCCGAGGTCAAGGACGACCCGAAGGTGATCGCGGCCTATCTGGGGGTTCCGGACGAGGATGTCGATGCGGTGGAAGAGGAGGTCGGCATATGACAGCCTCCAACCATCTGCTTGAGGTCCGCAACGTGGAAACCCACTATGGAAAGATCATCGCCCTGCGTGGCGTCGATCTGACCGTCGACAAGGGCGAGATCGTCACCCTGATCGGTGCCAATGGTGCTGGCAAGTCGACCCTGATGATGACCATCTGCGGCACGCCGCAGGCCAGCTCCGGCGAGATCCTCTATGACGGGGAAGAAATCACCAGGGTGCCGACCCACGAGATCATGCGCAAGTCCATCGCCCAGTCCCCGGAAGGGCGGCGGATTTTCCCGCGCATGAGCGTGATGGAAAACCTGATCATGGGCGCGGAGACGGCCGGAAACGAAGACGTCGACGGCAGCCTTCAACGCGCCTTCGACCTGTTTCCGCGCCTCAAGGAGCGCCGGAACCAGCGCGGCGGGACCCTGTCCGGCGGCGAGCAGCAGATGCTGGCGATTGCCCGGGCCTTGATGTCCAAGCCGCGTCTTCTGCTGCTCGACGAGCCGTCTTTGGGGCTGGCACCGCTGATCGTCAAGCAGATCTTCGATGCGATCCGGGATCTCAACCGGAGCGACGGTCTGACCGTGTTCCTCGTCGAGCAGAATGCCTACCACGCGCTCAAACTGGCCCATCGCGGCTATGTGATGGTCAATGGCAAAATCACCATGTCGGGAACCGGCAAGGAACTGCTCGCCCGCGAGGATGTGCAGGCGGCATATCTTGAAGGCGGCAGGCACTAGGAGAGCGTCATGGGTATTGTTTACGAAACGGGCATCGGCGTTTTCCTGATCCTGCTTTGCGCGCTGGGCGGCGGGGCTGCCTGGATGACGGGACGGGCTTGCGCCAACACATGGCGGCCCTTGTTCGTCCTGTTCTGGTTTGTGTTCCTGTTGACGGTCGCGATCAGGTTCCTGACCTTCTCGCTGTTTGAAGGGACCTTGTTGTCGCTGCATTTCCTGGTTGTGGATTATGTTGTGCTGCTATGCTTTGGCCTGGCAGGCTGGCGCTTTACCCGCACTAACCAGATGACAACACAGTATGTTTGGCTCTACGAAAAAACGGGCCCGTTCACTTGGCGGTTGCGTGACGGCCAAACTGACCGTTACGCTGACGGCTGACGATTTACCAGGGGCGCGCTTTGCGCCAATGGGGAACCGGCCGGGACTTGGGCGACAAAAAACACAAAAACGGTCAAGCCCCGGCCACAATGGAAGCAGGTGCGCGAACCGGGCACCGGCTTCTTGTCCAAGATGGTCCAGATCACTGGAACCAGGGGAGTTGATGATGAAGAAGTATCTTTTGGCAAGCGTTGCCGCCGTGGCAGGTGCCGCCATGTCCACTGCGGCTCTGGCGGACATCGTGATTGCGACGGCTGGTCCGATGACCGGACAATATGCCTCCTTCGGCGCGCAGATGAAGGCCGGTGCCGAGCAGGCCGTCGCCGACATCAATGCGGCTGGCGGTGTCAACGGCGAGCAACTGGTTCTGGAAGTTGGCGATGATGCCTGCGATCCGAAGCAGGCCGTTGCGGTCGCAAACCAGATGGTCGGCAAGAACGTGGTCTTCATGGCCGGCCACTTCTGCTCCGGCTCTTCGATCCCGGCATCGGCTGTTTACGCCGAAGAGGGCATCATCCAGATTTCGCCGGCCTCGACCAATCCGAAGTTCACCGACGAGCGTCCGGGGCCCGGTGTCTACCGCGTCTGTGGCCGTGACGATCAGCAGGGCCAGGTTGCCGGCACCTATCTGGCCGAAGAGTTCGGCGACAAGAACATTGCCGTCGTTCACGACAAGACCGCCTACGGCAAGGGCTTGGCCGACGCAACCAAAGGCGTCATGAACGATCTGGGCAAGCAGGAAACCCTCTACGAAGCCTATACGGCTGGCGAGAAGGACTACACCGCGCTCGTATCCAAGCTGAAGCAGGAGAACATCGACGTTCTTTATGTCGGCGGCTATCACACTGAAGCCGGTCTGATGAAGCGTCAGATGGTCGATCAGGGCATGGACACCATTCTGGTTTCCGGGGATGCGCTTGTCACCGACGAATATTGGTCGATCACAGGCCCGGCCGGGGAAGGCACGCTGATGACCTTTTCACCGGACCCGCGCAAGAACCCGATTGCCGCGCCTGTCGTGAAGAAGCTTGAAGATGCCGGCAAGACGGCTGAAGGCTATGCGCTCTACACCTACGCCGCGATCCAGGCATGGGCGGATGCAGCCAACACCGCCAAATCCACCGAGTATGAAGATGTGGTCGAAGCGCTGAACACCGGTGAGTTCGACACGCTTCTCGGCAAGCTGTCCTTCGACGACAAGGGGGATGTCACGCTGCCGGGCTATGTCTGGTACGAGTGGAAAGACGGCCAGTACGACTACAAATAAGCCGAACCCCGGTTCGCTTGAAGGGACGCCAGTCCCTTTCACCCCGTCTGGAGAAATCCGGGCGGGGTCTTTTGTTGCCGGCAACCGGATGTTCGGACAACACGACCTTTAAGAAGGTCTTGTTTCGGCGGTGGCAATGACCGGGATTTCGATGGGGGAGGAGGCCGCACCAAACAAAGCAGGCTTGGAAGCTTTGAGAGGACGCTCGTCCGGTGCGGCCTATAGAGTATCATCATCAATCTTCAGGCAGCGCATGTATGGGGGAGAACAAGAGCTGCCAGTCATTGGGAGTGATATCTGACAAGCCAGTGACTACCATTGTAAAAAATAACAGATAGTGACGAGATTATTACAATTTCGCAATCATTGCATTGTTGAGGCTCTCCGGGGGGCGGATGAGCGTCTCGTCAAACACCACTTTGGCCAGGGTATCCGGAATTTCGATAGAGAAAGATCGTGCGCGCGGGCCGGGTTTGTGTGTGCTGTTTTGCTTTTTCACAGCGTCTGAAATAGCCGCTTGACCTCAACTTAACTTGAGGTGGCATGGTTCTCTCCATTGAAAATAAATGGAGAAAATCATGCTCGAAACAGCGGGGCAGACCCATCAGGCGCAGTCCGTCGCCAAGGAAATAATGGGTCTTTACGAAACTCATTTGCCTGTCCGTGATCTGGAGCGGTCCGTCGCATTCTACCGGGACATCGTCGGGCTGGAACTGGGCCGTATCATTCCCGGGCGCAAGGTTGCGTTTTTCTGGGCGGGTGGCAAGGAAACCGGCATGCTTGGACTGTGGGAAACCGGTTCGGCACCGCTGGCGATGAAACTGCATTTTGCCTTTCGTATGAGCGCCGAAGGGATCACGCACGCTTGCGAATACCTGAAGGCGCAGGGCGTTCAGCCTCTGGGCTTTGGAGGGCATCCCGTTGACGAACCGGATGTGATTGCCTGGATGCCTGCAGCGGTCGTCTATTTCAAGGATCCGGATGGCCATTCCATTGAGTTCCTGCATGTGCTGGAGGAACCTGCGCAGCCAGAGCTTGACAAGCTCCCCTTGTCGCGCTGGCGGCAGGAGGCCTGAATGTTCCTTGAAACACCGATACGGATACGTGCCGGTTTTGAAACGGGGCCGAGGCACGCAGGCAATGGCTGAAGATGACATTGCTTGTGCGCGTCAGCCCGTGTTGATCTTCGAGTGAACAGCGATCCGATTGAGCACTCTCAAAGACCTCTGCACAATCAAACCAAGACTCAAACCGGCGCAGCGGGGATCCGGTTTGCCGCCGGTGTCATTGGCGGTTACCGGTGCCGAGGATGGTGAGTGAAATCTTGTCGCCATAAAGCGGCTGGCCGACATTCATGCCGAACAGGCTGCGGAAGAAGCCGCCGGAAGCCTGAAACCGGATCTTTCGCGGTGTCGAGCCCTTCTGCAAGATGACCGAGAGTTTGGTCGGCCGCTCCAGCCCCTTGAGACGCAGGACGCCATCCACTTCAGCCCTGGTGTCGCTCAGCTTGCGCACCCGGCGGCTTACAAAGACCGCCTTGCTGTTGTTGGCGGTGTCGAGCATGGCCGGGCTTTTCAAAAAGTCCGTCATGGCGGGATTGTCGGTGACGATGCTCGCGAGATCGACGGTCACTTCCACCCGGCTGCGCGACGGTTGCCGCTCGTCAAGGACCATCTTGCCCGAGACGCGCTCAAACCGGCCATTGACCGAAGCGCCGGTCAGCATCCTGACCTTGAAGGCCGTGTCCAGATTTTGGGGTGCCAGCAGATAGGTGCCGTTTATGCCCGATGTTGTGGCGAGAGCCGGGTCAACAGGCGCCGACATCAGGCCGATGGCGAGCCCGGCTGCTGCGATCAAGCCGAAAAGGCGGTTTGACCGCGGTTTGCGAAGTGAGTGGATTTGAGATTGAGCGCGCATTTCCATCGGTCCCTCCCGGACATCCTAACTAGGGTGATAACACGCTGCTGGTATAGGAGACGGGGAACACGAAACCGTGTGACGGGCATCACAGGGCCGGATTGGCGGTTTGCTTAACCCTCCTTCAGCCACTGCTTCGGGTCTGCCTTTCGGTTGCTGGTAGCGGTCCCGGACAGGGCGTCCACCAGATCCGAAATCGCATCGAGCGAATGGGCGGAGCGGAATTCGTCAACATGGGGCAACATCGCCCGGATGCCCTTGGCACGTGCCTCGAAGCCGTCGAAGCGCAACAGCGGATTGAGCCAGACAAGCTGCCTGCAAGACCGGTGCAGCCGGTCCATCTCGCGTTCGAGATCCTCATCCGTGTCCCGCTCCAGCCCGTCCGTGATCAACAGGACCGTCGGACTGCCGGACAGGACACGCCTGGACCAGAGCCGGTTGAAATCGCGCAACGCAGTCGCGATGCGGGTGCCGCCCGACCAGTCCTCGACCCCTTGGGAACACGCGTCCAGCGCTTCATCCGGGTCCTTCATGCGAAGCTGGCGGGTGACATTGGTGAGCCTAGTCCCGAACAGGAACGTGTGCACGTCGCGGCGCTGCCCTGTCACGGCATGCAGGAAATGCAGGATCAGTCGTGTGTACTGGCTCATTGAGCCGGAGATATCGCAGATCGCGATCAGAGGCGGCTGTTTTTCAACCGGTTTGCGATATTTGAGGTCGATGATGTCGCCGCCCGCGCGCATGGAAGCACGCAGGGACCGGCGCGGATCGATCCGGCCCCGGGGCGCGGCGGCCAGACGGCGCTGACGAATTCTGTCCATGGAAAAAGCAAAATCGCGCAAGGCCTGTTTGGCGAGCGCGATTTCGTCGGCTGTCATTTGCGCAAAATCCCTGGATTGCAGCAGTTCCTTGCCGGACACCGTGAACTTGGCATCGACTTCCACTTCCGGGCGGGTTTCTTCGCTCATGCGTTCTTTCGAGGCCTGAAACGCTTGTGCCACCCGTGTCTGTCCGGCCTTGGGCTTTTCCGGAGCGCCGCGCGGCGGGGCGACCGGCGACAGGATGGCCAGCATCTTCTCGATCAGACCGCGATTGCGCCAATAGATCCGAAATGCTTCTTCAAACAGAATGTGATGCTCGCGCTTGCGCACAAAAACCGCGTGCAATGTCCAATAGAGATCGTCCCGGTTTCGCAAGCCTGAAACCTCGACCGCACGGACCGCGTCAACAACCGAGGCGGGACCTGCTGGAATACCGGCCTTGCGGAGTGTGCGGGCAAAATAGACGATGTTGTCGAGAATTCGGCTGTCGCGGGTATGCTCTTGGGCGGTCTCCATCTTGAGGTCCGTCACAAAGCAGGCATGGAGGACGCGGCCGAAAGCGGCTCGTCCTTGCGGATGTCCTCAATGATCTGGCGGAGCCTTGACCCGCGCACCCGTTCGATATCGTCCTGATACTTCAAGAGGACGCCGAGTGTATCGGAGGTCATGTCCGGATCGAGCGCGATCTCGTTGAGTTCGGAAAGGGCGGTCGCCCAGTCGAGCGTCTCGGCAACACCCGGCTGCTTGAACAGATCCTCCTCTGCCCTCAGCATCTGGACGAAGGCCACAATTTCCGCCGTGAGCCGCTCGCCGGCACCTGGCACCTTGCGGCGGACAATTTCAAGCTCGCGTTCGGCGGTCGGGTAGTCGACCCAGTGATAGAGACAGCGCCGTTTCAGGGCGTCATGGATTTCGCGGGTGCGGTTGGTGGTGATCACGACAATCGGCGGCTCGTCCGCTTTCACCGTGCCAAGCTCCGGGATGGAGACCTGATTGTCGGCGAGCACTTCAAGAAGGAAAGCCTCGAAGGCCTCGTCGGCCCGGTCGAGTTCATCTATCAGCAACACAGGCGCGCCATTGAGTGCGGGCTCCAGTGCTTGAAGGACCGGGCGCTTTATCAGGAACCGCTCGTCAAAAATGGATTTCGACAACTCGCTGTGTTCGGTATCGCCGGCAGCTTCCGCCACGCGGATTTCCACCATCTGCGCGGGATAATTCCATTCATAGACCGCGGATGCGACGTCAAGACCTTCATAACACTGAAGCCGGATCAGGTCGCGTCCGAGTGTCTGGCTCAGGACCTTGGCGATTTCCGTTTTGCCGACACCCGCTTCACCTTCAAGAAAGAGCGGCCGTTTCATCCGCAAGGCCAAGTGCAGAACCGTCGCAAGCGACCGGTCGGCGACATAGCCTGCCGTGTCGAGCAAGCGAAGCGTTTCGTCGATGGAGGTCGGCAAGGCGGTTGTCGTCATGTTGCAGCGGCTCCGGTCTGTCGCGAACTGGCGGTGGTGATCCTTTATTATAGGCTTACGCGCCGAAATGGCTCGCGGCAAGGAACTGGTGGGCGCCGCATGGCGCAAGTGTCTCAGGAACGGAGGTGTTTTTTGTGGGGGCAGGCATCTGACACGCCAAAACCGTTGGTATCCGGTTGTACTCGTAGTGCCGCGTATTTCACCTCCTGTTAGAGCTGCCTATAAGGGGATCAGGCGGAGGGAGATCACATGAAACGCGCTACACTTCTGTTTGTGTCGGCTGTCCTGGTGTCAGGACCGGCTTTGGCCCAGGGAAGCACACCATTTCCGGCCGATGACAAGACACTGGCAGCGGGTCTGGAGATTGCCGAGATCCACTGCGCCAGTTGCCATGCCATCTCCACTGATGATGCCAGTGCGGAGGAAGGCGCTCCGCCGTTTCGAACCCTGTCCCAGCTTTATCCACTGGAGAGCCTGGAAGAAAGCCTCGCCGAGGGCATTGTCACAGGTCATGAGGGCATGCCCGAATTTGCCTTCGCACCTGAAGACATTGACGCTTTTTTGGGATACCTGAGCTCTATCCAGATACAAAAATAAGCTTTTGCCGGCAATGCGGGCAGGCTGGCAGCAGTCTTGTTGGTTTGCTGCTAAACTTATGTATTTATTGGTAGTTTTATAAATATTCAGATTTGGTTAACCTGATTTCCGTGACACTTTTGTTTCGCTGGGAAAGTGAGGAGATCATGGAAGCAAGCTCTGATTTTCGCAAACGCATCCTTGGGTACGGTCTGTTGACGGCGGATATTCTCTACCGGATGCCGGATCATCCGAAACTGCTCCAGAGCTTTCTGTGGCAAACGGAAGATCTTGCACCGCATTTTCCGGAGTTGAGCCGGTTTCTCAAGTACTGGGAGCGGGAAATCGAGGGCCGGATCCACTCGGTGCGTGTAGCGCACCAGAACCTGATCGAACCGGTCGACTTCCGGTTCGCCGATGGCGAGGTTGTCATTCATTGAAGACATGCGGGGCCTCGGCGGCCGGGATTACCGGCGCGCGCGAAGGCCCAGCCCCTTGCCGTCACGCATGACGGCCTTGGCTTCGGGGACGAAATCCGAACCATCGCCCGAATGAAGGACGAAGCCCGGCAGGAGGTGAAGCGGTGATTTGCTGGCGCGGATCGCCCGCACCAGAATGCGCGTGGCAGGCGCATCCGGCCGCGGGTGCAAGGGGATCACATCAATGGCGCCGAAGCGGCCATCAAGCACATCCAGCAAGTGCGCCAGACCGTCTGCGCGGAAAATGACGGTCAGGCTGCCGCCCTCGCGCACGATATCGGTTGCAGTGCGGGCCCAGGGCTCAAGACCCCTTTCATCCAGCATGTGCGCGTTGGCGCGCTCCGTCTTGGGGGAGGACCGGAAGCGGTCATTTTCATAATAGGGCGGGTTCATGATCGCGTGATCGGCCATGCCCGGGCGCAGGCCGCTGGCGTGGCGGTCCTTTCCCTTGCCGGTAATGTCTGCCGCCAGAACCTCTATTCTCTCCCTGAAATGCGCGTTTGCCGGCTCTTCAAGGGCTGCCCGCGACAGGTTGAGGACCAGAGGGTCGACATCCACCAGGGTCACCCGAATTCCGGGCAGCCGGGCGGCTGCGCAAAATCCGGCTGTACCGACTCCGGCCCCAAGATCAACAACATGCCCCACGGTCGTGTCCGGCAGGGCGGCCGCAAGGTAGACCGCGTCGAGGCCGGCGCGGTGCCTGCCCTTGAGCGGTTGATGGATATAGACCTGTCCGCCCAGAAATGCGTCGCGGGTCGTGTCTTGGACAAGGGCTGGATTTGCGGGGGTGGTCATGGGCGATGGTTGATGTTCAGTTCGTGCGACAATCCGGCTTCCTCGATCAGCAGGCGGGCCTTGGGAAGCTGCTCGCCATCAACGAGTATACGGCGCGGGATGACGGCGATGGATCCTTCCAGAATGCTCATGTTGCCGTCTGCGACAAAAAAAGTGATCCCGGCTTCTTCCAGCAGTGATTCCAGGAAGGAAATCAGCACCGGATCATTGGTTCTCAGTAGTTCTTCCATGCGCCTGATTTCTCCCTGGTCATTTCAGGCAAGTGTGAGCGGAATTCATCGCCCAATGACACGCCTCTGGGCATCTTTCCCCAGTTTGTCAAACATTCCTGCCCTTGCCCCGCGCTTCCTGCCGCCATATTGTCCGCTCAACTTGATAACAGGAGTGCCTTAAGTGGCCGTCGTAGCATCCTTGCCGAACCAAACACCTGAGCAGCCCGGTATCCAGTCGCTTGTCGACCTCGTGTCCGCGGGCATGGAAGATGTCAACCAGATCATTTTGGCAAAAGCCGGATCGAATGTGGATCTGATACCGGAAATTGCCCGGCATCTGATTTCGTCCGGCGGCAAGCGCTTGCGGCCAATGCTGACCCTCGCATGCGCGCAAATGTTTGGCTACCAGGGGGCTGGGCATGTGATGCTCGCGGCCAGTGTCGAGTTCATGCACACCGCAACCTTGCTGCATGACGATGTTGTCGACGAGAGCGACATGCGCCGCGGCAAGCTGGCAGCGCGTAAATTGTGGGGCAACCAGGCAAGCGTTCTTGTGGGTGATTATCTGCTTGGCCAGGCCTTCAAGATGATGGTGGATGTCGGTTCGCTTGAGGCCCTGCGCATCCTGTCGGAAGCCTCTGCCGTGATCGCGGAAGGCGAGGTGCTTCAGCTCGGCGCGGCCAAGAACATTCAAACCACCGAAGCCGAATATCTGCGGGTGATCGAGGCAAAGACGGCGGCCCTGTTCGCGGCTGCAGCTGAGGTCGGCCCGGTGGTTGCCGGCCAGAGCGATGCAATGAAGGCGGCTGCCCGCAGCTACGGCATGGAACTCGGCCTTGCCTTCCAGCTTGTCGACGATGCGCTGGATTATGGGGGTACTTCTGCGGATCTCGGCAAGGAAGTCGGCGACGACTTCCGCGAAGGCAAGATCACGCTGCCGGTGGTGTTTGCGATCGAACGTGGCAATGAACAGGAACGTGCCTTCTGGAAACGGTGCCTGGAAGGCGAGGATGTCAGCGATAGCGATCTTGAGGAAGCCATCGCACTGATGAAAAAGCACGGCGCGATTGCCGACACGGTGGAGCGGGCCAAGCACTATGGCGCGAATGCCGTCAAGGCGCTGGAACAGCTCCCCTCTGGTGCGCATCAGGATGCACTGGCTGAAGCGGTCGCCTTTTGTATCTCCCGCGTCAGCTAAGCGGCCCTGAGGCGATCCACCAACCGGGACGGGAGCGGCGCAAGTCTTGGCAAATCGCCTCGCCCCGACCGGTTTCCGTCAATGCAAAGCAGGTTGCCCCGGACCCGGACATGCGGGCAAGCTGTGTCGCCGGATGAGAAACCAGCGCTGCAATGACTTCCGGGATCGCCGGGCAAAGGGCTTCCGCCACAGCCTGCATGTCATTGCGGGTCGTGCCGAGATACGCCACCAGCGCATTCAGGTCCGCGAAACTGCCGGGCAGGTCCGGTAACCCGGCATTGTCCCGTGATGTCATCGCCTTGAAGACAGCGGGCGTGGGCACGCCCACACCCGGATTGACCAGCACGATATCGGCAGACGGCATTGCCGGAGCTTGATCCAGAACATCCCCGATGCCGCGCATTCTGGCTGACCTTGACGCCAGACATACCGGAACATCCGCACCAAGCGACAAGGCCAACCGGTTGAGATCGCAGGTATCCAGGGCTTTTCCTGCTATTTCCTGAAAGAGCCGCAGGCTGGCAGCCGCATCCGCAGAACCGCCACCAATGCCGGAGGCAACGGGAAGGTGTTTGTCCAGAGTGAAGCGCATGCCGTAGCTTGAGATCCCGGCTTCCCGGGCAAAGGCGTGGCATGCCTTGAGGACAAGGTTGCCCGGATCATTTGCGTCAAGGGCAGGCGCAAAAGGGCCGGTTACCGTCAGGGATACATGGTCACAAGCGTGAGCCGTCAGGCGGTCGCTGATGGCAGGAAAGACCACAAGCGAATCGAGCAGATGATAGCCGTCCGCTCTGCGGCCGGTGACATGCAGGGCCAGATTGACCTTTGCCCGGGCCTCCTGGGACAGTGGCCCGGCAGGGAACATATCGGTCATGGGTTGATGCGTTACCCGCCGTTTTGCTTCGTGCCGGCCTGAGCGGCATTTGTCTCCGGGGCGTCCGGCAACCCGTTCTCGATCTTGTCGAGTATTTTCGGCAGTTCGTCCTCTTCCGGATCGAGGTCGCGGGCATGGTTCCACTGGAAGCGCGCCTCGTTGCGGCGTCCGACCTTCCAATAGGCATCGCCGAGATGGTCGTTGATCACCGGATCGGACGGGCGCAGTTCGACCGCACGCTCCAGTTCGCGCACCGCCTCTTCGTAGCGGCCGAGCCGGTAGTAAACCCAGCCAAGACTGTCGACGATGTAGCCGTCATTGGGGCGCAGGTCGACAGCGGTCTCGATCATCTCAAGAGCCTCGTCAAGTTTCAGCCCCTGATCGACCAGGGAATAGCCGAGATAGTTCAACACCAGCGGCTGGTCCGGTTCCAGTTCCAGCGCGGTGCGGAAATCGCTTTCCGCCTGCTCCCACTTGCCAAGGCGTTCCCGGCTGATGCCCCGGAAATACATCAGGGGCCAGTGGTTCTGGTCCAGCTCGTCGATCGTCTCTATGCCCTTGGTGTAGATAGCCTCCGATTCCGCGAATTTTTCGTGGTTGCGGAGGATGTTGCCGAGAGAGGTAATGGCTTCCAGTTCCGAAGGATCTTCAACAATCAGCGCTTCCAGGTGGGCACGGGCGCTGTCGAGATCATCCAGCGCGTTGTAGTGCAGGCCGATCTGGATTTCGGCGTCACGCTTCAGGGCAGCGGTTTCAGGGACCAGTGACAACACTTCGATCGCGCGCGCAGGCTGCTCCAGACGTTCGAACAGGCCGCCAAGGGCGATGGCCGCAAACTGGGCTTGCGGATCTAGCCGGAGCGCAAGCTGAAGATAGCCGGAGGACAGCTCTTCGGCACCGTCACGTCCGATTGCCGATCCGAGCCCGTAGAGGATTTCGGACATCCCTGCCGCCGGGTCGAGCACGATCGGTTCGATCGGTTCTCCCGATTCAATGTCTGTGCGGGCGCGCACCAGCAGAGGATGATCGTTCAGGTATTCGTCAAACTCGTCGAGCAGCTGGAGCGCGTCATCCTTGCGTCCGTTTGCCGCGAGAATCCGCGCATAGGCATCAACCGCCCGGATGGCGCCGGGATCGGCATTGTGGGCAGCCTCGATCTCGGAGAGGGCCAGCTTGTTGTCGCCGGCCGCAAAAGCAATCAGCGCCCGGTGGGTTGCCTTGAAGACATCGAACCATTCCGGGCCCTTGAGTGCACCAATGGTTGCCATCGCTTCGTCGACGCGCCCCAATCCGTAAAGGGCCCAGCCTTGCGATATGCCCGTGGTCAGCTGTGAAAGCGGACCGGCATTGCCAGGCTTTTCCAGTTCGTCGATCACGTCCTGATAGTTGCCTTGCACCATTGCCCCGCTGGCCAGTGCCAGATGCGACAGGAAGCTGGCAATGCCGAGCCGTTCCATTTCGCTGGCATAGTGCTCCGCCTCGACGATGTCGCCATTGGCAAGCTTCAGCAGAAATGTGCGCTCCATCAGCATGGCGCTTTCCGGGTCGGCGTTCAGGGCCTCCTGATAAAAGGCTGCAGCCTGCCCGTAGTCCTTGTTGAGACCGGCGAGGCGTCCGGCAAGGTAGCTGCCGGACAGTGTGATGGGCAGATCTGCCGGAGTGCCGAATTGGGCCGGGGATGTGCCGGCACCTGCGACCGTTGCTTCCGCAAGCGCCTGTGGTGCATCGCTCCCGGCCATCAAACCGACCAGCGCGACGGATGTGAGCCAGGATTTGAGGCTCGCGCGATGGGAGCGATTGCCCGGGAATTTCGTCATATCACCTCGCATGTTCCGCCGTCTTTATGGCGCGGCCCAGATCTTTAGGGAGACAATGGCGACTTTGCGGCCAATGGGCAAGGAAAACCCGGGAAACCCACAGGCCGTGATTTAAATCCATTAGCACTTGATGCCGTAAGGGCTGCAGCAGGGAACCGGGAGGATTGGCCGGGGTCTACTGCTAAAAAATAACTTGAAGCTTGTGATGGGGCGTAGCAGGAAGATGCGGCGCAGCAAGGCGGTTTGATTCACGGCCTTGGGGTTTTACGGTGGCGCGAAGGTGATCAGACGGAGTTATTCAATGGCCAAATGGGTCTACACGTTCGGGAACGGATCCGCTGAAGGCGCGGCAGACATGAGAAACCTGCTCGGTGGCAAGGGGGCAAACCTTGCCGAAATGAGCAGCCTCGGTCTTCCGGTCCCTTCAGGGTTCACCATCACCACCGAGGTGTGCACCTGGTATTATGACCATGACAAGAGCTATCCGGATGACTTGACCGCCCAGGTGGAAGCCGCACTTGAAAACGTGGGCGAGGCGACCGGGCGGAAGTTCGGAGACGCCAAACTGCCTCTGCTGGTTTCGGTGCGCTCAGGGGCCCGGGTATCGATGCCGGGCATGATGGATACGGTCCTCAACCTGGGTTTGAACGACGTGACCGTGAAGGCGATCGGCGAAGACGCCGGTGATATGCGGTTCGCCTATGACAGCTATCGCCGGTTCATTCAGATGTATGCCGATGTGGTCCTCGGCCTCGATCATCACGAGTTCGAGGAAGTCCTTGAAGAGCACAAGCAGCGGAACGGGCTGACGCTTGACACGGACATATCCGCAGAGGACTGGGTCGGAATTATCGAGAAATTCAAGGCATTGGTCGAAGACGACCTCGGCAAGCCGTTTCCGCAAGACCCTAAGGAACAGCTCTGGGGCGCAATCGGGGCTGTGTTCGGCTCATGGATGACCCCGCGTGCGGTCACCTACCGCCGCCTGCATGATATTCCGGCCAATTGGGGCACGGCCGTCAATGTTCAGGCGATGGTGTTCGGCAACATGGGCGAAACGTCTGCCACCGGGGTGGCCTTCACCCGCGATCCGTCAACGGGCGAAAAAACACTTTACGGCGAGTTTCTGGTTAATGCGCAGGGCGAAGACGTTGTCGCCGGTATCCGGACGCCGCAGGACATTACCGAGCAAGCGCGCATCAAGGCCGGTTCGAACCGGCCCTCGCTTGAAAAGCTGATGCCGGAAGCCTTCGCCGAATTCCAGTCCTACTGTGACAAGCTGGAACATCATTATCACGACATGCAGGATCTCGAGTTCACCATCGAGAAGGGCAAGCTGTGGATGCTTCAGACCCGTGCGGGCAAACGCACGGCCAAGGCAGCCCTCAAGATCGCCGTGGACATGGTTGAAGAGGGGCTTTTGACGGAAGAGCAAGCCGTTGCCCGTGTCGAACCGGGCGCTCTTGACCAGCTGCTGCACCCGACCATCGACCCTAAAGCCAAACGGGATATCCTGACGGCTGGTCTGCCGGCGTCTCCGGGCGCGGCATCGGGAGCGATTGTGTTCACCTCCGAAGAGGCCGAGGACGCCAGGGCGGCAGGGCGCAAGGTTATTCTTGTTCGCGTCGAGACGAGCCCGGAAGACATTCACGGCATGCATGCAGCGGAAGGTATTCTGACAAGCCGTGGCGGCATGACGAGCCATGCGGCGGTTGTCGCCAGGGGCATGGGCAAGCCTTGTGTTGCCGGTGCGGGCGGGGTCAAGATCGATTACCGGAATGGCACCATGACCGTGGGTGGCCGAAGCCTCGCCAAGGGCGACATCATCACCATTGACGGTGCAACCGGTCAGATTCTCGCTGGCGAGATTGCCATGCTGCAACCGGTCTTGTCGGGAGACTTCGGCACGCTCATGGGGTGGGCCGACAAGGTGCGGCGCATGCGCGTGCGCACCAACGCGGACATGCCGCAAGATGCCAAGGTGGCGCGGGAATTTGGCGCGGAGGGGATCGGCCTGTGCCGGACCGAGCACATGTTCTTTGAAGGAGAGCGGATTGTGGCGGTCCGCGAAATGATCCTTGCGGGCAGCGAAGACGGGCGCCGGACAGCGCTTGCCAAGCTTCTGCCGATGCAGCGCAAGGACTTCACCGCGCTTTTCGAGATCATGCAAGGGTTGCCCGTCACGATCCGGCTGCTTGATCCTCCCTTGCACGAATTCCTGCCCAAAACGGACGAGGAACTTGGCGAGGTCGCAAGGGCCATGGGCATATCGCCGGAACTTCTCCGGGACCGGGCATTGTCTCTTGAGGAATTCAACCCGATGCTTGGCCATCGCGGTTGCCGGTTGCTGGTCTCCTATCCGGAAATCGCCGAGATGCAGGCACGGGCGATTTTCGAGGCGGCCGTAGAGGCCGGACGCAAGACCGGTGCTCCGGTGGTGCCGGAAATCATGGTTCCGCTTGTCGGACTCAAAGGCGAACTGGATCTGGTGCGCGAACGCATTGACGCCATGGCTGATGCCGTATCGAAGGAAACCGGAGAAACCGTCGGCTATCAAGTCGGCACCATGGTCGAGCTACCGCGCGCGGCGCTTCAGGCAGCTGACATCGCAAAATCGGCGGAGTTCTTCTCCTTCGGTACCAATGATCTGACGCAGACCTCATTCGGGATTTCGCGCGATGACGCGGCATCATTCCTCGGCACCTATCAGACGAAGGGATTGATCGAACAGGATCCGTTCGTCTCTTTGGATCAGGATGGGGTTGGTGAGCTCGTCAAGATTGGAGCGGAACGCGGACGCAGTACACGTGCCGATATCAAGCTGGGCATCTGCGGTGAGCACGGCGGGGACCCGGCATCGATCCATTTCTGTGAGAGTGTCGGGCTGGACTATGTCTCCTGTTCGCCGTTCCGTGTGCCGATTGCGCGCCTTGCCGCTGCCCAGGCAGCCCTCAAAGCGCGCAGCACCGGCTGACCCATGGCGGTAAAAACCGGCGTGGCCAATCTGACCGAGAAACTGGACGCCTTGCGCCATGGCGGCAAACGCGCCTTGTCACGGGCCTTGACCCGCCTTGAAACCGAGGAGGGGTCGCAAGAGCTTGCGGCCCTGCTCGATCATGCCGCAGCGCAACCGGGCGGGCATGTTTTGGGACTGACCGGCCCGCCCGGCGTCGGCAAGTCCTCGCTCACCGACTGCCTGATCCGCCATTACCGGGCGCTTGGAGAGCGGGTGTGCGTTCTGGCCATCGACCCGTCCTCCCGCTTTACCGGCGGGGCATTGCTGGGAGACCGGACGCGGCTGTCGACCGACCCGGAAGACCAGAACATTTTCGTCCGCTCGATGGCGGCGCGCGACCGGTTGGGGGGATTGTCCGATCACGCCATTGCCGCAATCGCGCTGATGCGGGCCGTGTGTGACCGGGTGATCGTCGAATCGGTCGGGATCGGCCAATCGGAGAGCGATCTGGTTCAGGCGTCGGATACCGTCGTCCTGTGTATCCAGCCGGGATCGGGCGACAGTCTCCAGTTCATGAAGGCCGGCATCATGGAGCTGCCGGATGTCATCGTGATCACCAAAGCGGATATGGGCGCACTTGCCCGCCGGGCGGCGTCGGACGTCACCGGAGCCTTGTCATTGACCCGCTCGCGAAGCTCGGACTGGACCGCGCCGGTCTGCGAGGTGTCTTCGCGCGACAACACCGGAATTGAAACACTGTCGGAGGCGATTGCGAGCCACCAGGACTATCTGGCGGGTGCCGGCCGGGGACAGACGAAGCGCGCAGCGCAGCATACGCATTGGGTCGAAGACATGATCCGGACGCGGTTCGGTGGCGCGGGGCTGGCGGTGGCCGGACGGTCGGGAGCGGATTGGCGTTTGCAGCCGTTTACAGCGTTTCACGACATCTCGGCGGATCTGCAAAGGCGGCTCAACGGTCAATAGCTTGGGTGCTATATCAGCTGCATGCCGCGGAAACTAACCGTCATGCCCCGGCCGACAATGATGTGATCGTGGATCTCGACACCCAGAGGCTTTGCGATGTCGACGATCTGGCGTGTCATCTGGATATCGGCACGCGACGGGGTCGGGTCACCGGAGGGGTGATTGTGCACCAGAATCAGCGCGGTGGCTGAAAGCTCCAGTGCGCGTCTGATCACCTCGCGCGGGTAGACCGGAGTGTGGTCGACCGTGCCGGTCTGCTGGACTTCGTCTGCAATCAGTCCGTTCCGCTTGTCAAGAAACAGGACCCGGAACTGCTCGACTTCCGCGTGTTGCATGGCGATCTCGAGGTAGCTGGTGACCTTGGACCAGCTGTCGAGTGGTTGCCTTGTATCGATTTCGGCCTTTGCGCTGCGGATCAGGCAGGCCTCAACGGCTTTGAGGTGATCAACCACCTTGTCACCAACACCCGTCACCTCCTTGAGCCGTTCGCGCGGTGCTCCGAACACACCGGGCAGGGTCTTGAAGCGCCTGAGCAGTTCCTTGGCAATGGGTTTGGTGTCCTGACGGGGCAGGGGGGCGAACAGCAGGAGTTCGAGGAGTTCATAGTCCGGGAACGCGTCGGCACCTGACACGCGAAAGCGTTCCCTTAAACGGTTGCGATGACCTTGATGATCCGGGCGGGCCGCTTTTTCGTTAAAACCGCTCGCCTGATCTGTCATGCCGCGATTATCCGCCTGTGACCGGGTTCATGATCCCCTTTGGGGACAGGGTGAAAATTTCGCAGCCTTCCGGCGTGATGCCGATCGAATGCTCGAACTGCGCAGAGAGCGAGCGGTCGCGTGTCACCGCAGTCCAGCCGTCGCTCAGGACCTTGACGTGCGGCCGGCCGAGATTGACCATCGGTTCAATGGTGAAAATCATGCCGGGCTTGAGCTCGACGCCTTCGCCGGGGCGGCCATAGTGAAGAATGTTCGGGGTGTCATGGAACAACCGGCCAACGCCGTGCCCGCAGAAATCGCGCACGACGGAGCAGCGTTCCGCCTCCACATAGGCCTGAATGGCGGCACCGATATCGCCGGTCGTGTTTCCAGGCTTTGCAGCCTCAATGCCGCGCATGAGCGACTCATACGTCACGTCGATCAGCCGCTCGGCCGCACGCTTGATAGTGCCGACCGCATACATCCGGCTCGAATCGCCGTGCCAGCCATCCAGAATGTAGGTGACATCGATATTGACGATATCGCCTTCGCGCAGCGGTTTGTCGTTGGGGATTCCGTGGCACACGACATGATTGATCGATGTGCAGGAGGATTTCGTGTATCCGCGATAATTCAGCGTTGCCGGAACGGCATTGTGCTTCATCCCGAAGTCATAGACGAAATCATCGATTTCCTGCGTGGTAACGCCCGGTTTGACCATGCCGGCCAGTTCATCAAGGCAACGGGCGGTCAGGTTTCCGGCCGCAAGCATTCCTGCAAAGTCGTCCGGGCCATAGATCCGGACCTGACCAGTGTTCTTCAGCGGGGCCTCTGCGGCATCAATATAGGTGACCATGTCGGGTGTCGAAACTCACTTGTCGGCGCGTCTTCAAGGTATCGCGCGCGGAAACCATTTTCCATGACATACTGAAGTGTCCGGCGGATTTCCAGAGGGGGTGACCGGGGTTTGAGCCATCTGATGTGAAAACATCCATTGCCGTCTTGCAGTTTGCCGCTGCTTTGGATAGGCAGGATCGAAAGCGGACGTGGCGAAACTGGTAGACGCAAGGGACTTAAAATCCCTCGACTTCGGTCATACGGGTTCGAGTCCCGTCGTCCGCACCAAGTGTCTTCTGGTTGCGCGTGATCATGACCGTATCAGCCTGCTGTCTGGAGATGGCGGGATCTGAAGGCCGGGGCAAGTTTGGCAATCTGTTCCATCAGCGCGGGGACCTGATCGGCCGCAACCGGTTCGCCGAAATAGAAGCCCTGGACGCCGTCGCAGCCCAGTTCCCGGACCAGCGAGACCTCATCCGCCTCCTCGGCACCTTCCGCAATCACCTTCAGGCCCAGTGTATGGGCCAAATTGACCATCCCTTTCAGGACTTTCGCCTTGTTGATGTCGAGGCTTACCCCGGAGACGAATGCCCGGTCGATCTTGAGCTGGCCGAATGGCAGGTGGTTCAGATAGCTGAGGGAGGAATAACCCGACCCAAAGTCGTCAAGTGCGAGCAGAACACCCTGGGCGCGGATGTTGCGCAGGACGTCGAGAACCCTGCTCTCGTCATGGCCGACGAAAGCGCTCTCGGTCACTTCAAGGCAGAGATATTGCGAGGGAAGATCGTAAGAATCGAGACAGGAGCGGACAATCTGCTCGAATCTTGGTTGCCAAAGCTGGATTGGTGACACGTTGACGGCCACATAATCGAACTCCAAACCCTGGTTGGCCCAAGCGCGCGCCTGCTTGCAACTCTGGCCAAGCATCCAGTTGCCGAGTTCCACGATGAGGCCGGTTTTTTCAGCAATCGGGATAAAGTCCAAAGGCTCGATGTATTTTCCGTCGATTTGCCAGCGGACGAGCGCTTCGAATCCCTTGAGCCGCATCCGGCGGAGGCAGATTTGCGGTTGAAAGTGAAGGGTCAGGGCGTTTGAGCGGATCGCATCGCGCAGCATACTTTCAAGAGTGACTTCCAGTTGCGCCTTGGCATTCAGTTCTTCGGAAAAGAAAGTAAGGTTGCCGGTGACCGACCTTTTTGCTGCGCGCAGGGCAATCCCGGTCTTGCGATGGGCCGTTTCCGCGTCCTCTGCGTCATCCGGGATCAAGGTGATGCCGATCGCAGGTGATACATGGACATCGGCCTCCGGCAGCACGATTGGTTGGGCAAGCAGCTTGAGAGCATTGCGGGCTCCCTGGGCCGGGGTGTCATCTGCTTTTCGAAATGACAGGAGAACGCAAAAGTCATCGCCGGAGAGCCGGTAAACCTTTGTGCCGGGTCCGAACGCTTCAGAAAGTCGCTTTGCGGTCTGGACGAGAACCTTGTCGCCAAGCGTTTGCCCGAAAACGTCATTCACCTTCGAGAAGCCGTCCAGATCTATGTGGGCGAGTGCGGTCTTGACGCCTGAAACCGGTTTGGCAAATACCGCATCAAGGTCATGCAGATACTTTGCCCTGTTGCCGAATCCGGTAATTGGATCGGTGTAGGCGAGATGTTCGAGACGTTCCCGCAGATCGACAACTTTCGCCAGCCCCTGCGCGAGGCGGCCAACTTCGTCCCTGCGATCCGTGTAAGGGGGGGCGCCGGGTGTTTCGCCGGCAGCCACGGAATTTGCGAACCGCGCCAAACGCCGGACAGGCGACATTTCCCGGCGGATGAGAATGATCCCGAGAAACGCGATGACCCCAAGGATGCCGATGGTGGCAATCAGCATTTTGGCTTGGAGGTTCCGTTCCGCCAGCCTGAGGTCGTCGGCCCAGCCGACATCAACGGCAAGGGCACCGGCGAGGCTTTGTTTCGGCCCGATGATCGGTGTGAGATAGGCAAGCCGTTGCCGGCCCATCACGGGGACCTCGCCGACATACATGACACCGTGGGCCAGACTGTTGTAAGCCGGGTGTCCCGATGAGATCGACATGGGCGGCGGCATGGATCCGTCCGGCTTGCGGAATGTGGTTGCGAACCGGTCGAAAGCCCGTGTGCCGGGATTGTAGCGAAAGAGATTGGCCGCGCCCTGGTTCGCGTTTCCGATTTCGCGGAGCAGGCGATCATACCCGTCGCTGTAAACCAGAATTTTTGCGGGGTCGCCGTGTTGCAATTCGATGCTGACCGGTCTGCCGGTCGCGTCCGGCAAGACCACGAAAAGACCTGCATGGCTTTTGCTGAGCAATGCTGCTGCGGTTCGGCCCGCCCGGTCGACCCGGATCTTTGCGTTTTCTTCAGTCGTATCGGACAGCTCTTCGTAACCCAGCCCTGACATGAACACGATGGAAATGGTCGCGACCGCAACAAGAATCGCCGTGACGCGAAATGCAAGCGAGTTCAGATAGCTGGGCTTTTTGATCATATCCGTGAGAATACTCCACGCCGACTATCGACCGAAACGTGTATGGTGATCTCTTAGTTTAGCAAAAATTTACTATTTCCGGGACCAAATAATCGTTTTCGGTTGCAAAGTTAAGCAGAATACGGGACTGGTCACAATGAAATATGTTAACATTGATATTTATATCGGTGTTAACATCACGCTTGTTTTGTCGTGCCCTTTTTACGGATTTATTCAGTAAACATCTTGTCCCGTGCGCCAGGTCTCACCAGGACACGATCAATCCTGACCGGACTGAGCGGTGCCGGGCAGAGCGGGCGCGTTGTAGTTTTGGAATGACCGGTCTCCGGCATTGGAAATCCGGATGAAACAGTTTAGGACGAACGAAAGTTTACTGACTTGGTCACTGTTGAAAGCGCCTGCATTTGATTTCCATTCGCCCTGTCCTGAACGTTCTCGGATTTTTGTATGTCGGTCTGGCGACCGCCATGCTGATTCCGGCGATTGTCGATGTTGCCCAAAAGAACGCGGATTGGCAGGCTTTTGTATTCTCCGCACTTTTGACAGGCCTTATCGGCATGTTGCTGAGCATCGCCGCGGGCGGAGCGCTGGAAAAGGGGCTCGATACCCGGCAGACATTTATTCTGACAACCCTTTCCTGGGCATCTTTGCCGGCGTTTGGGGCCTTGCCGTTCCTTTGGCTCGGCGTGGGATACGCCGATGCCGTATTCGAGGCCGTATCCGGATTTACGACAACCGGGGCGACCGTGCTGACCGGCCTTGACGGATTGCCGCCGGGGTTGCTCGTCTGGCGTTCCATGTTGCAGTGGATGGGGGGCGTCGGCATCATCGTCATGGCGATCGTCCTCTTGCCGTTTCTGCGCATTGGCGGGATGCAGCTGTTTCAAAGCGAAAATTCCGACAGGTCCGAGAAGATCGTCAGCCGGTCGGTGGAGCTCATCCGTCTGATCGGGATGGCCTATCTGTTGATGACCTTTCTCTGCATGTTGGCCTATGTGATCTCCGGAATGAAGCTTTTCGACGCTGTAAACCATGCGTTGACCACGATTTCGACCGGTGGCTATTCCACGCATGACGCTTCGTTCGGCTATTTTACCAATCCTGCCTCGGGCTGGGTTGCCGTGTTTTTCATGGTGGCCGGTGCGATGCCCTTTGTTTTGCTGATCCAGGCACTGAGAGGACAGCCGTTGTTGCTGTGGCGGGATCCGCAAGTCCGGGCACTGCTGGGCTTCCTCGCGCTGGTCTCGCTGGGATTGACCGTCTATCTCGGTGCGAAAATGCAGTTTCCGTTCGATGAAGCGCTGCTGAGGGCGACATTCAATGTTGTTTCCATCGTGACCGGCACGGGCTACGCCTATGGCGACTACACGCAGTGGGGCGCTCCGGTGGTTGGCATGGCATTGCTGCTCAAGTTTGTCGGTGGTTGCACCGGTTCGACGACAGGCGGTATCAAGATCTTCCGGTTTCTGGTGTTTTTCGGTACGGTCCGGGCGCATTTGCGCCGGATGGTGCGCCCGAACCGGGTCATGTCAGAAGAATATGGCGGCACGCGGCTCACGCCCGAGCTGTCGTTTTCGGTTCTGGCCTTTCTTGTGGTCTATCTCGGCTCCGTTGGCATGATCACGCTGGCGCTGTCGTTCTTTAATCTCGATCTCGTGACAGCGGTTTCGGCGGCGGCATCGTCGGTCGGAAATGTCGGCCCCGGGTTGGGGCCGATTATCGGGCCGGCCGGAAACTATTCGACGCTTCCTGAAGGTGCCAAGTGGCTGTTGTCCTTTGCCATGCTGCTGGGGCGTCTGGAGCTGTTCACCGTGCTGGTGCTTCTGGACCCGGACTTCTGGTCGAAGTAGCGAGTTTGAATCCAAGCAAACATTGAGGTTCTTATGAAACTGCCCCGTCCATTGGTCAGCGGCCGGCTGGTCAAGCGCTACAAGCGGTTCCTGGCGGACGTCATCCTTGACGAGGACGGGGCCGAGGTCACCGCACATTGCGCCAATCCTGGCTCCATGTTGGGGCTCAAGGAGCCAGGCTCAAGGGTCTGGTTGTCGGTGTCGGACAATCCCAAGCGGAAACTGAAGTTTTCCTGGGAGATCATGGAGGCTGACGGTGCGCTCGTGGGGATCAATACGGCGCATCCCAACAAGCTTGTTGAAGAAGCCTTGCACGCAGGCCTGATTGAACAGCTTTCCGGCTTTTCGAACCTTCGCCGGGAAGTGAAATACGGCAAGAACTCGAGGGTCGATATCCTGTTGGAGTTTGCCGGCCAGTCTTCAATCTATGCCGAAGTGAAGAACGTGCACCTTATGCGGCATGCCGGTCTTGCGGAGTTTCCGGATTCGGTGACAGCGCGTGGCGCAAAGCATCTGGCTGAATTGTCGGACATGGTGCGCGAAGGCCACCGGGCGGCGATGGTTTTTCTGGTGCAGAGACCGGATTGTGACCGCCTGTCGTTGGCCCGCGATATCGATCCGGCTTACGCGGCGGCTTTTGCTGATGCCAAAGCCGCCGGGGTCGAGGCCTATGCGATCGGGTGTAGCGTCACAACTGACGCGATCACGGCGGATCGATCGGTTATGCTGCAGGAGTAAACCCGCTGGCGACTTCGACGTCCTGCCGGACAACAATCCGCGAGTTGTTGGGCACCCGGTTGTACAGGTCGATAATGTCCTGCTGCAGCAGACGGACGCAGCCGGACGATACTGCCTTGCCGATTGACCAATCCTCGCTGGTGCCATGCACCCTGTAGAGGGTGTCCTTGTTGCCTTCAAAAATGTAAAGCGCGCGGGCTCCCAGAGGGTTTTCGAGCCCCGGAGGCATCCCGTTCCGCCACTTTGCGGTTTCGGGCTGGCGGGCGATCATTTCGGCCGGGGGCGTCCAGGTCGGCCATTCGCGCTTGTAGGCAATTCTGGCTGATCCGCCCCAGGTAAATCCGGCACGCCCAATCCCGATGCCGTAGCGCATGGCTTTGCCACTCTCCATCTGCAGATAGAGGAAGCGATTCGGCGTATCGACCACAATAGTGCCTGCGGGTTCACCAGTGTCATAGTCGACAAGCTGACGATAGTAGACCGGGTCGATCTTGCTCAGATTGACAGCGGGGATCGGGAATTTTTCTTCCGGCATTGCCCGGTACATATAGAGATACTCGGGGGAAATGCGTTGAACTGCGGGCTGTTCCACCGGGATTGCAGCCGGGCCATTCGGCAGTCTGCGGGAAATGGAGGAAGAGCAGCCCGCGAGCAAAGCGGCGGAAGCTGACAGAAAGAAGGTACGGCGCGAAAGCATACTTGGCCTTGGACAGTTGCTCTTGAAATCAAGGTATCGATGGGATCTTGACCGGGGCTGAACCGGTCAAAAAAGCCGGCCACGTTTCCGCGGCCGGTTCGTCCCTGATATCTTTACAAATGCGCCGGAAAAGCGGCGGTTCCATCACGATCAGCAGTGCAGGGCTTAAAAGTGAGCCGCAAATCCAGACCTGTTGCCTTCCCGCCACGGACATGCCGCAGCGGGAACAAGACATAAGTCTTAACCGCGTGTGTCCTTGTTGAGCGGCGGCTGGAACTGCCAACCCATGTCCCATGGGAAATAGATCCAGGTGTCCTGGGAGACTTCGGTGATGAATGTATCCACCATCGGGCAACCGACCGGCTTTGCATAAACGGTCGCAAAATGGGCCTTTGGCAACATTTCGCGCACCACCTTCACGGTCTTCCCCGTGTCGACAAGGTCGTCGATCACCAGAACGCCGCTGCCTTCGCCGTCCTTCAGGTCGACGACGGCCGGATCAACCGGCTTGATGACTTCAAGCTGGCCCTGGCTTTCGTAGTCGTGATAGGAGGCGATGCAGACGGTTTCGATGGTGCGGATGCCGAGTTCACGGGCAACGATTGCTGCGGGTACCAGGCCGCCCCGGGTGATGCAGACGATCGCCTTCCAGTCGCCCTGGCCGGACAGCCGCCATGCCAAGGCACGGGCGTCGCGGTGAAACATGTCCCAGGAGACGGGAAAGGCTTTGTTTTCTGGTGCGGTTTCCATTCAGGTGAATTCCTTGTCTTTTGTCAGCCGGTAACGTTTCGAATTGCAGTTTCGACGGCGGCTGTTGCTTTGAGAAGAATGTCCTCATCCCTTGCGCGAATGACGATCTGCGTCGTGAAACGCCCGTCATAGACGCGTGGATAGGAGCCGATCAGGGTCTGGGGATAGCTGTCCTGGATCTCGCGGATTTGGTCGGCGAGCCGGCTTTCCGGAACCTGTGCGTCGACCGATCTCGACAGCATCTTTTTGCCCGTTGTCAGGGTGGGGCCGATGGAATCCATCATGGCCTGCATGATCGCCGGAACGCCCGCCATCACATGGACATTTTCGATGCGAAACCCCGGCGCCTTTGACACCGGGTTCAGGATCAGGTCCGCGCCTTGCGGGATGCGGGCCATGCGCAAGCGCGCCGGCGTCAGCTGCCCGGGAGGATAGTGGGTTTCAAGAATTGCCCTTGCGCGCGGATCGACATCAATTGGAACGCCAAATGCGGCTGCGATGCTGTCGGCGGTGATATCATCGTGGGTCGGGCCGATGCCCCCGGATGTGAACACATACCTGTATTTCATCCGCAAGGCGTTGACCGCTTCGACAATTTCCGGCTGCTCGTCGGGAACGACACGCACTTCCTTCAGATCAATGCCAACAGCCGTCAAATAGCCGGAAACAAACCCGATGTTTTGATCCTTGGTCCGTCCGGACAGGATTTCATCGCCGATTACCAAAAATGCAGCCGTCACGATGTCGTCTGCTGTGTCATCTGGCATGGCGTGTCTCCCGGACCTTGATTGGAGCAAGCGTTTAGCCCAGCTGACTTCGCGGCTCAAGTCCAAGCGGAAGAGACAAGACGCCTAAATTGCAGGCTTCCAGCGATAGATCCAGTCCATCCGGCTTTGCAAATGGCTGTTCGGCATGAAACGCAGAAACGCGTTGCGTCCCGCAGCAAGCGGGCCTCGCATGTGATAGATGGTGCCGTTTTTCTCCGCCTGTTTTTGCACCCTAGCAACGCGAGGGCGCCGCAGGGCTTGATACCTTGCAAGGGCTTCGGGAACCGGCATGGTCCTGTCCGCCAGCAACAGGCCCAAAACAGCTGCGTCTTCAATGGCCATGGCGGCACCTTGCGCGGCGAAGGGAAGCATCGCGTGCGCCGCATCGCCGATCAGGGCAATCCGGTTATGGACCCAAGGTCCATTCGCGTCCACACCGCACAGCGCCCATTTGGTCCAGGCTTCGGGAAGTTTCAGCAGGTCAAGTGCATCCGGGTGCCAGCCCTCGAAATGCGGGGCAAGGTCCTGATGGCGGGCAGGGGCGGACCAGACTTCCCCGGTCCAGTCTTCGTCGACAAGCGCAACGATGTTGAACTCGCGCCGGGCCCGGACGGGATACAGTACCAGGTGAGCCCCGGCCCCGAGCCACAAGCCGCTGAAACGCATCAGCTCCGGAGGCAGCAGTTCGGCAGGCACCGTTGCCCGATAGGCTGTCCGCCCGGTGAAGAGCGCTTGCTTGTGACCCGGCACGAGCAAGCGGCTTTGTGACCACACCCCGTCGGCCGCGATCAAGGCCTGTCCGGCAATGGTTTGCGTGGATAAAGAGGTGCTGATCTCACAAGCAATCTGATCCGGTGTCTGCTGAACATCGCGGATTTCGGAGGCGATCACCAGAGTGATGCCGGGTGTCTGCCTTATTCTGCTTAACAGCGCGCCTTGCAGGTCAGCGCGGTGAACAACCCAGTATGGTGCGCCGTAGTGTTCTTCGAAAGACGAACCATAGACAAACTGGCAAAGCTGCCGCCCGGACCGGCCCGAGCGGATCCGGAGCGCTTCCGGTGCAACCGCATACGGCTCCAGATCGTCAAGAACGCCCAGGTTTTTGAGAACGTGGCACGCATTCGGGGACAATTGCAGCCCGGCACCAACCTCGGTCAGTTCCGGCGCGCGCTCGACCAGAACCACCTCATGCCCTGCAGCCTGCAGGGCCAGGGCTGACGTCATGCCGGCAATGCCCGCGCCAGCAATTATGACCGGCGCGTCCGTTGTGTCTTGTGGCATTCAGTCGCCAGCTTAAGCAGCTTCAGGCGTGAATGTGCAGTCGCCTGGGGAAGATTCGTGAGGCTTCAGGGTTTGATCGTACTTGTAGAGCGTCGAGCAGTAGGGGCACACAATCTCGGTCTCGTCGCCCATATCAAGGAACACATGCGGATGATCAAACGGAGGATTGGCGCCAATGCACATGAATTCCCTTGCGCCGATCGCGACAGAGTCGTGGCCGCTGGTGTTCTGGAAATGCGGGACGAAGTGATCCGCCATGGCTCGAGGCCCTTCTGTTCTCGTTCTAGTCGCGGCGGACAATAGCCAGTGTTTGCTCAAAAGTGTAGAGGGGCAGCGTGAAGTTTCACCTGCCATTTCCACTTGCGCCCAAGGTCTAAGGGCACCTGCCGGGAACAGCCGGTTCCGGTCTTTACCCCGCTGTCCGGAGCGAATAAGCTCGCAGCAACAAAATCTACCGTTTACGTAAAAGTTAGGTAATATGTATGCCGCAGTTTCAGATGGATGGTGTCGATCTGGCATATCTCGACGAAGGCGAGGGTGATCCGATCCTGCTTATCCATGGATTTGCGTCCAACAAGATGGTGAATTGGTCCTATCCCGGTTGGGTGGATGTTCTGGTCAAGGATGGCCGGCGGGTGATAGCGATCGACAATCGCGGTCATGGCGAAAGCTCAAAATTCCATGATCCGGCAGCTTATGGCGCGCCGATCATGGCCGAGGATGCACGGCGCCTGCTTGATCATCTGAATCTGGAACGCGTTGATGTCATGGGCTATTCCATGGGCGCGCGGATTTCTGCATTCCTGACACTGAACCATGCGGACCGGGTCCGGTCGGTGGTTTTCGGAGGGCTGGGATACGGCATGGTCACCGGCGTGGGGGATCCCGAGCCGATCGCCAGCGCGCTGGAGGCGGACAGTCTCAAGACGGTTACGGATCGCACTGGCCGCGCCTTCAGGGCCTTTGCCGAACAGACCAAGTCCGATCGCGCGGCGCTGGCCGCCTGCATGCGGTCATCAAGACAAAAAATCTCCGAGAGCGATGTTGCGCGGATCAACCGCCCGGCTCTGATTGCGGTCGGAACGAAGGACGATATTGCAGGGTCTCCGCAGAAGCTGGCCGCGCTGATGCAAAATGCCAAGGTACTGGAGATCCCGGGACGCGATCACATGGTTGCGGTCGGAGACAAGGTCTACAAGCAAGGTGTTCTGGAGTTTTTGGCGGAGGTGGATTGATGATACGCGAGCGTCTGACGTTCACGGGGGCTGAGGCAAACGATCTGGTGGCTGACCGGTTCGGGTCTGCCGGGCAGCCTGTCTTGTTGTTGCACGGCGGAGGACAGACACGTCACTCGTGGGATGCGGCTGCAGAACGGATTGCGGCGCTCGGACATATCGTCTACGTCGCCGATCAGCGCGGACATGGTGAGAGTGCGTGGGTCGCGTCTGAAAAATACAGCTTCAATGATTTTGCTCAGGATCTTGTCGGCATGAGCAAAGCCATCAAGGCCCGCGACGGTGCTGCGCCGGTTCTGGTCGGGGCGTCTCTTGGCGGCCTTGCCGCGATGCTGGCCGAAGGCGCATTGGCTCCGGGCTGCCTGTCTGCTCTTGTTCTGGTCGACATCACGCCGCGTATGGATATGAGCGGCGTCGAGCGCATTCTGGGGTTCATGAGTGCAAACATGAGCGACGGTTTTGCCAATGTCGAGGCGGCGGCAGATGCGATTTCGCTGTATCTGCCGAACCGCAAACGGCCGAAGGATCTCTCGGGCCTTTCAAAGAATCTCCGGTTGCATGAAGACGGGCGCTACAGGTGGCATTGGGATCCGGCATTCCTGTCTGCCAAGAACAAGGCCGATGATGAAGCCCGTACGCGGATCCAGGAAGAAATACTCGCGGCGGCCGCAAACCTGTCATTGCCGGTGTTGCTGGTCCGGGGCCAGAATTCGGAACTGGTCTCCATGTCCCATGCCGAAGAGTTTCTGGAACTGGTGCCGCATGCCCGGTTCGTCGACGTCCGGGATGCCGGTCACATGGTTGCAGGCGACAAGAATGACGTCTTTGCCGCGGCAGTTGAGGAATTCCTGGCTGATCTGTTTGTGGCCGGGGGCAAGGCAAACGCTGTAACAACGCCATAGCCATCCGGAGCCCATCAACGGCTGACGGGCCGCCGCGGTTTTGCTGCCGTCAGCAGCCCTTGAAGACCGGGACTCTCTTGTCTTTGAAAGCAGCACGGCCTTCGGCAAAGTCGCGGCTGGCAAAACATGCATCGGCTGCGTTGCCTGCCTGTGTCTTCAAGCCGGGCTCGGCTCCTGCTTCCAGCGCATTGATGGCAAGTTTTGCGGCTTGCAGCGTCAAGGGCGCATTTCGCGCGATTTGAACGCAAAGCTGCTCGACATGGCTTTCCAGCGCCTCGGGCGCCACGACCTCATCCACAAGTCCGAACGTCATCGCCTTGTCCGCATCGATCATTCCGGCCGTGAAAAGAAGGCGCTTGGCGTGTGAGGAGCCGGTTGCAGCGACAATGTCGGCGATGCCATCGGGTGGGTAAGCAAGTCCCAACCTGCCGGCAGGAATGGCAAACCGCGCGGTTTCGTCGCAAATCCGGAGGTCGCAGGCGGCAATCAGTCCGACGCCGCCGCCAAGGCAATGGCCCCGGATCATGGCGATTGTCGGATGCTTGAAGCGCTTGACCGCTCGAAAGGCCGCGAGATTGACCGCATCATAGTTGGCGGCTTTGGCCGCGTCTGATCGGGTTTCGTCAAACTCCGAGATATCGGCGCCGGCGGAAAACGCTTCCGGCCCACTGCCGCTCAAGACAAGTATCCTTATGTCCGGCTCTTGCTCCAATTTTTTCAAGGTGCCTGGCAAGTCTTGCCACATTTTCAGGGTCAGTGCGTTCTTGCGGTCAGGGTTGCGGATTTCCAGAAAGGCGACGGGGCCGGAAACACGCGTATGAAAACCGGAATACTGGCCGGATAGGCTGTTGATATCGGATGGGGACACGAGACGCTCCAGTGGGGGCTAGATTAAGAGCGACAAAACCAGTTCGGGTTGCGTGCTGCAAGTTTGACTTTGGAATTATGTGCTGCCCGGCCTATGTTAGTCGAAATTGAGTTTCAGGTTTTAAGGAGCCACAGATGGCCAATCCTACGAGAGCGGAAAACGCGGCCTCCCTGGCACAACATGATCCGGTCTGGCGGCAGCTGCGGGAAGAGGCAAGGGCCATGGTGACGTCCGAGCCCGCTCTGGCATCTTTTGTTTATGAGACTGTTCTGAACCACGAGACCCTGGAAGAAGCCGTCGTGCACAGGCTTGGGGATCGCCTCGGCCGTGATGTCGTATCTGCGTCCCTCGTTCGCCAGACCTATCTCGAAGCACTGGCTGACGAGCCGCAACTGGGCGAGATCTTCCGGGTCGATATTGTGGCTGTTTTCGATCGCGATCCCGCATGCGACCGTTTCCTTGAGCCCGTTCTTTATTTCAAGGGCTTTCATGCCTTGCAAACGCAACGCCTGACCCATTGGCTCTGGCGCCAGGGGCGCAAGGACTTTGCGCTCTATCTGCAGAGCCGGTCATCGGAGGTGTTTCAGGTCGATATTCATCCGGCCGTCCCGATGGGGCGCGGCATCTTCATCGACCATGGGACGGGTGTCGTCGTCGGCGAGACCGCGGTCATTGAAGATGACGTGTCGATCCTGCAAGGCGTGACGCTCGGAGGAACCGGTAAGGAAGACGGTGACCGTCACCCGAAAATCCGGCATGGCGTCCTGCTGGGTGCGGGGGCAAAGGTGCTTGGCAATCTCGAAATTGGCCATTGCAGCCGGATTGCTTCCGGCTCCGTTGTGTTGAACGAGGTTCCGGCGAACTCGACAGTTGCAGGTGTGCCCGCAAGGATCGTCGGCAAAGCCGGCTGCCGGGAACCCGCGCGGTCCATGAACCAGCTCATCGCGGCCTCCGAACCGGGTGCGTCACCGGTCTCCGAAGGGTAGGAAGCGGGGGAAATTTGCCCCTGACGGTTGGATTGTGAGCTGCGTGCTGTAGGGTCCGCACCAATCCCAAGGAACATGACCGACCAGGAGAGATGCTTTGAAAGCTGATGAAATCCGCAAGATTGATACCTACCTGAAGAAGCTGTTTGGCAATGACCGCCTTCAGGTGCGGGCGCGGCCGAAAAAGGACGATTCCGCTGAAGTCTATATCGGTGACGAGTTTATCGGTGTGATCTTCCGCGATGACGAGGACGAGGACCTCAGCTGGAACTTCCAGATGGCCATCCTCGAAATCGATCTCGAAGATGTCTGATCATTGACGACAGTAGAAAGCCCGCGTGATGCGGGCTTTTTTGTGTCGTCCGACATCCCGCAGACCCTGACATTTTGTGGGTTGCGTTTCCGGGCTGCCGGAGACGCGGTCTTGCACGGTGGCTGCAACAATTCGGGCGGATGGTAGGAGGCTGCCAGACCGAAGACCGGAAACGGTCTGACGGGATATTTTGAACTTGGCCGAACTGACAATGGTTTTTGTTGCAGGGGGCAAGCTAGCCTGCAGGTGCCCGAGGGCCCGTGGCCCGCGACAATCGAATTGCTGACCCAGGAGGCGACATTGCCGCTCTATTCCCTTGGAGATCTCACGCCGGTTCTGCCGGAAGACGCGCGGCACTGGATCGCTCCGTCGGCCGATGTCATCGGAAATGTCCGGCTGGACACCGATGCCAGTGTCTGGTTCGGGTCCATACTGCGCGGCGACAATGAGCTGATCCGTTTGGGAGCACGGTCCAACATTCAGGATGGCTGTGTGTGCCATACCGATCCGGGCTATCCACTGACCATCGGAACGGATTGCGTGATTGGCCACAAGGTGATCCTTCACGGCTGCACGGTTGGCGACAACAGCCTGGTCGGAATGGGGGCGACGATCTTGAACGGTGCGGTGATCGGCAGGAATTGCATCATCGGCGCCAATGCGCTTGTCGCGGAGGGCAAGGTGATCCCGGACAATTCTCTTGTTGTCGGGGTGCCGGGCAAGGTTGTCCGGTCCCTGGACGAACCGGCAGCGCAGGGCATCAAGGAGGCCGCCCGGCGTTATGTTCAAAACTGGCAGCGTTTCAAAACGAAACTTGCGGCCCTCTGACGGTCAACATGGTGCCTTGCAGGACAGCGCAGACGTTTCCAATAGCTGTTTGAGGGGGCTTTGAGAGAGCTTTGAGGGGGCAGGGACGGGTGGTCCGGATCATTGCCGTGAAGCGCTTCAGCTACCTGGTCCCCGACGTCTTGCCAAGGCTGCCGACGGTGGTGATGCGCGTATCCGCGATGCCGGTCCATGCAGACGGGACCGTCGCCGACTGGCGTTTGATGTAGCGGTAGGGGGTTGCATACCAAGGCAAGACTGCCTGCGCCTTGTTGTCCAGAATGAGATCTCCCAAACTGGTGCGAACGGTCAAAACCGCGTGTCCGGAATTGTCAAGGTCTTTTACGACAGTGATCAGCAGTGCACTGAGAGGCCACCCGGCTGCGACCAGGGCGCGCTGTTTTTCAAGAACGTATTCTTCGCAATCGCCAGCGCCCAGACTGGCGTAGGCCCAGAATTCCGGGCGCCCCCACAATTCGGCATCGGTCGTGGGTTCTATGCGCTGGTTGACGTGGCGGTTGATGGCGATGAGTTCGTCCCAGCGTTTTTGCGACAAGGGGACAATTTTCGGGACATCCGTTACTTGGTCACAGGCGGGCCGGTAATCGGCACAAAATTGTTGATGCCCGATCGGGGCATTCACGCTCTTGTCCATATGCATGAAGCGTTCAGGTGCGGCGTTGGCCGCCCCGGTCAATGCCAGGATGGCAAGGATGCTCGCTGAATGCGCTGCACGGCCTGGTATTGCGGTCACCGTCACGTCCTCCCAATGAGGACCCAAAATGCCACATGGTGCGCCTTGGTGCCACGACACCGGATATCAATTTGAAAACATGATTAATTCAAGCCGGGTTATACCTGTCTCTATTGCAAGTACTTGCCTTGATTGAATCTGCAAAAACACCTTGAGAAAGGCTCCTGCGGCTTTGAGTGGCTGAATTCTACGTGTTTTCAGGTGTGGCGATTGTCTTGGTCTTCAAATTCCGCGACGATCCCATGGTCCGTATGAAGTGTGACAACAGCACGCTTGCGGCCGATTGTGATGCGCTCGCCGAGCGCGAGCCTTTCACTTGTGGCGATGGTCACTGTCTGGAGTGACAGGTCCACGATTTGGCAATAATGCCTTTTTCCGTGGCTGTCGGCGACTTCCGTCATGGTTGGTGTGAAGGGGCTTTGTAGCGGAATGGCTGTCTCGGGCCAGATCGTTTCCCTGTCACCATCCAACTCGGACAGCCGGCTTGAAACCTGACCGCGATCTTCCGGGCCGGAGGAAAACGCCACAGCGAACCCACTGTCCAGAAGCCGGACAACCCGTCCTGTCAATGCAGGGAAGCCATCCAGAAAGACCGTGGCCGTCTCGCCCGTTTCCACCGGAACCGGTGAAACAAGAGCAGCGCCACTCGCTGACATGTCGACCACCTGACAGGGGTGATCGGATGCGGCTCCCAGTCTGAAACGTCCAAGAACACTGACTTTAACCCGTGGATCCCGGCGTTTCTCGTGTTTGAAGGACGTTTCGCCGTTCGCTTTTGAAAAGGCAATACTGTTGCTCATCCGACTTGTTCCACACACCAACACCGGGACTGGCAAGGAGCGGCTACACCCATCCGCCCCTGTCAGTATTTGTTCCAGTTTCCAAATATTGTTGAAATATACAATACCCTTTTCTTGAAGGGCGGGAATTTCATCACGCCTTGCCACCGGCATAAACGGTGAGATGTCCAACTTGCCGAACCGGACAAGGCGGCATGTGAGACGAAGAGGGGGTTGCCACGTCCTCTGACTTTTTGCGCGGGACGACCGGCGAGACAACAGTGTCGGAGCGCAGGTGATGCGGCCGCTCGTCTGGCCAGATCAGGCGCAGGCTGGTGATCGATTGTTTCAACAGGGGGTGCAGTCCCATCCAGTATGGCCGCGTCATCGGGCTGCAACATCCAAGAACCCGGACCCGGCCTTCACCGGGCACATTCAACGGCAACAGCAGCATCTCCATCGGCAGTTTCTGGTCATGTTCGGTGTGGCCGCAGACACCGATGACCGCCACGCCGGCATCTTCAGTGACAGCGGTAATCAGGCTTTCAAGGGCTTCGCGATCCTTTTCATTCCAGCCACGCAAAAATTTGCGTCCCTTGAGCTCCCTGCAGTGGGCAGAGCACAGACGGGTGCCGGCGAGGCGATACCTGACATCCCTGGCGGAAGACGATTCCAGTATGAACGTATCGCCCAACAACGCGCGAATCTGGCCGGGATCAATGTCGCTCCGGTCGGGCGAGGGGCGGAAGCCGCGCAGCTCGTCCCAATAGGTATAGAGGGTTCGTGTAACGCCGTTTTTCATTACTGTTCCCCAGATGTGCTGCGTCTGGTTCGCTCCGAAACAATACGTGGCTGTTTCAAAGCGGGACGCCGAAGCATTTCAAGCAAGTGACAGTTGTCTACGTTGCAGGGGATGTGCCAAATGCCTGATTGGTCAGTGCAATCACTAGAAGAAGCGATACTTGAGCGATTTTCAAATTGAAAAAGTATAATGTGCACAATTGATTAGAAATATGTATATTAAAAACAATTTAACGTGCTTCTTTCTCGCAATATGGGTAGATATTAATTCGGTTTTTTGCATTGTGAGATTTTATGACATATGTGGCGGTTAGATTCCCTTGAGGGTTTTGATTCGTTCGACGAAGATATAACAACTTACTTTTCGTCATCTTTTCCCGGTGGTCATGCTGCTTGCAAGCTGCTGAACGGTCTTGCCGGATTTGAATGGACTGGAAGCCGGTTCCGGCTTGTTTGAGCGCGGAGAAACCGTAAATGTGATGTGGGAGTAGAAAGGGTGCCCGCATGAATGTTTACGAATCTGGCCAGAAATCCGCTCCACCGCCGGCTCGCGCGCCTGCCTTCAATCTGCCCGGAGTGATTGTCTGGCTGTCGGCGATCCTGATCGCGATTCAGCTCATCCGGTCCTTTGTCTTGCCCCAAAATCTGGACAATGCCGTCCTCTTTTATTTTGCCTTTTGGCCGATCCGATATGAGCCGGGCGTTTTCATGAACGGTGGAACCCCCGGCGGGTTGCCTGCCGATATCTGGAGCTTTCTGACCTACAGCCTCCTGCATGGTGGCGCGATGCATATCTTCCTGAACCTGCTTTGGATGGCCATCTTTGGCAGCGCAGTGGCACGAAGATTTGGTACGTCACGATTTCTGATCCTGTCGGCGCTTTGTGCGATTGGCGGAGCAGTTCTTCATCTCTTCACACATTGGGGGGAAACGATTCCGATGATCGGGGCGTCAGCTGCGATTTCCGGACAAATGGCGGTCGCTGTCAGGTTCGTGTTCGAGTTGGGAGGGCCGCTCGGGGCGATCCGCCGGACGGATGCAGCCGCTTACCGCGTGCCGGCGATGCCGCTTGCTGTGTGCATGCGCAACAAGTCCGTGATCGGTTTTACAGCGGCGTGGTTCGCCCTCAATCTGTTTTTCGGTATCACGGGTGGTTCGGCGGGAACGTCGATTGCCTGGCAGGCGCATATTGGCGGGTTCCTGACAGGACTGGCATTGTTCCCGTTGCTGGATCCTGTGCCGCCGCGCGCGCCTTCGAGACCATTGCGTTGACGGGAAACTTTGCCATGATAGCCAAAGCGCGCGGCCGTCGCGCTCAATGAAAAGTCGCTAGAGGAGTTCTCAAATGTCAGTTGCCGCTATCTTGAATTCTAAGGGCAGGGACGTGATTGCAGAGCGCGGTGAAACGCTTCTTGGTGACGTGTGCAAGGTGCTGGGAAAGAACCGGATCGGTGCGATCCTCGTGACTGACCCGGAGGGGCACATTGAGGGTATCATTTCGGAACGCGATATCGTGCGGGCGATCGGAGAAAGCGGTACGGCCGCCTTGTCCGAGCCCGTGTCGAGGTTCATGACATCGAAGGTCGTCACTTGCGCCGAGGCAGACAGCATCAACGAAGTCATGGCAAAAATGACCGCGGGCCGGTTTCGTCACGTTCCCGTGTTAGAGGACGGCAAGGTTGCGGGCGTCATATCGATCGGCGATGTCGTCAAGCACAAGATTGCACAGGTCGAACATGAAGCCGAGCAAATGCGCCAGTACATTACGATGACCTGATGAACCGGTTTCTCGGGTCATCATGAAGCAAAACGGCCGCGAATGCGGCCGTTTTCAGTGCTATTTGCCGTAAATGTCAGCCGGATCGTAGACCTTGTCGGTCTCGGTCACGCTGAGCCGGATGTGTCCTTCGGCGCTGTGCCCGTCTACCTTCCGGTAAAAGCATGACCGGTACCCGACGTGACATGTCGCGCCGTTGCCGCCAACGCTGACTTTCAGGACGAGGGCGTCCTGATCACAATCGGTGAGGATTTCGTGTACCGTTTGCACCTGCCCCGACGTGCCGCCCTTTTTCCAGTACTCCTGGCGTGACCGGCTCCAGTACCAAGCTTCGCCCGTCTCGATCGTCCGGCGAAGCGCTTCGTCATTCATGTATCCGACCATGAGCACTTCGCGTGTATCAATGTCGGTCACGACAGCGGCGATAAGACCGTCGCTGTCGAATTTCGGCATCATCAGATTGCCGTTTTCAATTTCGGATTTGTCGCTTCGCTTTGCGAAACAGAGATCGCACACGGAAAATCGCCCCTGGTCGAAAGACGGGGCTTACTTCGCCCCGCCGCGTACCAGTGTGATGAACTTGGCTTGTTCAGCCGGATCATCCTGGAATACGCCTGTGAATTGTGTGGTGATCGTTGAGACACCCGGTTTTTGAACGCCCCGCATGGTCATGCATTGGTGTTCTGCTTCGAGCATAACTGCCAGACCGCGTGGTGCGAGCGTGTCGTCAATGGCCGAAGTGACTTGGGCCGTCAAGTTTTCTTGGGTCTGCAGGCGTTTTGCATAGATGTCCACGACGCGTGCCAGTTTGGAAAGCCCCACGACACCTTCCGATGGATAATATGCAATGTGAGCTTCGCCGATGAAGGGCAGCATGTGGTGTTCACAATGTGAGTGGAACGGGATCCCGCGCACCATCACGATGTCCTGATAGCCGCCGACATCCTCGAAGGTCCGTTCAAGATGTTCCAGCGGGTCTTCGAAATACCCGCCATAGAGCTGGGTGAAAGCCTTGACGACGCGTTTCGGCGTATCAAGGAGGCCTTCCCGGTCGGGATCATCTCCTGTCCAGGCCAGCAGAGTGCGCACAGCGGCTTCCGCTTCTTCCCGGCTTGGACGTTGGAGCTGATCGGGGGATTTGCGGTCAAATCTGTTTTCTACAGGCTTGAGGACAGCGTCCATTTCGATCCTCGCTAACTTGCTTTTATCACTCGTCATACGGCATTCTCATTGGCACGGATCAGATCGCCGACTGTACTCAGGGCTTGACACTTAACATAGTCCGTCACAATTGCGAATGAGGAGTTATCGGTGTGAATGTGGATGTCCTCTAGCGTGTCTGCGACACGCGTCTGATCTGTCAGCGACCACTTGACACTTGTGCGCCAGTCGCGGCGGTACTGTATATAGTCAGAGTTTATATGGCCGCAATGAGGTCATGTATACGCAAGCATATGTAACGAGGCTATAATGCTCGATGATATCTATAATGCCAGGATTCTTGAGTTCGCCGGCAACATTCCACGAACTGGGCGGCTTGAGCATCCGCAGGCAACAGCGACCGCTCATTCACGTCTTTGCGGTTCGACGGTGACCGTCGATATCGTTGTGGAGAACGGCGTGGTCTCTGATTACGCGCATGACGTCAAGGCCTGCGCGCTGGGGCAGGCGTCGTCGTCAATTCTGGCGCAACACGTGATCGGAACACCTCTGGCTGAATTGCGCGAGCTGCAGAAGACCATGAAGGCCATGTTGAAAGAAGGCGGCGAACCGCCTGCGGGCCGGTTTGGAGATCTGAAATTTCTCGAGCCTGTTCGCGAATACAAGGCACGGCATGCGTCGACCATGCTTGTGTTTGATGCGGTTGTGGACGCTCTGGACCAGATCGAGGCGGACAAAACCGGTGCGGCTGAAACATGCGGGGCTGTTGCCTGACCTTGGACCTCATCACATGTGCGCGAGCCACGAAAAACACGCGTTGGACCGGCAGCAAAGAGCTGACACGCCGGTTCCGGGAATTCCGGCAAGGATCGGCCTTGGCCTGATCTGGATCTACCGCCATTCGCTGTCCCTTGTCATGGGGCGGGGGTGCCGCTATGCGCCGACCTGCTCGGAGTACACGGCCGACGCCTTGAAAACCCATGGTCTTTGGGCGGGGGGCTGGATCGGCCTCGCGCGTATCCTCAGATGCAATCCGTGGGGGGCGTCCGGTTTTGACCCCATCCCCGAACGCTTGCCCGGCAATGCGGCGTGGTACCTGCCATGGCGCTATGCGCGCTGGAATGGGGAGCACATTTCAAAAGAGACAAGGCTCGATTGACCTTCCGGGGGTCAAGACAGCAAAAATTGTAGTGCCCCCGCCCATTCCGTCGGGAAGGGGGCAAGCGCGTGTCTTGGCGATTTGGACCCATTTGATTCAGAAAAACGGTTCTCTTTGTTGGCTGGGATCCGCGAAATTCGGTCTGATCTATCGTGTGACCGGCGCAACGGCACTGATGAGCTGTATTTCATTTACCGAACGGCCGCGGAGCCAGAAATCAGAAGTGCCGTGGTCATGTGAAGCCAAATGGTCGAGACGTGCTCTATTGCTCGGGCGGATGTTTTGCCCAATACGAGGCGATAAGAGCGGCAACCACGTTTTGCAGGATTGAAAAGAGTGCCGCAGGCACGGCGGTGAGCGGTGAGAAAAACTGAAGCGCAAGCGCTGCACTCAAAGCGGAATTTTGCATGCCGACTTCAATGCTGACGGCTCTTGCGGAGCTCAGGTCAAGTTTCAACAACCGCGCAATGGCATACGCGAGTGAAAATCCTGCTACACAAACCAAAAGTATGGAGGTCACTACGGCCGCGCCGGTGGTGACGATATCGGAACGGTTCAAGGCCGTGACGATGGTGATAATTAGTAAAATAGCTGCAGCAGCTGTTATCGGAAATGAGGTTCTGATGTAGTCCAGCTGCCTGCGAAGCACTGTGTTGATCAGGCAACCGGCGATAATTGGCAATAAGACGATCTTGGAGATGCTGATGAGCATTGCGGCTGCGTTGATTTCGATCCTTTGGCCGATGAGCAGAAGCATCAAGGCCGGCGTCAAGACGACGGCTAGGATGCTGGACACACTCGTAAGAACAACGGAAAGTGCAAGGTTTGCACGTGCCAGATAGGTCATCACATTTGAAGCGGTGCCGCCGGGACTGCATCCTACCAGAACCAATCCTGCAAGTAACTCAAGAGGCAGTTTCATCGCCAAACCGATGCCCAAAGCAACCAGCGGCATGATTGTGTATTGCAGGGCCAGACCGAGGAGCACATTCGACGGTTGGCGGGTCACGAGAATGAAATCCTGGAGGCGCAGGGACAGTCCCATCGTCAACATGACAATCATGAGCAGCCAGCTGACCGACGGCGCCAAAGGCGTAAACGCAGAGGCAAAGACCCCACCGGCGACTGCAGAAACAATGACGAAAACTGGGAAAATAAGGCTTCTCAGAAGCATGGTGGCACCTTGTGAGTCCGGCCTTGAGCTGGTTGCGAAGCATTCGCGGTGGCCGCGGCGATTTCAGAGGAGCCGCTTCGTAGATATCGTGAGGTATTTGCTGGCCGCCATCAAAACGAGACGTGTTTCAGAAAAATAATTTATCAGGGACAAATAGGCATGCTTGCCAGTGGTCGCGTGTCGCAGGTTCGCGTGGCGCAGGGTTGATGGCGCAGTCAGAATGACCTATCAGCATGTCTGTCCAAGACCACAAGAATGCTTACCTGCCTTGTCTGCAGGAGTGAGCTGGAGAAACTGATGATACATCTGACTTTCCCCGACAATTCCGTGCGCGATTATGAACCGGGTGTTTCCGGTGCCGATGTTGCTGCGGGCATTTCCAAGTCGCTGGCCAAGAAGGCAGTTGCGATTGCCCTTGACGGCGAGCTGCGAGATCTTTCCGATCCGATCCAGACCGATGCACAGATCGAAATCGTGACCCGCGATGACCCGCGCGCGCTCGAACTGATCCGCCATGATGCGGCACACGTGATGGCCGAAGCGGTTCAGGAGCTGTGGCCCGGCACGCAAGTGACCATCGGTCCGGTGATCGAAAACGGGTTTTACTACGACTTCAAGAAGAACGAGCCGTTCACTCCGGAAGACCTCCCCGTGATCGAAAAGAAGATGCGGGAGATCATTCAGCGCGGTGCGCCGTTCACCAAGGAAGTCTGGACCCGTGACGAGGCGAAGAAGTATTTCGCTGAGCAAGGGGAGGCCTACAAGGTTGAACTTGTGGATGCGATTCCTCAGGACCAGGAAATCAAGATCTACAGGCAGGGCGGCTGGCTGGACCTGTGCCGGGGGCCGCACATGGCCTCAACCAAGCAGATTGGCGACGCCTTCAAGCTGATGAAGGTGGCGGGGGCCTATTGGCGCGGCGACTCCAACAACGAAATGCTGACCCGCATCTATGGAACGGCCTGGTCCAGTGACAAGGAGTTGAAGAACTACCTGCACATGCTGGAAGAGGCCGAAAAGCGCGATCACCGCAAGCTCGGCCGCGAAATGGACCTGTTCCATTTCCAGGAAGAGGGCCCGGGTGTCGTGTTCTGGCACCCCAAAGGGTGGTCCCTGTTCCAGAAACTCGTCGCCTATATGCGCCGCCGTCTGGAAGACGACTATGATGAAGTCAACGCCCCGCAGGTGCTGCACACATCGCTTTGGGAAACCTCCGGGCACTGGGGCTGGTACAAGGACAACATGTTCTCGGTCCAGTGCGCAGACCCCGATAGCGAGGATGACCGTGTCTTTGCACTAAAGCCGATGAACTGTCCCGGTCACGTCCAGATCTTCAAGCATGGCCTGAAAAGCTATCGCGATTTGCCGCTGCGCCTTGCCGAGTTCGGCGTTGTGCATCGCTATGAACCGTCGGGTGCGATGCATGGGCTGATGCGCGTGCGCGGCTTTACCCAGGATGATGCCCACGTCTTCTGCACCGACGAGCAACTGGCCGCCGAGTGTTTGAAGATCAACGAGCTGATCCTGTCGGTTTATGAGGATTTCGGCTTCAACGAGATTGTCGTGAAACTCTCGACCCGCCCGGAAAAGCGTGTCGGTTCCGACGAGCTGTGGGATCATGCCGAGGCCGTCATGGAAGACGTGCTCAAGCAGATCGAAGCCGAATCCGGCGGCCGGGTGAAAACCGAGATCTTTCCCGGCGAGGGCGCGTTTTACGGTCCGAAATTCGAATACACCTTGCGCGATGCGATCGGACGTGAATGGCAGTGCGGCACCACGCAGGTGGACTTCAACTTGCCTGAGCGTTTCGGTGCGTTCTATGTGGACAGGGACGGCGAAAAGAAAACGCCTGTCATGGTTCACCGGGCGATTTGCGGCTCGATGGAACGCTTCCTTGGCATCTTGATCGAGAACTTCGCCGGCCATTTCCCGCTCTGGCTCGCTCCGCAGCAGGTCGTGGTGGCCACGATCACCAGCGAGGCGGATGATTATGGCCGGGAAGTTGCGGAGCAATTGAAGGCGGCGGGCTTGAGTGTGACCACCGACTTCCGCAATGAGAAGATCAACTACAAGGTCCGCGAGCACTCGCTTGCAAAGGTTCCGGTCATTGTCGTGTGTGGCATGCGGGAAGCCGAAGAGCGGTCGGTCAATATCCGCCGTCTTGGCTCCAAGCATCAGACGCCGATGAGCCTGGATGACGCGATCTCTTCGCTTAAGGAAGAAGCCATCCCGCCGGACTTGCGTTAACAAAGCTTGCCCGCTTTTCCGGCGGACTGCTTGTCAACAACCCTCTGGGACACCATTTGCCAACTGGCAATGAGATGCCCCAGGGGCAGGCGTTGTCACGAAAGTGAAATGAGGCTGCTGCTAAAGGATCTGATCTTTTAGCGATCAAACCCGAGAAATGAACGGTTCGCCTGTGGAATACGCCGAATTTAGCTATGCAAATCCCGCGCACCCGCCGCTGAAGCGTTGGGTCATCCGCTCCATCGAGGGCATGTCCGGACGCCGGAAGCTTCTGGACCTGTACGAATTGTGGCAGACATCCAAGGTTGGAACGTCGCCTCATATCTGGAGCGACCTGCTTAGCCTGATCAATCTGAATGTGTCCGTGTCCAACGGGGAATGGCCCCCGAAAAACCTGCCGGACGGTCCGTTGGTAATGATTGCCAACCACCCTTACGGCATTGGCGACGGTCTGGCGATCCTGTCGCTCGCAGAGCAATTGGGCCGTCCCTTCAAGATCATGATCAATAACGAGCTGCTGAAGGTTCCCGAAATTCGCCCGTTTTCCTTGCCGGTCGATTTCGAAGAAACCAAGGAAGCGCTCCGGACCAACATGGCAACCCGCCGCGAGGCACTGAAACTGCTCGATGAAGGGGTGACCATCATTGTTTTCCCCGGCGGGGGCGTTGCAACGGCATCGAAACCGTTTGGCCGGGCCGAGGAGCTCCCCTGGAAGACATTTACCGCCAAGATGATCCGGTCCTCAAAGGCGACCGTCTTGCCGCTTTATTTTGAAGGCCAGAATTCCTGGATCTTCCACCTGGTCAGCAAATACTCGCTCACCCTTCGCCTGTCTCTGCTTGTCCGGGAATTCCGCCGTATCCTGGGGTCGGTAATTACCGCACGTGTCGGGAATCCAATTCCCTTCGAGACGCTGTCCGGTTTCAAGGATCAGAAAGAGATCATGGACTTCCTGCAGACAAAGGTCATGCAAATGGGGTCAGGTATGCGGCAAAGCCGCAAATTCAGGGTACGCCTGTAGCGGTTCCATATAAGGCATCAAGCCCGTTTTCTAGTCGCTCACGCTTGCCCGGAAACTGCCTTTGGAGCGGGCGAGCACTTCGACTTCGCGGTCAACACCGGGCTGCACCGTGAATTTGTCCTGATAGGTGCGGCCGCTGTTGCGGGCGACCACTTCATACTCCCCGGCCGCCAGCACGAAATCGGGGAACGCGCCGTTTGCCTCCACGACCACATCGCCGCCCGGGCTGAGAACCGACCAGGATGTGTTGGCAATGGCTTCGCCGCCCAGCTCGTTCACAAGCTTCAAGGTGATATCGGCCGCCTCGTGGTAAATGGTTGCCTCGGTGAGCTTGCCTGCGATGATCTGGACATCGGCGCGCACGACGGCGTTGGCCGCGCCATATGTGCTGACGACATGGTAGGTGTCCGAGTTGAGCCTTATGATTTTTCCCGGCTTCACATCCCCGACCACCAGTTCACGCTCACCGCGTTCATCGAACTCGGTGCCGTAAATGTCGAACTTGAGTTCGGGGCTGACCAGGGGCGTGTCGTCTCCAAAGGCTGCGTCCAGCGTCACGCCACCGGCATTGAGGGTGACCATCTTGGACTGGACTTCGCGCCCGATCACGATCCTGTTCGTTGCGGTTGCGTGGCCATAGGATGTGTGAATAAGGTAGGAACCGGGATCCAGCCGGAACTCGGCATCGCCTCCGCGCGCCGTTGCGATCAGTTCCAGGCGGCCTTCATCATTGGTCACTTCGCTGTAGATCCGCCAGATCAGGCCGTTTTCCAGCGGCTGGGTGTCACGGGTCAGCCGTGCCATCAAATAGAGTGCGCCTTGCTCCTGCACGCGGCTGAAACCCGAGCTGTTGCCGGTCGGTGGGGCGTAGGGGACCAATGTATCGGAGAACAGCGGTTCAGGTTCGCGATCAAGCAGGCTTTCGAGCGGCGGGGCCACCTCTTCGGGGGCTGCCTGCGCGGAGGGTTTCGCTCTCGGCGGCATGGGCAGGTCTTGTGCCGATGCGGTGACGCTGCCGAAGGAGGCTGTTGCCAGCCAGAAGGCTGCCGCGCCGCGCAACCAGCGTAACCTGTCAAATGCTGCCAATGCTTCCCCCTGTTGGTCTGTTGGTTCTTTCCGGACTAAATACTGTGTCATGACGCGCCTTGGCAACCGGCCGGACCCGTCCTTATGGGGTTCATTTGGGGCATCTTCAAGATGGTGCCGCCAAGCGTTGACTTTAGCGCCTATTCGGTTACGTGGGTACCGAGGATTTCAACAATACAAGGCGCTGCCGATGTCAGACCCTGCATCCGCCCATCCGGACGTGATTTCGTTTCTCTCGCGCCGCCGGTCCCATCCCTCGATTACAATGAGTGCCCCGGGGCCGGACAAGGCTACTCTGGACACGATCCTGACGATTGCGGCAAGAGTGCCCGATCATGGAAAACTCGCCCCCTGGCGGTTCATTGTGTACCGGTCTGCAGACAGCGTGAAAATCGGGGAAAGGCTTGCCGGGATCGTCGAAAAACGCGATGGTCCGCTGGACGAGGCCCGCCGTGCCCAGGAACTGGGCCGGTTTGGCCGTGCACCGCTCGTGGTCGGCGTCGTTAGCCGGGCCGGCATTCACCCGAAAATCCCGGTTTGGGAGCAGGAGCTGTCAGCCGGTGCTGTCTGCATGAATCTCGTGAACGCAGCTGCGGCTTCCGGCTTTGCCGCACAATGGCTCAGCGAATGGTACGCGTTCGACGAGGAAGCCAGCCGCTATCTTGGCTGCAAGGAGAATGAACGTTTTGCCGGGTTCATCCATATCGGAACGCCGACCCAGGCACCGGTCGAGCGTCCGCGTCCGGAGATTTCCCAAATTACAACAGAGTGGGTGGAAGGCTGAAGCCAGCGATGTATTACGAAACAAGCAAAAACGACCACGGCCTGCCGTTCAACCCCTTCAAGGCAATCGTCTCGCCGCGTCCGATCGGCTGGATTTCATCGCTCGACAACGAGGGCCGCGCCAATCTTGCGCCTTACAGCTTCTTCAATGCAATCGGCGATGCTCCTCCCATGGTGATGTTCTCGTCAAGCGGCTACAAGGATTCCGTTTCCAATATCGACAAGACCGGAGAGTTCGTCTGCAACATGGCGAGCTGGTCCCTCAAGGACGAGATGAATGTATCTTCGGCTCCGGTGCCGCATGAAACTTCGGAGTTTGGGCTTGCCGGGCTGAAAACGGCTCCCTCGCGTCTGGTGAAGCCGCCAAGAGTGGCCGATGCGCTGACGGCTCTGGAGTGCAAGCATCTCAAGACCATGCGCATGACCGCTTTGGATGGCAGCGAGACCGACAGCTACGTCGTGTTCGGGCAGGTTGTCGCCGTTCACATTGACGACAGCCTTGTTCACGACGGCCGCGTGGACGTGACCCGAATCAAGCCGTTGTCGCGGCTGGGTTACAAGGACTACGCGGTTATCGAAACGGTTTTCGAAATGGACCGTCCGGACATCTGAAATGGCTCCCGGCGCAAGGCTCTGGCAAGGCCCCTGGGTCAAACTTTGCCCTTTCCGGCGGCCGGGCACTGTCTGCCGGTCGGGTATTAACGCTTCATTAACCTTGCGGGTGCGACGGTACCCTTCAATCAAGAGTTAATATCGAGGAGTACCGGATCATGCGCGTTGCAGAAGCCCCCTCGATCGCGTCCCGGATCGAGCAGGCGTTTCAGACCGCCAGTAGCACGACAGGCACGTCTTTCGACTATCTGGTCAAGACAGCCCTGCGCGAGTCCTCATTCGACCCGGCGGCCAAGGCGCGCACATCGTCTGCAACCGGTTTGTTCCAGTTCATCGAATCGACCTGGCTGGAAACCATGAAGGAAGCCGGTCCGCGTCACGGCCTCGACAGGTATTCGGATGCCATAGAGCGGACTTCGTCTGGCCGCTACCACGTGTCCGACCCGGCCATGCGGCAGGAAATCCTGGAGCTGCGTCAGGACCCGGAAATCGCTTCGTTGATGGCAGGCGCATTGACCCAAAAGAATGCGGACCATCTGAGAACCAGGCTTGGCCGTGAACCGTCTGACGGCGAACTTTACATGGCGCATTTTCTGGGGGCGACCGGCGCGTCCCGGCTGATTGAAGCCGCCAATGCCAATGGTCAAATGCGGGCAGATGTGATTTTCGGCAAGCAGGCCGAGGCCAACAGGCCGATCTTTTATCATCAGGACGGGTCGGCCCGCACGCTCGGCGAGGTTTATGAGGTCATCGTCTCAAAACACGATGCGGTGAACCTGATTGCCAGTGTCAATCCCTTGAAAGAAGAGGGAATCGCCAATGTGGCTGCGTTGCCCGGAGCAAAACCTGTTGCCAGCGCGCAGCCGTCCTATTTGCTGGCCTTTTCCGAACAACCGTCCCCTATGGGAAATGCGGGGCCGGGCGGTCAACGCTCCGCAGACCGGGAAGACGGTTCCCGAACGAGTGATGCCAATGCGCAGGCCCTGCCGGCATTCCATGCCGGTGAAACATCGGATCCGTTTGAGGCCCTGTTCCGGAATGACAGAGATGCAGACGTGACGGTGGTCAGCGGGCGGCTTGACGAGGTGTTTGCGGCGGTTCAGGCAAATCCCTATTCAGCCATGTCCAGTGCATCCTCAAGGGTACTGGTTCAGCAAATGGCGAGCCTGGAGGACACCGGTCCGCTTGATCTTGCCCGGGTTTTGCAATTTGACAAGGACAGGGCGCAACGGGATTTGCTGCCGCCGGTCTGACCCGCTCACAGGCCCGGTGGCTTCGGTGATTGTCAGTCGTCGGAGTTACGAATTTTCCGGAGATGGTCTTCGCTCAGGCTTGTCAGCGTCTGCAGCAATTCGGCTCCGGTTTCGTTGTCATGATCCCGCGCGCCTTCCATAACCATGGCCCGGATAGCGTCGACATAGCGGCCACTCAGTTCCATCGGAAAGCCGGACGGCGAGGGCAGGCTCTCGATCAGATGGCAGAAGTTTGATGCGACTGAACCGACAAGCGGATAGCCCAATGTCCGGGCCTGGCCCTTGATGTTGTGTACCGACTGGTACAACCGTTCGAGCTTTTCCGCGTCGACGCCTGACGTCCCGATGTCGGCATAGGCGGAAAGGAGATCGGAGGTTTCGGTCTGCATCCAGGAGCCGAAATTTGCCGAGAGGCGCTCCATGGCTGCTTCTGCGGCCTTGACCGGATCGAACTTGGCAGCTTCCCGCTTGTTGAGGACCCGGACCTTTTTGCGCAGGTCGGACGGAGGCGTAAGCACTTCATATTGATCGCCTTGATCGCCGCCCGCTGATTTGCCTGCCATGATGGAACCTGGGTCCTGTTGTTTGTCGTGATGTGCCATGCCTTCAGTACCTCACTGGAGGCCGGAGCACACTTCATGGGTACAATGTGCATGCGTGTTCTTAACAGGGTGTTGCATGCGGGATGTCAATATCTGAACATTTCCGTCAAAATCCGCTCGTCCCAGTCGTGATCTGAATCGAACATGATCAGGCTTTCCTGTTCTGCATCCAGCCGGATGGTTACATGGGTCACTCGCCGGATCTCCCGATGATCCGCGGATGTGCTGACGGGCCGTTTTTCCGGTTCGAGGATCTCGATGTCAACGCGGGACTGGTTTGGCAGGAGGCCGCCGCGCCACTGCCGCGGTCGAAACGCACTGAGCGGGGTCATGGCGAGCAGCGGGGCCTGAACCGGGAGGATCGGCCCGTGTGCAGACAGATTGTAGGCTGTGCTGCCAACGGGAGTAGAGACGATGATGCCGTCGCAGACAAGCTCCTCCAGCCGGACACGCTCATCGACCGAGATACGCAGTCTGGCCGCCTGCGACGTCTGCCGCAACAAGGAGACCTCGTTGATCGCACGTGCTTCGTGAAACTCGCCCCCCTCGACGGTCGCGCCAAGATAGAGCGGATGGATCGGGGTGATGTCTGCAGCCTTGAGACGTTCGCGCAAGCCGTCCGGATGGAACTCGTTCATGAGAAAGCCGACAGAGCCCCGGTTCATGCCGTAGATCGGGGTGCCGGTGCCCATAAATCTGTGGAGCGTCTGCAGCATCAACCCGTCGCCGCCCAGAGCGACGACCATTTCAGCGTCTTCCGGTGCGACATCACCATATTTATCGACCAGCATGTCGCGCGCCTGTTTTGCTTCGGGGGTCGCACTGGCAACAAAATTCAGTTTTTCCAGTGATCGGTTGCGCGGAACGGAAGCCATGGACGGTCTCGGGAGATTTCTGTTATCCGGCCAAGCGGAATGCACGGCCAGCCCGCTCAATTAACAGCAGGATGCCATTGATCGCCAATGGTTTTTTCTTGGCAATATGTTGCATGCCCTGAAAGCGTTTGCCGGCAAAGCCGCGCGTAGCGCTCCCGGCCCGTACAGCTATTCAGGCATTGTGGCAGTGCGAGACTGATCCGCTGGGTCACCATGCGCGGACGGTTGCTGATTGAAGGCCGTCTTGCTTTGAGTGTGATTTAAGGCTGAAGCCGTGCAGCTTGGATCTTCAAGAAGAGGCCGCCAGGATGTTTCGGGAACGACAACGGAATCGCCGCTCTTGAGCTGTGCGGACATGATCGCTGCTATCTTCAGGTTGCCGTCTTGCCGGGTCAGGATGGGGCCGCCTGAAGCGCCCAGTTGGGTTTGACAGCTTGTCACCCAGACCCCATTCGATTTCCGGATAATATTGCAACCGGGATGCGAAGTCGGAAGAAACCGCCGGGATCTGCGATAACCAACGGCTGTAAGCGGTGTTTCATCTGAAAGCTTCTCCACCGCTGACGGACTGAGTTGCCCGACAGGAGGCAGGGATGATTTGCGCTTGAGGACGATGAGCGCCACATCATGGCGAATGGTACGCTGGTTTGGATTTTGTGTGAAGGTGTAGTCATCGGGGATCTTGAAACAGGCTGCTTCAAGACGTTCGGCATAGGTGTCGCGCCGGACGCCTGCAATGAATAGAACATCATCGGGGTTGAAGGGACGCTGCGTCTGCCGCGAATAGAGGCAATGTGCGGCTGTCAGGACGAGGTTCGGCGCTATGAGCGTGCCGGTGCACATGGATCTGCGCCGATAACCCGCGACATTCACCTGACCGATCGAAGGCCACGGTGCCTCGGCGCTGTCAATGATTTCAGTCTTGGCCGATGTGTCCGCATGGACCGATGGAATGGGAGAATATCCCAAGGCAACCATCGCGCCTGCGACGAGGATACGTTTCCAAAATACTGGCATTCCGGATATTGCATTTGTCATTTGCACAGCCTTGCAGTTTTCCGGGCAGGGCGCGCTCAAAGGCTGCACTGCGTGTCTCCTGCTTCAGTCTATCGGGTTTGCAAGCTGAATTGAGCAAAAAATCTTCAAAACTGAAAACATTTGAAGAACACAGAGCCATACATTGATATTGCCGACACTGAGGTTTTAGGTGCTTAACTTCAGTGTTTTCCATGCAAAACAGTTTCTTTTGGACGCTTTCCAGTCCGTCAAGCGCGGAGGCGTGGCCGGTCACGCTGCCAAGGCAATGTTCAGTACATGACCTTGTGAAGGGTGATATCGGCAGGCTGGTCTGGAGCAAGTCTTGCGCTTCCGCGCGCAATCAGCCAGCCATCCGCACGCTCAAGACGGGCGACAATCACAAGCTTGTTCGAGGGCTTTAGTGCTGCTGGCAGGTTGACGGAGTAAGAGATTTCCCCTTGCTTACCGGTGCTTTGAAGAGGGGCATTATCGGCAAGCTCGTCCAAATTGTTCCGGTTTTCCATCTCCCGCAGATCGAACACCAACCGGCCTTCCGGAATGTGTTCGTTTCCGGCGAATGTGACGGTTCCGTGGACAAGTGCCGGCTGTGCCATTGCTGTTTCCGACGTCGAGCCAATGCCTGCTGCCAACAAGCCGGTGGCGATCATCAGCATGCGGCGGTCAAACAGGTGCCTCATTACACGCTCCTTTCGGGCATCTCGGCCAAGGTAGAACACTATCCGGGTAAAGAAAGAGATGACGGCAGGGGAGCGCAAGAGCTCCCCTGCCGCAGATGGTCAGAGGGCCGGTTTGTCAGACGACCAGGAAGTCGTTGGCCGAAAGATCCAGGCCGGTCGAGATCTGGGCGAACTGGATTGCGCCCATGTCTCCCGATCCGTCTGCATCATACAACAAGACACCGTCATCGCTGTCATAGATGATCCGGTCGTTCGCATCCTGGGCAACGCCTGCTGCACTCTTGTGGAAGGCGTTCATGGCCAGAAGCCCGAGGTCGCCCGCCTCTGCAAAAATGGAGCTGTCGAGCTGGATCATGTCGTCACCGACCTTGAAGTCCCAGATCCAGTCGACATTGCCATTTCCGAGTTCGGTGGAGAAGCGGAACGAATCCTCCCCTCTGCCGCCAACCAGAAGGTCGGCTTCAAGACCGCCGTCGAGCAGGTCGCTGCCATTGCCGCCATAAAGCTTGTCGTTTCCGGCAACGCCCGGCTCATCCGGCTCCGGCGGGAACTCGACCGAGACGTTCAACGTATAGGTCGCCCCCTCCGGTACGGCTTCGGTCCAGCCGCCTTCCGTCGATTCCGGCGTCCAGCTGCCTTCCACGATGTAGTAGGTTCCCGTTTCCTCAACGACGAAGACCGTGCTGGAATCCCGGTTGCTGGTCGAGCCCGGATCCCCGCCGCCATCATCATTCTGGGTGACGATGTTGCCCTCGCTGTCGAGGAGCCGGACCCAGCTGTCATGCACATTCGGATCGGCAATGCCGTCGATATCGAGGGTGAGGACCGTTCCGGCGGCCAGGTCGATGCTGTAGTAGCCGGCCAGACCGTTGCCGGTCGCGTTGACCGTCGTGTGCAGGACACTGGTGGAATCGAAGATGTTCGGATCTTCGGTCAGCGAGAAGTTGTTCGAGATATCGAACGCCGTTGCAATCGAGTTGTTCGTCGCATCGGCATCGAGCGTCGCATAACCGGTGCCCAGACCCGGACGCGGGATTGCCTCTCCCTTGTCACCGAAGTCGCCGAACAGGGTATCGTCGCCACGGCCGCCGCGCAGGACGTCATTGCCCCCCTGACCCGTCAGGACATTGGCCGCATTGTCGCCTTTCATGCGATCATTGTGGCCGGACCCGGCAAGGTTCTCGATCGAGACATAGGTGTCGCCCTCGGACCTGCCACGTGCAAGGTTCAGCCTCACGCCGCTGGTCGCGTCGCTGTAGTCGGCGGTGTCGCTGCCAGCGCCGCCGTTCAGGACGTCGGCACCTCCGCCGCCGGTCAGGATGTCGTCGCCCAGACCGCCGGACAGTTCGTTCTCGCCGTCAGTCCCGATCAGATGGTCGTCATGGGTGGAGCCGACAGCATTCTCGACATCAACGATGATGTCGTGGCGGATCGCTGTGCCGCGCCCGACAATCTGTACCGGACCTGTGGCGTCGCCACCGCTGGCCGTACCATTGCCGAGATCAACCGTGACTGCCGCAGAGCTTCCCGTGTAGACGACCGTGTCGATGCCTTCGCCGCCGTCCAGATAATCCTGCCCGGAGCCGCCAATGAGGGTGTCGTTGCCTTCTTCGCCGTAAAGGATGTCGCCATCCCGGCCGCCGTCGAGAATGTCGTCACCATCACGGCCGTTGAAGACGTCGCCGCCGCCCTGGCCCTGGAAGTGGTTGTCGGCAGAGGTTCCGATGAAGCGGTCGATCCGGTCATCGGAACCGATCAGGTTCTCGATGCTGTCGAAGGAGTCGCCGGATGCCGTTCCGCCGCTTGCAAAGTTGCGTTCCAGGTTGACGATCAGCTGGAACGGGCTCTCGTTGCTGTAGTCGACCGTGTCGGAGCCTTCGCCGCCGCGGAAGACGTCTTCGCCCGCCTGACCCATCAGAACGTCGTCGCCGTCGCCACCGTCGAGAATGTCGTCGCCGGCACCGCCCATGATGGTGTCGTTGCCGCCACCGCCATAAAGCGCGTCATTGCCGTCATCGCTTTCGGTCTGATCTTCCAGATCCTCGATGGCGATGGTGTTGTTGATGTCGCGGCTGGCAAGGGTGTCGCGGCCACCGATGATCAGATCATCGCCGTCGAGGCCGAAGATCGTGTCGCCGTCGGCGCCGCCGTCAAGCGTGTTGTTGCCCTCGTCACCATAGATGATGCTGGAGAGCGAACCGCCCGGATCTGCGGGTGTTTCCGGCTCGACCTCGACGGGTTCGACCGGCGTTCCGTCGACATAGATGATGTTTTCGACATTGGCGATCTCGCGGAGGTCAATGTCGCGGGACAGAACGATGACCGTGTCGTATCCGCCATTTTCCTCTTCCCGGACAATGTCGTCGGCCGAATCGACGAAATAGACGTCGTCGCCGCCATTGCCGGCCATCCGGTCTGCACCGCCGCGTCCGTCCAGAATGTTGGCACCGTCATTGCCGATGATGATGTCATCGAAATTGCTGCCGATGCCGTTCTCGATGTAATATTCGGTCTGATCGGCATTGTGTCCGGCGAAAATCGAGACATTGTTATTGTGCCCGTTGACGCTGGAGAACTGCCCGGCGCGCAGGTCGAGGATCGTGCCCGCGGTGGAGCCGGAGAAGTCGATCGTGTCGGTGCCGCCGGTGTCGTGGATCACAAACCCGATGTCATGCTGCATGCCCTCGGAGGTGAGCTCGTAGCCATATTCGGTGCTGTTGAAACCGTAGGTGTTGTCGCCGGTGTTGAGGTCGATCGTTTCATAGGTCCGCACACCGTCTTCGTCGACGGTGGAGAAGTAACTCCGGATGGTGGCTTCGATATCCGCCATCAGCGGGGTGGATGCGGACCAGCGGGTGTCTTCGCCAACGTCGATCCCGTCGAAATAGGACATGACGCTGTACTGCTGGCGGTCGTAGATCCAGGTCGCGTTGTTCAGATAGTTGATCTGGACTCCGCCCGGTCCGCCATAATTATAGAGGCCGGGGTGGTTGAGACCGAATTCGTGGCCGAACTCGTGAATGAACGTATCGAAGACATAGCCGCCGATGTCGGTCAGATTCGGTTCCGTATCGTGGAAGCGCTGGCCAACGCTGACATAGCGATTGCTGGAATAGGCGCTGCCGTCGCTTTGCTCGCCGATTTCAGGGCTGACGACCTCCATCCACTGGGTTTCCGGGTCGTAGGGCTGATCGTCGACGATTTCGAACTCAAGTGGGGTGACGGCCGACCACATTTGCAAGGCACCAATTGCGGCGTCCTTGTAGTCCGGATGATCGTTCAGTTCCGAAACATTGATCACAAGCGGTTCCGCAGCGATCTCCGGTGTCAGATCGCGGTAAAGGGCTCCCAAATACTCCAGATAGGCTTCGTAATCGTCGCTTTTTCCGAACGGATTGTCGGGCGTCTGATCGTTGACCCACCACTGGTCATTGCTCTGACTGGAGCTTTCCGTCACCTCCGAAGCCTCGAAGGTCGCGGAAATCTGATTGCTTAGGCAAGATTTGCACATTTCTTGTTTATGATCCCCATTTTAATAAGCCGAATAAATGTACAACTATGAGCAATTTATTGCAGCACAGCAAACCGAAGAGTTGCAGTATGGCTTTTTTGCGGCGAACATGTCAAAATTTAGGGGGTAAAAAATGGCATGCCCATATTGGAGCGAGCTGCCAGGCAACCAGAAATACGGCCCTAGAAATTTCATGAAAAATAGTTAAGTTTATGAAAAATATAATGAAATTTATATTTTATTCTCGCGAAGTGAGTAGGGTAAAATTTCTTTGTTGAGTTGTGGTCAATCAACCCGTGATGTGACGTCAACATTCCAAAATCGGTTGGCGATTTGTCATGGATGTACTCGGAAGCAAATTATTGCATCTGGAAACAATACGAAAAATGGAGTTCGCTGATTCCTGTCCTCTGCGATGGCTTGTGCAGCTATCTCCGGTTGAAAAATTGCACATAAAAAATCTAGACGGGTAATTGTTGAAGGTGTTGAGGCGGGCGCCCGCGCACCCATCGCAGCCTGCTGGAATGTTCCGGGCGGACCCCTTGTGCGCCTTGAGGCTGCCAAGGGGAGGGGGCGCCCAAACCAAAGCCGCGGCGTGTGATGCCGTGCCGGTTTCTGCTCCGGCCAAAGGGTGTTCATGCAAAAAAGCTGTCACGGCACAAGAACTTCGATGCAGCCGCGTTCTCGGCCTTTTGAGGCATTGGACCTTGGGTCGAAATTCACTCGGTCTGATATCCGGATACGCACAACCGGATCGCCCCTCGGATAGGGGTGTTGATCGAAACCAATTGACACTCTGATGCAATCTAGGGATGGTGTTGTCTTTACTTGCACGGTTTTGTGGGGCAAAACCGAAAAAGAAGCACTCGCGGTGTCTCCCAAGTAGGGATTTGCGAAGGCGGTGTTTACCCTTGCCGATCAGCGACGGGCTGGCGCCGCAAGTGGAAAATGTTTGGGAGGGGCGGCTCGGTATTTTACGAAAGAAGGGCATATTGCGCGCACCCATAGTCAAAAATCCGGACCGGTCTTGGAGATACTGGCAAGAATCCCTATAAATGCAGTCAGACCGAACCCACAGGAGACGCCGGAATGACGAAACACCCCATGCCAAAACGCGACAAGGTCGTGAACTGGGATACCGTCGAGCCGGTTTACGTCAACCGCGTGATCAGTGCCGGAGCCGATGGTGCAACGATCTGCGTGAACCTTGGTCGTCAGGAAGTCCGGTATGATGAACTGGAAGGCCAGCCGTCCGAGCCTGTAGTTACTGTGTGTGACAAGCTCGTTCTGACGCCAAAAGCCGCCGCCGATCTTGCCAACATCCTGACCAGAACATTGGCTCAGGCCGGATACATTCCCTCTGAAAAGAAGGCTCTCCTTGGGAAGGAAAAGGTCATCAACTGAGCTCAGCCGCCGTCCCGGCATTCGGTAAGTGATCAGCCGCAGCATTCCATCTTCTGTGAACTTGCGCGGTTTGCCATCTGAATTGGCAGGCCGCAAAAGGGGGCTGTCAAAAACAGGCGAACCAATCGACTGCTTGCGCAGTGCCTGCCCGTGAAAGTTGGCAAGACCCGGAACTACAATAATTTATTGAGAAGAATGGTGCCGGCAGCAGGATTCGAACCCGCGACCCCGAGATTACAAATCACGTGCTCTACCAACTGAGCTATACCGGCGCTGGGAAGGGCTTCTACCAGATTGCCTGCGCATGTCCAGCCCCCGGGTAAAAAAATCGATCAGCTTTCAGGGGAAAGTTTTAAGTCCCTGCCTTTGCGCATGTTTTGCCCTGCCTTGAGAGGATGTTCAGCGCCGGCGCAGGCCAGGCGAAACCCCGGACACGCACGGATTTGCAATCCTTCAATTCCCGTCTTTTGCGCCGTGAGTGCTGACGGGACGGCTCAAGGCGCGAAGACGTTGTCAGCCGGGCAGATCGCTTGAAAGAGCAAGATGCCTTGAACCCGGCGGTTCGAGGCGATACCTCTTTTGCCGTGTTCCAAAGCTGAGGATCGGCCATGTATGTCGCGATGAACCGCTTCAAGGTAACTGAAGGTCATGAAAAGGCGTTCGAGGACGTGTGGAAAAACCGGGAAACGCAACTCCAGGAGGTTCCCGGTTTCAAGAGTTTCGATCTTTTGAAAGGGCCCAGGGGCGAAGACGGCACGACGCTTTATGCCTCTCACGTGATCTGGGACAGTCATGACGACTTTGTAGCCTGGACCAAATCCGAGCATTTCCGGCAGGCGCACAAGAATGCCGGCGACAAGAAGTACATGTATGCCGCGCCGCCGGTTTTTGAAGGATTTGATAAGGTGGAAGGGGCCTGAAGCGGCTCTAAAGCCCCATTTTCCGGCGGGCGACGTAAAGTGACAGCACGGCGGCATTCGAGACGTTGAGCGAGCGGATGGCGCCGGGCATGTCGAGCCGGGCGAGCAGATCACAGGCCTCGCGCACGCCTTGCCGCACGCCCTTGCCTTCCGATCCCAGAACCAGAATGGTCTTGTCGCCGAAGGCCGTGTCTTCGAGGCTGGCCGGACCATCGCTGTCGAGGGCAATGCTTGTGTAGCCGTTGTCGCGCATCTCGGCGATGAATTTTGCCATGTTCTTCACCCGGACATGCTTGATCATGTCGAGGGCACCCGAGGCGGACTTGGCGAGAACCGGGCCTTCTTCGGGCGCGTGACGTTCGGTGGTGACAACCGCGTCCGCATTCAAGGCGACGGCCGAGCGCAGGATCGCGCCGACATTGTGCGGGTCGGTCACCTGGTCGAGCGCCAGGATCAGCTGCCCCTTCTTCAGGTGTTCGGGCCCGTAGGCCGGAAGCGCTTCCGTCTCCAGGATCATGCCCTGATGCACGGCATCCTTCGTCACCATCCGGTCCAGCACTTTCGGCATCACGGTTTCGACGGGAACATCAATCCTGACGCCGCGCTCTTCGAGCCGGCGCTGTGCGTTTTCTGTCGCAAACAGCTTCAGGCGCTTGCGGTCCCGGTTTGCGAAGGCGGCTTCGACCGTGTGCAGCCCATAAAGCAGGATCGGCCCTTCCGGCGGCAAGCCGGGACGGCGCGGGGCGGGTTTGAACCGGGTGTTCTTTTTCTTTTTCAGCTGCCAGTTTTCCATGGCAAGGCCAATAATACGAAGGCAATTGGGACGCAATGAAAATAGTAGGTTGCGATGCTGTTGCCGGAGGGTCTGAATTGCCGCTGCCTTTCGGCTACAAAATTGCACAAAAATCCCTGGCGGGTTCCACAACCATGGTTGCCTCGAACCGCTTTCGGAGGTTGGTGGTGGCTGCGCAGCCTAGTTTACAAGTGCGAGCGCGAATGTTGCGGGAAAGATCAATACCGAAATTGTTTTTGCCCAATGCGTTCTTATGATCCCGTGTCTTCGTGCATAGATAAACCATAGTACTGCGCCTAGGAGGGTTGTGAAAAACACCTGTAGTTCGGTGAACTCTATAGGATCCAATCGTTTACTCACGATATTAAATTCTGTTTGACTTGGGTCAAGTCCGAGCAGGCGTAGAGAAATGGCCACAAAACGCGCCAAAGCAACATAGCACAAGGCCACGAAGGCAAAAATCATGGAATGCTTATGATCCAAAAATTTTCTTTGTTTTATCGCAATAAAACCATGCAAGAGAAAAATACTTGTTACGATTCCGACAAAAGATACGCCAAAAACGCTGTAGAAGCTGCGTTTCTGATCTTCGGGTGATACGAAGTTCCAATAAAATGTAAGATATGCCGAAGTGGAGGTGTAAATAAGAATGATGATAAAAAAATATGGTCCGACGGTCCTGTGAATGTTTTTTATTGTATTGTTTTGTCTTGCAATTGATCCGGATATTAATTGAGCGCTCCAAATAAAAAGTATAGTAAATCCAATCCATGCGTGCAATTGATATGTCGGATAATTAGATACGTATTTATGAAATATAAAAGGGAATTGTCCAATATTGGCGTGCAGGAAAATTAATAAAGAAAATATGGATGCAATTATGATAATTACAAAGGCAATGTATATCTGATCGTTTCTTAGTGATTTTGATCTGAGTGGTTCGTCGATTTCAATCATGGTTGCCCTCAATGAGATTTCCGGAGGCGGCGCGCAATTGGGATTTGGTTTGCGGTCTTTCGGAGGTGGAGCTGGGCTTGATTGCCGTAAGTAAATCGTCCATGGCCGACCCCTGATGTTTTTCCGGACAAAAAGCTGTCCGGACCGGCTGGACGAGTATTCTGAATAATCCCCACTGGATTTCGTAACGATGGGCATTGACGGTAAAGGGGAGACTGTTCCGTCTCGTGGAGGCTGATACGGCGATATCCCCTTCTTGACCCGTCTGTATGCGGCCGCGGCATACGTTATGCGGAAAGGGGTTGGGAACAGGGTTCCTCGCGCTTGGGTCGCGATTTAATGCGTTCGTCTCACACTGTTGCCAATAGTGCATGGTCTGGTCGTGAGAGATCGTGCCTGCAAGGGCGTCCGGAGTGATTGACCGCGTGGCGGGGGGCTTGAGCAGGGATAGTTGTCCAGACTGCTCTTTGGCCGTTGAATACAGCATCAAAAATCCTCAGAACCATGCGAGAATGTTTGGCTCGGAGTTGTCTTTGGTAAGACTTGTGCTGGCTGTGTCCGGGATATGACGGGTTTTCCGCCGCAGTCGCGTGAGGGTGAATGGTCCGCAATCAGTGTTGTTTCGTCGGACTTCACTTGCATCAATAAGCTTCCTGATCCAAACCGGCTCGCGCTTATTATTATATAAAACGATAATGTTATTGGCAAAGAGAATAGGTTTTAAAGAAAAAATTTCAATTTAATGCAATGAATATAATTGTTTTAAGTGGTTCAGTTCTGTAAATTTTACCTATAATCAATTTGTATTGGGGTTTTATTTAGAAGTTTTTATACGACCATTTTTCGTGCGCTGGAAGCGTTTTTGATTACCTCGTTGTGTGTGGGGGGGCGGACTTTCGCAGCATGTTTGGCGCCAGAGGTGGCGGATTCCGGTGAATTGGGGGCGGGCGTCCCTCCCCAATTCGTTATTCTATCGCGCTATCGGGACGCTGCTGCCGCTCAGGCTGCCGGATTCGGGAAGATCATGCAGGTTACCGAGCCGTGGGCGACCAGTTTGCCCTTGGCGTCAACCAGAGTGCCTTCGGCGGTTGCCAGCCGCCGCCCGCGGTGAACGACCCTGCCTTCGCACATGACTTTCTGGCCGGTTGCCATCAATGGGCGGACCATGTTCACGTTCAAAGTTGTCGTGGAGTAGAGTTCGCCCGGCTCCAGTGTCGTGTGGACGGCGCAGCTCAGCGTGCTGTCGATAATGGTTGAGATCCAGCCGCCGTGAACCGTGCCCTGCGGGTTCATGTGGGCCTTGCCCGGCGTGCCGTTGAAGACCACGCGGCCCTTTGCCGCTTCTTCCATAAGAATGTTCATGGTCATCATGATCGGCGGCGCCGGGAACCGCATGTCCATCATGGCCTGCATGATTTCCATGCCGTTCATGCTTGCGATCTTGTCCAGCGGCAGCGGGCCAAGCGCATGGCCGTCCGGTATCTTGTTCGTGCCTTCTGGAATGGTCACTGTATCGGTCATGTCAAAACTCCGGGTGTCTTGGAAGGGTGGTCAATTGCGGGGCCGCGGTCACGGCGTTTCCGCCTTGTGGGTTGCCTTGCGCAGCGCTTTAAGATGATCCCGGATCGCTTCCGCTCCCGGATCTTCCAATGCGCTTGAGAGGCTGTTTTGGGCGCGCTGCCATGCGGCATAGGCAGCCTTGAAGCGTTCTTCGCCGGCTTTTGTCAGTTCCGGCCGGATCCTGTTGCCGCCGGCCTGTTTCTTCTCGACAAGGCCGGCGGTCTCCAAAAGCCGCAGGTTTCTCTGAAGGGTGGAGCGCTCGATGCCGAGGAGCCGGGCGAGGTCGGCTTGCGAGTTCGCCTTTTTTGCTCCGATCAGCCCGAGCAGGACGGCCTGTGTCACCTCCAGATCGAGAGGTGCGAGATAGCGGTTGTAATGCCGTGTCACCAGATTGGCCGTGCTGCGTGCTGCATGCGCAAGACATGTGCGGCTCATCCAGTCCAGATCCATGGCGGCAGCTCCTCCGTGTTTGTCGGTGTTGTAGGTACAACATATACGTTGTATCTGCAACATGTGTCTGGATCCGCCCGATGTGGAGCGTTCATTGACGTGGCCGGGCCGGTCCCGGAGGAAATTTCCCGACCTCACAATATGGATAGGGGGCGGAGTGTTGACGGTCCTGCCAAAATCCACAGCTGCGAAAACGGTCGCGAAAAAGATATCCAAAGGGGTGTTGGTGCTACGGAATGCAGGGAAACCCTGGGTCGAAAAGCGTTCGGGTTCAAAAAATCGCGCCCCTCCGGTTGGCAAATCCGGATTTTGTCAAATTCTGTTTCAAAACGGCGTTGACACAAAAGGTCCGCATCTGCATAAGACGCGGCACGGGATTGGTCGGCCCCAGCGGTCGGCCTCTTCGGTAGCCATCCTGGCCGCTTCGGCGCGAAGCAGGACGAGAGATGGAGGAGTGCCCGAGTGGCTAAAGGGGACGGACTGTAAATCCGTTGGCTATGCCTACGTTGGTTCGAATCCAACCTCCTCCACCATCGTTCCGCTTGATGCTGTTGCGCGGGTGTAGCTCAATGGTAGAGCAGCAGCCTTCCAAGCTGACGACGAGGGTTCGATTCCCTTCACCCGCTCC
>NZ_SMMF01000852.1:0-17860 GCF_009711355.1 Roseibium sp. RKSG952 | reverse complement strand
TCATCTCCATCCCAAACAGATGATAATGGGTAGAATTGGTGCGTTTGGCTCCACAGACCAGCAGTATGTAGAGGTCTCGTCGATGCCGTGAGCAGTTGGGCTTAGCGAAGGATCACGTGAACCGACCCGGTTGCCCCGCGCGCGTCGATCACGGTTAGCGTTGCAAAACCTGATTCGGACGGTTGCCAGACGAAGCGCGGGCGCAGGGCTTCCTGTGCCACCGGCCTGCCGTTGACCATCAGCCGGTAGGGCCTTTGTCCGCCGGCGAACTTGATCAGAACCGGCCTAGGCCTATCCGGCGCGCGCTCTCCCACGCGCAGGTCTGCACCATCTGGGGGATAGAGGATTTGCAGGGATTCACGCCTTGCCTCGCCGCGTCCGCGATCAACCCGTGCCCGGGTCAACGGCCCGGGCAAGGCCTGCCGGCCCGGTTGAAGGGTCCCATGCGGGGCATCGGGCAGCCGAACCCGTTCCGGCCCGAGCCGGTTGAAAACCTCAAACAGGATCGGTGTTGCCGCAGACGCTCCGGACAGGCCCGGAACCGGCGAACCATCGGCCCGCCCGGCCCAGACACCGGCAACAAACCGCCCATCGAAGCCAATCGCCCAGGCATCCCGGTATCCATAGGCGGTGCCGGTCTTGTAGGCGATCGCTTGATCGCCTGCCGCCATCGGCTGAGGCAGTCCGGACAGGATGTCCGCCACATGCCAGGCAGCGCGGCCGGACAGGACCGGCGTCTGGAGGGGCTTCCCGGTCCGCCTTGCTGCTCCGGACGCACCGCTGCGCTCCAGTGTCAACGTGACCGGTTTTCCCAGACGGGCGAGGCTGGCATAGACCGACACAAGATCCTCAAGGGTCAGACCAAGCCCGCCGAGTGCCGTTGCAAGACCCGGCGCCTTGCGCGCGGAAAGCCTTGGAGCGGTCCCTGCCCGCTTGAGCCGTGCCATCAACCTCGCCGGACCGACAGCATCGAGCAGCTGCACAGCCGGTGTGTTGAGCGACATCTGCAGGGCTTCACGAACAGTGACAGTTCCCTGATACGCCCGGTCGAAATTGGTTGGCTTGTAGCCGCCAAAATCCACCGGCCGGTCCTCGACCAGGCTTTCGGGGTGGGCAATCCCGTCTTCAAAGGCAAGCCCGTAAATCAATGGCTTCAGCGTCGAGCCCGGAGACCGGACAGCGCGTGTCATGTCCACATGCCCGGCCCGGTTTTCATCCAGCAGACCGGGAGAGCCGATCGAGGCAAGAATATCACCCGTCCGGTGGTCCGCCACAATCACCGCCGCCGACAGATGTTTGCCAAGGGCGGCCACCCGCGACCGCAGCAGTTGCTCAAGCCCCTGCTGCAGGTCGCGATCAAGCGTCAGGCGCAATACCGGTTCACCGGGATACGCGCGAATCACCTGCCGGGTCTTGTGTCCCGCAATCAGCGGCATCTGCCGCCAGATGTCGGGCAAACGGTCCGCTTCGGCTGCAACCGCTTCGTCTTGCGTGATCGTGCCTGCAGCAACCGCCTTGCGCAACACCCGCGCGCGCGCCTCGCGTGCAGCTTCAGGAAAGCGGTCAGGTCTGCGGGCTTCCGGAGATTGCGGCAAGGCCACCAGCAAAGCGGCCTCCGCCAAAGTCAACCGGCGCGGCTCCTTGCCAAACCACACAAGGCTTGCCGCACGCACGCCTTCCAGATTGCCGCCGAAAGGCGCTCGAAGACTGTAAAGCCCGAGAATGTCCTCTTTTGAGTAGAGACGCTCGAGCGCCAGAGCCTCGACGATCTGACGGTATTTGGCGCCAGGCGTTTTCGTCGGCTTTTTCGCGAGAAGCCGGGCTGTCTGCATGGTCAGGGTCGAGCCCCCGGAAACGATCCGGCCCGCCGTTGCACTCTGGAAGAGCGCCCGCAGCATCGCCCGCCAATCGACCCCGGCATGGTCAGAAAAGCGCTTGTCCTCATAGGCCGTCAGGACCTTGAAATAGAGCGGATCAATCCCGTTTAGCGCAACCGGCAACCGCCATTTGTCATCCGTGGCCAGAAAGGCGCGCAGCAACCGGTCCTTGCGGTCAAGCACCACCTGCGATACCGGCGGCGCGGGCAGGGTCATGGTTTTTGCCTGTTGCGAAACATCGAGATGGAGTTTTGCGGCCCCCGCCCCAAGGCCAACGGCAAGCACGGTCAGGGATGCGCCCGCTGCAAATGCCGCTTTTTTCAATCGCCCTGACACCGTACCGGCCGCCATCGTCCCCATCCCGGCGCCCGGCTAACGATCCGCCGAAAGAACCGTCAACCGCCCCGCAGAGGTGTTGGCCCTGCGGTCCGGCCGGTACATGTCCTCCACAGATGCCGCCGGATGAAAGAAATCACCGGGGCTTGAAGCCCGTGCCAGATAGGCAAATGTCATCTCCGGGCTGCCGTTTTGATGCTCGTCCAGAGCAACCTCGAACCGGTCACTGCGGAACACCGCATGGTCCGGCTGATCAATGGCCGCCAGGAAATCCAGCCCGGCGAGATCACCGGAGCGCACCAGACGCGGATTGTCGATTGAGAGCCCCGCCGGAATGCGGTCCACGACCATCAGCCGCGCCTTGGCATCAGAGAACGGCCGAACCGTAACCACAACGGCGATCCGTGTGTTTAAGGGAACCGCCGAAGGGTCGAGCCGGTTGCCATCAAGATCAAAAAGAACCCTCTCGATTGCATAGTCCTTGCCGCCCGCAGGGTCTGGCGAGACCGGCTGGCCGGAGATCGTCACCAGCATGTCGGCCGGTTGGCTGGCGGTGTTTTCGACAAGAACAGGCGCATTGGCGAGCTCCGCGCCGGAATACTCCCAAAGAAACCGGCCATGTGCCGGAATACCGTTGACCGCAATGGCATCCTTTCCGGCCGACATGTTCAACCCATCGGCGGCGAGCAGCATCCAGGCCATATCCTGTGTCGAATAGGCGCGGGCATTTGCCTGTGCTTCCCGAACGTAGCTGGTGGCCTGCTCGCGGAACGGTGCGGCATCGGGTGTTGCCGCTGCATAGGTCAGAACGCCTGCGCCATCGCGAAGCGGCGAACCATAGTCATCATAGGTGCCGTTCGGCGGCCGCGACCCGAGACCGGCAACCGCCGCACTGAAGGCCGTTCGCGACCGGTCCTGCCCGCCATAAAGCGCAATCGCCGCGCCCAGCTGGGCTTTGGCCAGTGGCGTGTCGAACGCGGCGAGTTTGGCGTCAATATAGTAGCGAAGATCGCCCATAGAGGCGCGGCCGTTTCTCGCCAGAACATAAAGCGCGTAGGCGATGCCCTCCCCGCCATTTTCCACGTCGCTCGCATAGGCAATCCGGTTTTCCAGATTGTCGAGCGCGTTGGTGAAGCCCGTGTCCTGAACCCGGTAGCCCTTTTCCCGTGCCCTTGTCAGGAAATCCGCCACATAGGCGTCGAGCCACAAATCGCCGCCATTAAAACTGTTCCAGAGGCCGAAAGTGCCGTTGGCAGACTGGTTGGCAAGCACATTTTCAATCGCGGCCACCACCCGCTTGCGAATGGCGTCATCCGTGCCAAGACCTGCGGCTTCGGCCACTTCATTGAGATAAAGCAGGGGCAAGGCGCGGCTGGTGGTCTGTTCCGTACAGCCATAGGGATAACGGTCCAGCGCTTGCAACAGGCCCGCCACATCAATCCGCGCCGCGCCTCCGGTGGTAACCGTGACTGACGCCGTCTCGGGCCGAAGCCCGGCAAACGTGTTCGCGTCCAGTGTGAGGCTGTTGCCACCGCCGAGGGTGAACACTGACCGGCGCACCGAACCAGGCGAGGTATCGCGCACGTCGAGCGCAAGAGTTTCGCTGTAGACTGCCCCGTCCGGCCCGGTCAGGACCGCCGTGACCTCACCTGTTCCGGTCGAATTGCGAGCAGCAACTGGAAGGCCGATCTGATGCCGCCCGCCATCCTCAAGCATGATCCGTGATGCCGCGCCGGTCGGCGGTGCCACGTCCAACGGCCCGTCTGCGTGGATGTCGAGCGCATAGGCTCCGGCCGGCCCGTCAACATTATCCAGATCGAACAGGATACGGCTGCGGTCCCCCGGCGCCAGAAAGGCCGGTCCGCTCGAACTGATTACCAGCGGGCTGCGCACCTCGACATCCTGCTCGGCATGACCGACACCTCGTTCCGACCAGGCGACAACCATCAGCCGCACCGCGCCGTTAAAGGCCGGAATATCAAACGAGACTTCCGCCTTGCCGTTTTCATCCAGACGAACCGGGCCGGAAAACAGCGCAAGCGGCTCGTCATCGGGCGGCGGCGCGTCAAGACGCAGCGCACCCGCATCCCCTCCGGACCGGACCCGCCCCCTTGCACCGGTCATCCGGTCGATCAGCTGGCCATAAAGGTCCCGGATTTCGGTTCCAAGCCGCCGCTGCCCGAAATACCAGGCCTCCGGTTCCGGTGTCTGATAACCGGTCAGGTTCAAGATGCCGGCATCCACCGCGGCGACCGTGACAAACGCCTCCGTTCCTGCAGCAAGATTGCCGATCTCCACCGCCACATCCAGCCGGGTTTCGGGCAGGATGCGATCAGGCGCACTCAGACCCACGGACAGCTTCCGGTCACCCGGTTCCACCTGCAGCCAGGACAGCCCGACCGCACGGGAGGGCATCTGCCGCGCCTCAAGATCCATCGGGCGGAACAGGCTGGCCATGACATAGGCCCCCGCACCCCAATCGTCCGTGACCGGGATCGTGACTTCCGCCGTTTCACCGGTCACCTCTATCGTCTGGGTCGAGACAACCCCGCCCGCCATCACGGCAATTGTCGCAATGCCCGGCCCCTGCGTTGTCAAGCGCAAGATGGCCCTGTCTCCGGGCCGGTAGGTCTTGCGGTCAAGCCCCACCTCCAGATAGTCGGGCGTTTCCGATGTGGCGTCCGCTGCATACCATCCGGCGTTGAAATCAACGCTGGTCGCGACCGGAACCGGCCCCGTCCCGACGATTTCCAACCTGTAACTGCCCCAGTCAACAGGCAGGGACAGTTTCGCCGGCTGATCGGCTGACACGTCCAGAGTGCCATTGGCCACCCGGCGATTGATGGTGATCGGTTCATATCTCCAGCTTCCGTCGAGCCGGTACCATTGATAACGCCGGTCGAGCTTTTGCAGGCTCCAGGACAGGCCTTGTCCGGAAATCCGGTTCAGGTCCTTGTCGATCAGGATGACATCGAACGGCGCAGGCCCTCCCTCGTCGACACCGCCGTCGAAACCCGGCTTGATGCCGATGCGTGCTCCGTCTCCGGTCACAGGCAACTCAAGACGCCGCTCCACATAGCGCCCGCCTGCCTCCACCAGCCGCGCAACAACGTCCCCCTTGTAGAGTGCAGTTGTTTCCGGCAAGTCCGGCAGAGTGATCTCGAAGTTCAGGTCTCCGCCGGCATCAGTCGCCAGCCCTTCAGGCAGGCTGCCGCGTACCGGATAGGTTTCCGTATCGGCAAGCCCGAACCGATATCCCGGATAGGCCGTGAGCTGCCGGGACGGGGTGACGATCACGTCCCCTTCCAGACGCTGTCCGGAAGCGGGCGCACCATAGAGAAACCGGGCCTTGAGGGATACACGAGTCGACGTTTCCCGGCTCAAAGCACTTGCCGCTGTCTCAAGCTCAAAATCGACGCGCTGCGGCTGGTAGTCCTCGACCAGAAAGGTCTGTTGCGCAAGTGCGGGCTGTTTCGGATCCAGATGGACGGCAAAAGACCAGACGCCTTGCTGCGCGGTGCCACTTAGAACCAGATCCAGAAAATGCCCCCCAAGCCCAGCATCCTGAACGATCTGGCGGTCATGCTCGACGCCGTCAGGCCGGTAGACGATGACTGTCAGCGGCAGACCCGGCTGCGCGACAGCCTTTGCGTTGCGCAAAAGCGCCTGAATATGCACCATCTCACCGGCCTTGTAGATCCCGCGATCCGTCCAGGCGAACACGTCGAGAGGCCCCGGGGCCGGACGCCCCTCTACACCGCGGTCGCTCAAATCGAAGGCGGGCTTCTTCAGATCGAGAAATGCATAATCTCCCTCTGACGTTTCAGCCACCAGAAGGCCGGGCGACAGGCTGCCGGGCCCGCGCACCAGACCTGCGCCGAATTGGGCAAAACCGCCCGCATCCGTCCGTGTTTCACCCAGAACCTCGTTATTGACCGCCAAAAGCCGCAGGGTGACACCGCCGATCCCCCTGGCAGTCGTCAGGGAGCGGATATTCGCAGTCAGGCCGTTGCCGCCGGAATAGGTGCTGATGCCGAGATCGGAGACCAGAAACCACTGGGTCGCAAGCTGTCCCCAGTCATCGGTCACATCCAGCCGGGACCGTGCGGTCATGGCATATATACCGGGCTGGAGGTCCAGCTGCATATCACTCAGAGGCATTGCCGTGGTAATCTCGGCATTCAGGCGGTTTTCGGTTTCAATCACCCCGGACCAGATCTTTTCACCAAGATCCTGCTCGATCTGATCGGCCTGATAGCTGCCGAGCTGACGCAGGAACTTGCCGTCGCGCACGGTTGCCGCAAGTGCGCGCTTGCCGATCCGGTAGACCGCCGTATCAACTTCCGACGTGTTGACCGACACAATCGGGATGGTCGGATCTCCACCTGCGGGCAAAACATAGGCACGCCCGAGGAAATGAACCGTTGGAGCCCGGTCGCGGACATAGACGGACAGGTTTGCTGTTCTTTCGAGGATTTCGCCATCGGCTGCAGGCAATCCGCTTCGCGCGGAAATCCGATAACGCGCACCATGTTCGACGCCGTCAATGCAAACCTGACTGTCCTGCCCCTCGACCGCCAGGGTTCCCGCCCCCTGAACACTGACATAAGGAGCGTAGTCAAAGGCCGGAGCCAGACGGCTGGAAAAAACCAGACAGATGCGCGGCGCGGCCGTATCTGCGTCCACTTCATGGCTGACAATCCGGAAGCCGTGCTCGGCAACCATCCGGTCGTAGCGGCGGCGCAGATTCGGTTGCTCCTGCAAGGACAAGGACTGCCGCAACGCCTTGATAGCCGGTTTCCAGTCGTTCTGCTTGGCCAGCGCCGCACTCAACAGCTCAAGCGCATGCGCGCGCTCGGAATCGGAAATCGAACGCAGGTACATATTGATCGCAGATGCTATTGCATCGTCGCCAACCCTTTGCTGCGCTTGCCAGTCACGCGGATTTTGCGCCAGCAAGGCCTGCGTCAGGTCACTCCAGGCCTGAAAATCATCTGGCTGAAGCGCAATCACACCTGCAAAATCCTGTTCAGCCAGAGCAGGGTTGCCGTCGAACATGGCAGTCTGACCGTTGCGGCGCATTTGCGCCAGCTTCTGACCGGAAACACGTGCTACATCAGAAATGCGCAGGGCATAAGTGGTTGCCGCTTCCATCTGGTTCGGGCTGACAAACCCGAGTTCGGCCTTGCGGTCCGCCTGCCGGGGCTCGCGGGGCTGATTGACTTCCACCACCCGCCCGGCAATTGCGCCCTGAAATCCCTGCAGCTGACCGTGATCGGCTTTCAGAAAACACCAGCCTGCAGACGTATTGAAGGTAAAGGCCCGGCAGATCTGGTCGGACAGACACGCCGCCTCGCAAGCCTGCAGGTCCGTATCCTTGAGGGTGCGGTAATCACCGCCAAAAAAATCCGCATTTTCTATGGTGACGATCCGCCGGTCCTGCGCCGCGCCCAGATCCGGTGCGAGGCTCGCCATCGCGACTGCCAGCGCCGCGAATGCGCCGCCCAGACTTGTCCTGCCCGCTGCGCGCACGGCGCGGCGTCCCATCCCATAGGCCATTGCTCAACCTCCCGGTGCACTCGGAGCATTATGGGACCACGACGCGGCGCCCTTGCCAAGACGATTTGGCCTACGGAAAACCCTTATCGCAATTTTACGAGGTGCCGTTCAAATGGCCCAGAAACTCTTCGAGCAGCGCATGTATCTCGGTGGCGGCCTTGCCGGAAGGCTCAACTTCCATCACCGTGCGGCCTTTCCCCATGGACGCGGCGAAGCCCGTGCGGTTGCCAAGCCGGGCGGAAAGCGCCGGATAACCGGACTCATTCATGGCCGCTTCCATTTCATGGGTAAGCGAAGCCCGCGGCGGCACCCGGTTCAACACCAGAATGGCAGGCGTGTTCTCCCGGGCGGCAAGCTGAAAGGTCTGTTCGGTTGCCCACACATCAACCGGGGTCGGCTGGATCGGCACAATGACATGATCGGCAGCGTCAATTGCCGGTTTTGCATCGACATCGGTCTTGGGCGGCGTGTCGATGATGACAAAGGCGTGGTCGCGGGAAAGGCTTCTTGCCTCGCGCCGGGCGCCCCAGCCGGACGCGGTCCGGAACTCCAGACCGGTCCGGTCTTCGCCGAGCTGTTCCTCGCGGGTTTCGAACCAGGTGCCGAGCGAGCCTTGCGGATCCACGTCGAGCACCGCCACCGGCCCGTCGGCGCGCATCGCCAGCGCCACCGCGAGATGCGCTGCCAGAGTGGTTTTTCCCGAACCGCCCTTTTGCTGCGCCACTGTCAGAATGTGCCCGGACATCACTTCCCCCAACATGCTGATTTGCCAGCTATAGTGCGATGCAGCGAAATCCTTGGCAACACTCCTTTGCAGCCGCGCAACTCATCAACGGCTTTTTGAACCGCCAAAGGGTCACTGGCGGGGGCCGTTACCGCCCGCCAAGAGCGTAGTAGATGTTCCATGCGGGACGTCCGGTGACCGGCATGCCGTATTTGGCCTCGGCCTTGCGAATGCCGTCACGGGTCTTCGGCCCCACCTTGCCATCGGCTTTGCCGACGTCGAAACCATTGCGATTCAAGAGTTTCTGCAATTCCAGACGTTGCGCGCGGGAAAGCCCCGGATTGTTGGTTGGCCACGGTGTCTTGAATGCCTCTCCGCCCTGCACCAGCTCGGACAGGAGCGCAATTGCCAGTCCATAGGATGTCGAGGCGTTATAGGACCTGAGTGCATTGAAATTGCGCGTCACCAGAAATGCCGGTCCGTTCGCACCTGCAGGACGAATCAGTGCAGCTTCCGTGTTTCCGGAAAGCTTGCCGCCGCCGACAAGCCTGAGCCCCCTGGCATTCCACGTCGAGAGCGGGGCACGCTTCTTGAGGCCTGACGGACCGGAATAGCCGCCCGGTACACGCACCTCATAACCCCACGGCCGCGAATCACGCCACCCGGCATCCTTCAGGAAATTTGCGGTCGAGGCCAGAGCATCGGGAATGGAGTTCACCAGATCCTTGCGCCCGTCGCGGTCGTGATCCACGGCGAGTGCGGTATAGGTGGTCGGCATGAACTGCGTCTGGCCGAAGGCCCCGGCCCAGGACCCCTGGAACTGGTTCATCGGCACATCGCCGCGGGAGGCAATCTGCAGGGTCTTGATCAGCTCGCCGCGAAAATATTTCGAGCGGCGGCCACCCGCGCACGCCAGATTGGCCAGGGCATGGGGCGTATAAAAATCGCCGCGAAACTGGCCATAGTCGCTTTCAATACCCCAACCGCCAGCACCACATGCTTGTCGACCCCATAACGTGCCTCGATCGATTCGAGCGTCCGGCCATGCTTGCGCAACAGCGCCTTGCCGTCCTTGATCCTCTCTGCATCGACCAGAAAGGCCATGTAGTCCCAGATTTCGGTCTTGTATTCCGGCTGGCTGGTGGAGAAGCGGATGACCTTTTCATCGTATTTCGCGCCAGACAGCATCTTGTCCGCCACTTCCGGGCGGACACCGGCTGCAATGGCCTGCTTTTTCAAGGAGGCAACGCAATTTTGAATGGCTTGTGCGGGTTGTGCGAAGAGGCCCGCTCCCGCAGTCAACGAAAGTCCCAGGATAAACAGAGCCCGTCTTCCTATCATCACTTCCCCGTCCTCGACCTTTCTGAACCGAAGCCAGACACAAGCATGCCAAGCATGTGCCGGGATTGATGCCAAGGTTTTTGACATGAAAAACCGCCGTGGTCGACAACCACGGCGGCATTATTCTTCCCCAGCGTTATTTTGATCACTTTCCTTCGATCAGCTTGCGGCGCAGCCAGCCGGATGTCTGGTCCATCAAGATCACCACGACGATCGTCAACAGAATGATATAAGTGGTGTTTTCCCAGTCGCGGGACGTCTTGATGGTCTCGACCAGCAACAGACCGATGCCGCCGGCCCCAAGCGCGCCGATGACCGTCGCCGAGCGGGTATTGGACTCCAGATAGTAGAGCACCTGAGACACGAACACCGGCAGGATTTGCGGGATGACGCCGAATCGGTAGCGTTGCACCTGGCTCGCTCCCGTCGCCCGGACACCTTCAACCTGCTTGTTGTCGATGTTTTCGAGCGCTTCGGAGAACAGCTTGCCGAGCGAACCCGTATCGGTGAAGGCAATCGCGAGCGCTCCGGTAAGCGGCCCGAGACCGAAAGCCCGGATGAAGATCAGCGACCAGATCAGCATGTCGATCCCGCGCAGGAAATCGAACAGGCGCCGGATACCGAACCGCACGATCAGGGACGGCGTAAAATTGCGCGCCGCCAAAAACGCCAGCGGCAGGCCGAATAGCGCCGCAGTCAACGTGCCGAGCACCGCCATCATGATCGTCTCGAACAGGGCAATGAAGACTTCGCGGTGCTGCCAGTCCGGATTGCTGAGGAACTCGTCCAGGATCAGCGACATGTTGGACTGGTCCGGGTCGATCCGTTCATTCGACAGCGCTATCGCCCAGAGCTCGGAAAACGGCAAATCATAGAACTGGGAGTGGAACGGGAACCAGAAATTCTCCCAGCCGCCGAAGTAGTTGTGCACCTCGATCTTGGACCGGGTGACCTGCAAGCGCCGGTCGAGCGTCGGGCGGGCATCGAACTTCCTCGGATTGTCGAGGATCCAGTCCGGCACCGGTCCCGGCGGCAGCACCGTATCGACCCCGGCATCCGTGGCCGTCACCTTGATCGTACCATAGCCGGGCACGGTGAAATGAACCACTTTTCCGGCAATATCAACGAGATAGCCCTTGCCCAGATCAACCACCGCATCCTTGCCCGTCACCTTGACCCAGTCCGGCAACTTGTCGTGGTCATAGGTCGCCCGGCGTTCGCCTTCGATTGCCACTTCCATCTTGTCGCTGCGCAGCAGCTTGGTGACATGGACCTTGTAGGCGACCGAATCGGTGCCGAGGATCACGGCGCGTTCCGGCTGGGCCCTGGCCAGCAGATCGGGCACGCCAAAGGCAAACCACGTATAGGTCAGATAGGCCAGCACCGCGAGCGGCACGCCGACGGTGAGCAAGGCCCGGCGGCGCACATTTTGCCAAACGGTGTCACGGTCAAAAAGCGGTTCGTCAAACGTATCGACAGCCATGTCAAACCTCCTCAATGGGCCCGGCCGGCGCCGACAAGCTTGCCGCGCAGATAGGAAGACACCTGATCGATCAGCATGATCGTGACAAACAAAAGCACGAAGATTGCGGCTGTCTCGTCGCCAGCCCCCTGCCCCCAGCCAATCGTGCGCCGGAGTTCCTGCCCGATACCGCCAGCACCGACAAATCCGAGGATCGCGGAAGCGCGCACATTAATCTCGAGCCGCAGCAGGAAATAGCTCAGATAGTTCGGCGCAACCTGCGGCATCACCGCGTAGCGAATACGCTGCACCCAGTTCGCCCCGCAGGCGCTCAAGCCCTCGATCGGCTTGCGGTCGATGTTCTCGTTGACTTCGGAAAACAACTTGCCGAGGGCACCTGCCGTGTGAAACGCCACCGCGATCATCGCCGGGATCGGGCTGGAGCCGAGCACGAAGATCAGGAACAGCGCGATGATCAACTCGGGAAAGGCGCGCATGATGTCCATCATCCGGCGCACGGCCGGGATCAGCGGTCCCCAGCTGTCGACATTGCGGGTCGAGGCCATGGCAAGAACCACCGCCATCGCGCCACCAAGCAGCGTTGCAACACCCGCGATGTTCAGGGTTTCCAGCATGGCCGGCAGGAACTTCAGGATCAGCCCGAAGAAGGCGGGCCCCGCCTCCCAGGCTTCCACGACGATCTCGCCCGGATAATCGAAAAACTTGGTCAGGCCCTGCAGGAACCCGCCGGAATTCATGTCATTGGACTTGGAATAGCCGGACACAAGAACGGCAACGACCAGCAGAACCCCTATGAGCGAATAAAGCTGGCGGCGTTTTCGTAAGGAGAGAATTTCCTCCTCGAGCGCGGCGACGGCCATTTCAAAAATCCCTTATGGAAGTCAAACTTTCAAACCGGTCCGGCAGGACAGGTTCCGGATAGGTCCTGCGTCGTGTCATCCCGGTCAGGCAGGGCGCAGAGCCGGGAAAACCACCTGAGGCCCCGTCACAACAACGATCCGCGGTTCACGCGCAAGGACAGCCAGATTTCAAGGAAAACGCGGACCGGAGAACCGGCCCGCGTCTGTCCATCTGCAAGAACGCTTAGTTGTTCTTGGCTTTACGTGCTTCGATGATGGTCTGGTAAGCGGCGTGGTTGATAGGTGCCAGACCCTTCACTTCGCCAGCCATGACAGAGTAGGCACATTCCGGATCCATCGATTCCAGGGAAGCCATCAGACCGACCACGTCGAGCTTGACGCGCTCCGGCAGTTTCTTGGACAGAACGATCGGTCCTTCCGGGATCACCGGCGACTGCCAGATCTGCTGAAGCTCGGTCATGTCGACCAGACCGGCGTCGGACGCCTTGCGCAGGGCGCCGGAGTTGTAGCCGTCTTCCCATTCGCCAAGGCCGTCGGCCCAGGTCACACCGGCGTCGATGTCGCCATTGGCAACGGCAACGATGGTCTGCTCATGACCACCGGTGAAGGTGACATCTCCGAAATAGTCGCCCGGCTCCATGGAGTAGCCGAGTTTCGGGATCTCGATGGACGGGATCAGATAACCGGAGGTGGAGTTCGGGTCACCGAACCCGAAGACCTTGCCCTTCATGTCGTCGAGGGAGTTGATTTCGCTGTCAACGCGGGCAAAACCGACGGAATAGTAGCCGTAGCCACCATCCGTGTTGATCTTGACGAGAACCGGCTCGACCGCTTCCGGGTCGGTCAGGTAAACCTTCGCGTAGCCGGACGCACCGAGCCAGGCCATGTCGAGGTTGCCGCCGAGCAGACCTTCGATGACACCATTGTAGTCGGCCGGAGCGAACAGCTTGACCGGAACGCCGAGCAGATCGGCAGCGCGTTCTTCCAGGCACTCATAGGCGCGCAGGCGGTCGGAGGCGTTTTCACCGCCCAGAATGCCGATGCGGAATTCGGAGATTTCCTGCGCCTGAGCACCAGACACGGCGATCATGCTGACTGCTGCAAGCGCAGCAAACTTCGAAGCAACGTTCATGTGGGACACTCCCCCGTGATAAAATGAGTCGATGACGTTGAAAGGCCGGCGCGGGATCAGCCCGCCGCCGCTGCCGCCGGGGTCATCGCACCGGCGGAATTGCGAACCGGAGCCGCGGCTCCGTCGATGGCGGTCGATGTCGCCGCCTCGTTAAAGCTCTCGTCAGCCCCATAGATCTCGCGGGCGGCGCCGGTCGACAAAAGCTCTGGCGCCCCGTCAAACACCACCTTGCCGTCACGCATGCCGATGACCCGGTCGCAATAGCTGCGGGCGGTATCGAGTGTATGGAGGTTGCAAAGCACGACCTTGTTGTCGCGTTCATGGATTTCGCGCAGCGCATCCATCACGATCTTGGCATTCATCGGGTCGAGCGACGCTATCGGCTCGTCCGCGAGCACCATGGACGGGTCCTGCATCAGGGCCCGGGCAATCGCGACCCGCTGCTGCTGGCCACCGGAGAGTTCCTCCGCCCGCTTGGTCGCTTCCTGTGCGATCCCGAGCCGGTCGAGCGCGGCCAGTGCCGTGTTCACATCGTCCTTTCCGAAGATATTGAACAGGCTCTTGAGCGTTCCGTGACCGTTGAGACGGCCGAGCATGACATTGGTGACCACATCAAGGCGTGGCACCAGATTGAACTGCTGAAAGACCATCGCGCAGTCGCGTTGCCAACGGCGCATGGCGCTGCCCTTCAGGCGGAGAATGTCCTGTCCGTTGAAAACGATGCGGCCGCCGGTTGCCGGTGTCAGCCGGTTGATCATCCGAAGAAGCGTCGACTTGCCCGCTCCAGAGCGCCCGATGACGCCAATCATCTGCGGTTTTTCGATCGCGAAGGAGACCTTGTCCACCGCTGTACGCGTGCCAAAAGTCTTGGTGACGTTCTGGAATTCAATCACACCCGGCCCTGCCCGTTTGCCCACTGTTGGGCGCCACAAGAGCCACGGCTGTATTACAGACAAATGACAAGGGGCGATGAAACGCCGGACATTTCGGCGTCTAAATTAATGCAATGATTAAAACCACTTGGAAAAAATCACCTTATTAATTTGCCGGGTAAGTTATAATCTTGAAGGTGCCGTTGCGGCATCCGCGTCAATCCATTGTCCTGCTCGCAAACAGTTGCCCGAAAATTCATCGATCTGTCTTGAAATTGTTGCATTGGCCGAAGCCGGCGCGGTTAGGAAGTCGGCTCACAATCCGGAACACAGGAGCACCGCATGTCCTCGCCCGCCGAAATACCCGATCTCACATCCGAGCCAAACATTCACACCGATGCGGTCGTGATCGGTTGCGAGCTCGGACACTGGACCGAAGTCGGTGCCTTCACCGAAATGCGCGAGGTTCGGATGGACGACTATTCCTACATTGTCCAGGGCGGTGAAGTGGTCTGGACCACAATCGGCAAGTTCTGCTCGATCGCGCGCAATGTCCGGATCAATCCGGGCAATCACCCGACCTGGCGCGCGTCCCAGCACCATTTCACCTATCGCGCCGCCGCCTATGGCCTTGGAGAAGATGACAGCGAATTTTTCGAATGGCGGAAAAAGAACTGGGTGACGGTCGGCCACGACGTGTGGATCGGACATGGCGTGACCGTGCTGGCCGGGGTCTCGATCGGCACCGGAGCGATTGTGGCGGCCGGTGCCGTCGTTTCAAAGGATGTTGCCCCCTATTCGGTTGTCGGCGGTGTCGCCGCCAAGCCGATCAAGCAGCGGTTCTCCGAAGCCCAGGGAAACGCCCTTCTGGAGATCGCCTGGTGGAACTGGGACCATGCGACGCTCAAACAGCGCCTGCCCGACTTCCGGTCCCTGCCGATCGACGCATTCATTGAAAAATACAGGTAGCCGCCCCTGATCCGGGCCGTTCATCCAGCGGGCTTTGGAACCTTCAAAGCGTTGTTGGCCTTAAGTTTCTTCTCAATCTCAGCCACCATCTTCTCTACGTTTCCGAGTTCCTTCGGGACGTTTTCACCATGCTTCCTAATCAGGGCTTGAGCGGATTTCCTGCCTCCGCTCTTGTCCCCGACGGCAATGGCAGCGGCTGTTTCGACAACCTCTTTTACCGACTTTTTCGGCAGTTTGAGTTCTGCCGTCAACTTCGCGCCACTGATGTTCTTTGACACAAGATCCCTGTAGGCAGTGCTTTTTTGAAACTCGGCAAACAAGGATCCCAGCTCTGCAACGGCTTTCTTCAAAACATCCTTGAGCACACTCAACAGAAAGACGTTTTGAACCAGCTCCCTGGACGAAATCTTGTTTAATTTTTCCGGGCTGGTCAGCAAGATGTCGTTTCTGGCCAGAAAGCTCGCCTTGTTGATTTCCTTGAGATCGTTCCGGTCAAATCCATCACACTTTGGCGACGTCAGCTGCAAGTGGGTTTCAAAAACCTTGTCGAGCGATTGGCCGCCCAAAACCGCCTGATACAGATTGATTTTTCCCCGCTGCTTCAGCCATTTCAGGAAGGCTGCTTTGGTTTTTGTGTCCAACTGCGCATGCAGTTTCAGAAAGCTCATGTTTTTCCTGCCGATGAAAACGTCGATACGAAGTTGAGTGCTGCAGGTCAGGTAAAAGGTTCATCCCTTCGCAAGACCGCCATCCCCTTGGGCAGTGAAGGCATTTGGCCGAATGATATCTCGCCGGAAGTCTCGTTTCGATGGGGCGCACGCGTTTAAATGCGTGCCACGCTGCTCTTGCCGGGGCACTTTTCGCAACCCCTCAACAACGTGCCCGATTGACCGCCGGGCGGCCGCATCGCTATCCTGACGGCACAACCGGAGACCGCAACCCATGGCTTGCTTGAACCGCATTACCCTTTATGTGCGCGATGTGGACGCGGTTGCGGACTTCTATCAAGAGCACTTTCGGCACAAGGTTGTGCGCGAGGATAATGATCGGCTGGTGGAACTGGTCCCTGCCGATGACAACGGCTTCACCCTTCAGCTTCATCCGCTTGCAAAGGGCCGCAAGGCTGGCCAGTCGCTGGTCAAGCTCGTCTTCAGCGTGCACGACGTGGAAGCCTTCTGCAGGCAGAGCGCTCGCCGCGGCCTCGTTTTCGGCCCGATCCATCCCTATCCCGGATATGCGTTCGCAAACGCCAAAGACCCGGCCGGCAATGCCATCTCTGTCTCCAGCCGGGCCTACAGGAATGCGTCCGAGAACGGGCAGGAGAGCCTGCAGCCGGTCCAAGACGGATAGGACACCTCATGCAGCGTCAAATGCCCTTCACCGACACAGCTCTTGGGGCCTGCCTGCGCCGCTGGCGCATGCTCAACCGCATCAAGCAGGATGCACTTGCACGCGAGCTTGGTGTTTCCCAGTCCAGAATCTCGCGCTGGGAAAGCGGCAAGGCGGTTCCATCGGGTCAAGACCGGCTGCGTGTCTTGAGACTGCTGCGCGCCCAGCCGGAAACGGCCGCAGACCAGGCCCTGCTCGAACTGGTGTCACAGGCCTCGACGCCGGTTCACCTTGTATGTGACTTGACCCATCGGCTTCTGGCCCTGTCCCGTCCCCGATCTGTTGAATGGAAGAATGCTGGCGCGGCTTTGATGAACCAGCCGCTCTGGCGCTTTGCAACGGACGAAATCCGGGCAATCGAAGACCGCCTCGGGGAACTCGGCTGGTATGACCCCTTCGGACCCGACATTACATACGAAACTCGACGGGCCGAATTTGCCGAAGTCACGATCCCGGCAAGCCGCATCCGGATCTCGCGTCTGCCCCTGTCGCAGGGCGGTTTTGCCCGGCTGGTCAGGAGCATCTGACGGGCATGCGTCCCGTTTGCATAAATTATGCAAGCCCTGTTCAGTGGCTGTTTCCTGCCCCATATTGCCCGCATGACCCAAGACACCTATCCCAATCCGGTGATTGATCCCGACGATCACTTGCCGCGGAAACTCGCGTTCCTTCAGTCTTCTGAACGCTTGAAAGACACAATAAGGTCCGGCACGACCCGGTCGGGCCGCGCCGAGAGCACCGCCGAACACAGCTGGCGGCTTTGTCTTCTCGTTCTGTTGTTCGAAGAGGAGCTTCACGACGTGGATCTCCTGAAACTTCTCAAGATCTGCATCCTCCATGATCTTGGCGAAGCGGAGTGCGGAGACACGCCTGCTCCGCTTCAGGATCCTGAAAGCAACCGGACAGCGATGGAACGCAACGGATTTCAGACGCTGTGCGAAGCGTTGCCACCTGAATTGGCCCGGGCGTTTCTGGCGCTTTGGGACGATTATGCGGGGGCGAGCAGCAAGGAAGCGCAGTTGGCCAAAGGGTTGGACAAACTGGAAACCATGCTTCAGCACCTGCTGATGCCCCAGCAGGACGCTGCGTTCTACCGTTTCAACCTCACCTACGGACGCGATCACACGGACCGCTTCGACCTGACCCGGCGCCTGCGCGCATTTGTCGATAGCGGGACGAGGGACAGGCTCGCAGGTACCGGCGAGAAGATCACTGCGCCACGGCCAACGGCACCGCCTCTGGCCTGAACACGCGGACCTCCCGCACGCGGCCGCGCTCGATGCGAATGACGCTGCCGCTTTCGACCTCCTGCCATGCA
>NZ_SMMF01000214.1:0-378 GCF_009711355.1 Roseibium sp. RKSG952 | reverse complement strand
CCGTCCTTCAGGGCGGGGAAGACGTTAAAATCAACAATATGTCCTTGGAATTACCAGCGACGGAATATTTCGTTGGTTTGATGATGTTTCTGGGCTAGGTGATATGGATCTTATCCATTCGTCGGCTTCTGAAAATGAGTACAACCTCATAACGCCGTTGACGGAAAACGATCAGTCAGCTGGCCTTTCACCATTGTAATTATCGGTCTTTATGCAGCAACGGAGGGTGCCTCGATGTACCCCGGTGCTATCGGCTCCTGCCAATCTAGACCATAATTTCCAGACCGCCTGACCTGCCGACCGACGGCCCTGGCCAGTAGTTCCTCGAGCTGATCGATGAACGGACGGTGATCCAGAAGCGCGGCAAGCCCCTTCCTT
>NZ_SMMF01000498.1:0-1384 GCF_009711355.1 Roseibium sp. RKSG952 | reverse complement strand
AACGCATGCATGACCAGCAGGACCTGAAACACGGGTGTCTCGTTGACCGGGCGCAGGCCCAAGGCAGCTACAATCTCTTCGAACGGAACATACTGATGTGCAAACGCATCGTTGACCGTGCCCTTTGCCCGGTCAAACAAGTCATTGAAGGTTTCTTCATGATCCACCTGCGTACGGAGCGACAACGTATTCCCGAAATACCCGAATTCATCCCAAAGCGCCGCATCTGGCTTCATCACATGCGGCGTCCCCAGGACGATGTCACCAGAAGGCGTCACACGCGACAACAGGCCCGAGAGCGCGGCAACAAACACCATGAATGGCGTCCCCCCCCGTGCAACTGCGTAGGCCTCAATCGCCCGCCACTGCTCGCTCGTGAACCCGGCCGTTTCCGTCCGGCGCCCTTCATGCTTCCGTTCTGCCGGGCGCGCATGATCAAACGGCAGCTCCAGGACTTCCGGCGCTCCATTGAGGTGACGCTTCCACCAATCGAGCTCCTGCTCAAGGATACCCGCCATCGCCTCAGAGCGTTGCCAGGCAGCATAATCGGCATAATGCAGTGAAATTTCCGGAAGATCAGCACTCCGGCCATCACGCGCAGCCTCGTAAAGGGCAAAAAAGTCCGAAGGCATCACATGGCTGAGAGACCAATTGTCTCCCACACTGTGGTGAACAGCAAAACACCACACATGCAGCTCTTCAGACAACTTCAGAACCAGAGACCGGCATGGATGATCCATGCCTAAATCATAAGGCGCTGCAATCACCTCCGCGCAACGGTCAATCGCCTGCCGCTCAATGGAGGCAAACGCCTCCCCACGCGCTGACCAGTCCTCGTAATGCACCTTCAAAATCCCGACCGGATCAATCTGCTGGTAAAGACGGCCGTCTTCACTCACAAGCCGTGTGCGCAGCACTTCATACCGGTCTAGAATGCCCTGCACTGCAACCAGCAGCGCTGGGGTGTCTGCTTTGCCCCGAAGAACCAAAGGCAAGCCTTCGTTGTAAACCGGCCGCCCTTCATGCAGACTGTTGGCCCCACATCCGCTCCTGCTCAAACGAAGCAGGTATCGGTGACGAGCGATCCACATACGTCACTGGCGGCAAAGCCTCTCCAAGGTCCTCCTGCAGCCGCTCAGCCATCTCGCGCACTGTCGGGCTTTCAAACACGAGTCGTACCGGAACATGCAGTCCAAGCGCCTTTTCCAGACGCATTGCAAACTGTGCTGCGAAGATCGAATGCCCGCCAATATCAAAGAAATTATCATCAATCCCGACACGCTCAAGCGTCAACCGATCATGGGAAATCACATCCCGCATGATCTGACACATCAGCGTTTCCCGCTCGTCCCTTGGAGCTTCGTAGACGGCTTGAACAACGGCG
>NZ_SMMF01000010.1:0-205 GCF_009711355.1 Roseibium sp. RKSG952 | reverse complement strand
TTCGGGTGGCAACGCCGCTGTTTGAGGCCCCGCCAGCGGACCGAAAGAACTGAGCCCTGGCGCGCCTGGCTCATGAAATCGAACGTAAGGAAGGCCGCAAGATCGGCCGGTCGCAGCTGTCCAAGGCGCTTAACCCGGATTATTCATCAGACAGCTGGTTTGCGTTTCAGCGATGGCTAAGAGCCTGATTCAAAAGTTCACGCGT
>NZ_SMMF01000773.1:0-8547 GCF_009711355.1 Roseibium sp. RKSG952 | reverse complement strand
GCATAAAGGATGGTGTTGGATTTCTTTGAATGAGTTTTTTTGGCGCGCGGGCTGTCCTCCGGTCCGTCACACAAACACAACGCACACTTCCGGCTGCTTGCCCATCAGAAAGGGCAAGGCCGCGCGAGCGGCGCGGCCTTGTAGCTTACGTCATGCAGTTCAACAGCTGGACCTCGCCAATCACACCGACCACCGCACCGTTGTGAACCACGGCAACCGGTTGCCCGGTGGTCTTCTTGAGTTCGGCGACATCGCGTACCGACGCTTCGGGCGGGCAGGACATGGCTTCGGCGAAGGAGCCCGGAATGCTGCCCGGAGGCACCATGATGTCGCGGGCGCGCAGGACGTTCAACGGGTTCATGTGACCGACAAAGGCCGCCACATAGCCGTCGGCAGGCGACTTGACGATCTCTTGCGGCGTGCCGAGCTGGATCACCCGGCCGCCTTCCATGATGGCGATGCGCGAGCCGATCTTCGCGGCTTCGTCAAGATCGTGGCTGACGAAGATGATCGTCCGGTTGAGCTCCTTTTGCAGGTCCAGAAGCTCGTCCTGAAGCCGGTCGCGGATCAGCGGATCGAGCGCGGAGAACGGCTCGTCCATCAAGAGGATCGGTGCGTCGGTTGCAAAGGCGCGCGCCAGCCCGACGCGCTGCTGCATGCCGCCCGACAGCTCATGCACCTGCTTGTCCCCCCAGCCCTCAAGGCCGACCAGCTTGAGCTGGGTCTTCACGCGCTGCTCGCGTTCCCTGGCGCTGACACCGGCAAGCTCCAGACCGAAGCCGACATTTTCGGCAACCGTGCGCCAGGGCAACAGACCGAATTGCTGGAACACCATGGCAATCCGGCGGCGGCGGAGGTGGCGCAGGGCCTCGTCGCCACAGGCCGCCGGATTGACCCAGGCCTCGCCGTCGCGCACATGAACCGCGCCCCGGATGACCGGATTGAGGCCGTTGACGGCGCGCAGGAGCGTCGACTTGCCGGAGCCCGACAGGCCCATCAGCACGACCACCTCGCCCTCGTTGATGTCGAAGGTGGCACCGGCCACACCAAGCACCTGACCGGTTTCCTTCTGGATGTCGGCGCGGGTCCTGCCCGCATCGATCAGCGGCAGCGCGGTCTGGGGCTTGTCGCCGAAAACAATGTCGACGTCCTTGAATGAAACGACTGGAGCACTCATCGTTTGCCTCCTTCAAGCGCATCGGTCCGGAAGAACCGGTCCAGAACGATTGCGATCAGCACGATACAAAGAGCTGCCTCGAAGCCCATCGCGATATCCGCACGGTTCAGTGCGCGGACGATCACTTCCCCGAGGCCGCCAGCCGCGACCAGACCGGCAATCACCACCATCGACAGGGACAGCATGATCGTCTGTGTCAGGCCCGCCATGATTTGCGGCAGCGCGTAGGGCAACTCGACCTTCCAAAGCAGCTGACGATCCGTGGCGCCGAAGGCTTTTCCCGCCTCGATCAGGGGCGTTGGGGCCGACATCACCCCGAGCTGGGTCAAACGGATCGGCGCAGGTATCGCGAAAATGACTGTTGCAATCAGGCCCGGCACCATCCCGAGACCGAACAGGATCAAGGCCGGGATGAGATACACAAAGGTCGGGATCGTCTGCATCATGTCGAGCACCGGACGCAAGGCCTCGAAGAAACGGGGATGGTGTGCCCCGTAGACGCCGACGGGCACCCCTACGGCCATGCAGACGGTTGTGGCGGCGATCACAAGGGCGAGCGTTTCCGTCGTCTCGTCCCAATAGCCCTGGTTGATGATCAGCAGCAAAGCGATGGCCACGAAAATGGTAAAGCCGATTTTCCGGTGAATAGCGTATGCGGCGATTGTGACGATCGCGACCGCAACAAGCGGCGGCGGCGACTGCAAGACCCAGAGAATCCAGTCGATCAGCGCTTCAATGAACCCGGATATGGCATCGAAAACCCAATAGGCATTTGCATCGAGCCAATCGAACGCGGCTTCCACCCGCGCTCCAAAGGGAATTTTGTGTTCGGTGAGCCAGTTCACGCCAGCCTCCGTTCTTGTTTTTATCTGAGCCAATGAAAAAGCGCCGGGGACATGGCCCCAGCGCTTTCACGTTTCAGGCTTGCTTAAAGGCCGAGCGCACTCTTGACCGCCGGAATCCCCTCTTCCTGTCCGTCAAAGGTGGTGACTTCGGCCAGCCAACCCTCGAATGTCGCCGGATGGACCTTGAGCCAGGCGGTGGCCGCCTCGTCAGGCTTCTCCTTGTCATTCAGGATCGCCCCCATGATCTCGTTTTCCATCGGCAAGGTGAAATAGAGGTTTTTCAGGAACTTGCCGACATTCGGGCACTCTTCCAGATAACCGGCACGCACATTGGTGTAGACCGTCGCCCCGCCGTAATCCGGGCCGAAATAGTCGTCACCGCCTGCCAGATATTCGATATCGAAATTGGCGTTCATCGGGTGGGGCGCCCAACCGAGGAAGACGATGTCCTGATCGCGCCTTTCGGCCCGCGCCACTTGCGCCAGCATGCCCTGCTCGGAAGATTCGACCACTTCAAAGCCGCCGAGACCGAAAACATTCTGGTCGATCATGTCGATGATCAGCCGGTTGCCGTCATTGCCGGCCTCGATGCCGTAGATCTTGTCGTCGAGATCGGCGCGGAACTTGGCGATATCGGCAAAGGTCTTCAGGCCCTTGTCATAGGTGTATTGCGGGACGGCGAGCGTGTATTTCGCGCCTTCCAGATTTGCACGCACGGTCTGGACCGAGCCGTCCTCGCGATATGGTGCGATGTCGGCTTCCATGGTCGGCATCCAGTTGCCGAGAAAGACGTCGATGTCGCCGTTTTTCATCGAGGCATAGGTCACGGGAACCGACAGGATCTTGGTTTCCGGCTCGTATCCGAGCGCTTCCAGAACCACGGAAGCAGCTGCCGTGGTCGCCGTGATGTCCGTCCAGCCGACATCGGAGAAGCGCACCGTCTTGCAGCTTTCCGGGTCTGCGGCCACTGCCGTTCCCGCCATTGTCAGACTGAGCGCCACGCCGCCCAAAAGTCTTGCAGCAAGTTTCATGTAACTGTCCCTCCTCGTCATGAATATCTGCGACTATCAGTATCACCCTCTGCGAACGATACAACGGCGCCCATCGGCTAATGCGCGGCGCCGGATTGTTTCCCAATCTTTTCCATATCGAACCATCAGCTTTTCCTTTTTGCAAGTTTTTATTGATTGACTGATCAATTAAAAATAAAACGAAGGCCAGCTAGGAGAGTGACATGCCAAAGATCGGAATGGAGGCGGAGCGGCGGCGCAGCCTGATTTCCGCGACGGTGGAAGCGATCCACGAGCGCGGCTATTGCGACGTGACAGTCTCACAAATTGCCAAGCGCGCCGGTGTCTCCGGCGGTCTGGCACACCATTATTTCGGGTCCAAGGACCAGTTGCTTGCCGAAACCATGCGCCATTTGCTGCGCGAGTTGCGGACCGCCATCCGCAGCCGGGTGGCACGAGCCACAACACCGCGCGCCCGGATTTCGGCGATCATCGAGGGCAATTTCTCGACCGAGCAGTTTCAGCCGGCAGCCATCGCCGCCTGGCTCGCGTTTTATGTGCAGTCGCTGACCACGAGCAGCAACCGCCGTCTGTTGCAGATCTACAGCGCGCGCCTCGTGTCGAACCTGACCCACGACCTGCGCAGCTTCATGAGCCGCGCGGAAGCGCAACGCATAGCGGAAGGCACCGCCTCGATGATCGACGGCGTGTGGATCCGGCAGGCGCTCAGAAACAGCCCGACCGACCGCGAAACCGCGATCCGTCTGGTCGAGGATTATGTCGAAACCCAGATTTGCCAGCATCAGACTGGCGCGGCGTAACCAGCCGCCTTTCAAGGACGAACAAACGAAATGTCAGCCCAGTTCGATTTCATTATCGTCGGCGCCGGTTCAGCCGGTTGCGCGATGGCCTACCGGCTGTCGGAAAACCCTGATAATCGCGTGCTCCTGCTGGAGTTCGGCGGCACGGATGCCGGCCCCTTCATCCAGATGCCCGCCGCCCTGTCCTATCCGATGAACATGTCCCGCTATGACTGGGGGTATGAAAGCGAGCCGGAGCCGCATCTGGGCGGACGCCGTCTGGCCACCCCGCGCGGAAAGGTGATCGGAGGCTCGTCCTCGATCAACGGCATGGTCTATGTGCGCGGCCACGCCTGCGATTTCGACACCTGGGAAGACATGGGGGCAAGCGGCTGGGGCTACCGGCATGTGCTGCCCTACTACCAGCGTCTGGAAACCAGTCATGGCGGCGAACAGGGCTGGCGCGGCACATCCGGCCCGCTGCATGTCCGGCGCGGCACCAAGTGGAACCCGCTGTTCCACGCCTTCAAGGACGCGGGCGAACAGGCCGGATACGGCGTGACGCAGGACTATAACGGCCAGCGTCAGGAAGGTTTTGCGGACATGGAAATGACGGTCCACAAGGGCCGCCGCTGGTCTACCGCCAACGCCTATCTGAAACCGGCGCTGAAGCGCAAGAACATCGAGCTGGTCAAGGGTGCGCTGGTCCACCGGGTCACCTTTGACGGGCAGCGCGCCACCGGCGTCGAATATGAGACCGGCGGCGAGCGCAAGACCGCATCGGCTGCCCGCGAGGTCATTCTCGCAGCGTCCTCGATCAACTCGCCGAAAATCCTGATGCAGTCCGGCATCGGGGCCGCGAGCCATCTGGCCGAACACGGCATCAGCGTGGTCGCCGACCGTCCGGGCGTCGGTGAAAACCTGCAGGACCATCTGGAACTCTACATCCAGCAGGCCTGCACCCAGCCGATCACGCTCTACAAGCACTGGAACCCGATCTCCAAGGCGCTGATCGGGGCGCAATGGCTGTTCTTCAAGACCGGCCACGGTGCGTCGAACCAGTTCGAAAGCTGCGCCTTCATCCGCTCCAGGGCGGGCGTCAAGTATCCGGACATCCAGTATCACTTCCTGCCCTTCGCCGTGCGCTATGACGGCAAGGCGGCAGCCGAAGGCCACGGTTTCCAGGCCCATGTCGGGCCGATGCGCTCCAGGTCACGCGGTCATGTCAAGCTGACCTCCGGAGATCCGCGCGCAAAGCCGTCGATCCTGTTCAACTACATGTCCCACGAGGAAGACTGGGCGGATTTCCGCACCGCGATCCGTCTCACCCGCGAGATTTTCGGCCAGGAGGCGTTTGCCCCTTATCGCGGCAAGGAAATCCAGCCGGGCAGCCATGTCCAAAGCGATGACGAGCTGAACGGCTTCATCCGCGAGCATGTGGAAAGCGCCTATCACCCGAGCGGCACCTGCCGGATGGGGGCATCCGACGACCCGATGGCCGTGGTCGATCCGGAATGCCGCGTCATCGGCGTTGACGGATTGCGTGTTGCGGACAGCTCGATTTTCCCGCAAATCACCAACGGCAACCTGAACGCCCCCTCGATCATGGTCGGCGAAAAGGCCTCCGACCATATTCTCGGCAAGGACCCGCTGCCGGCCTCCAATGCTGAACCCTGGATCCATCCGGACTGGGTCAACCAGCAACGCTGACCGCAAGAACAGTTTACAGACAGGACCATTTACAAATGCGCGCACAACCGACCGCATCGCATTACATCAACGGCGCTTATGAAGACAGCACCGGCGGCGCAGAGCTGGTGTCGATCTATCCGGCGACCGGCGAGACCATTGCAAAGCTGACCGCCGCCACTGACACAACCATCGAAGCCGCCATGGCTGCTGCCGAAGCAGGCCAGAAGGTCTGGGCCGCAACCCCTGCCGCCGAGCGCGGCCGGGTCCTGCGCAAGGCCGCCGATCTCCTGCGGAACAAGAACCGTGAACTGTCGGTTCTGGAAACGCTGGACACCGGCAAGCCCTTGCAGGAAACACTGGTCGCAGATGCTGCTTCCGGCGCCGACTGCCTGGAGTATTTCGGCAATCTCGCAGGCACGCTGACCGGCGAACACATCGACTTAGGCGGTTCCTTCGCCTTCACCAAGCGCGAGCCGCTTGGCGTCTGTGTCGGCATCGGCGCCTGGAACTATCCGATCCAGATTGCGTGCTGGAAGGCCGCACCCGCCTTGGCTTGCGGCAATGCCATGGTATTCAAGCCGTCCGAAGTCACACCCTTGAGCGCGCTGAAGCTTGCCGAAGCCCTGACCGAGGCCGGACTGCCCGCAGGTGTCTTCAACGTGGTTCAGGGCTTTGGCGACACGGGGGCCAGGCTGATTTCCCATCCGAAGGCCGCCAAGGTATCGCTCACCGGCTCCGTTCCGACCGGTTCCAGGGTCGCAAGCCTTGCAGGCGAGCACCTGAAGAAGGTGACCCTCGAGCTTGGCGGCAAGTCCCCGCTGATCGTGTTCGAGGATGCGGATATCGAAAACGCCGTCTCGGCGGCGATCAACGCCAATTTCTATTCGTCCGGCCAGATCTGCTCGAACGGAACCCGCGTGTTCGTTCACAAGAAGATCAAGGACGCCTTCCTGAAACGTCTCAAGGAACGCACTGCAAATGCTGTCCTTGGCGATCCGCTTGACGAAGCCGTCAATATCGGCCCGCTCGTCTCCAGACCGCAGCTCGACAAGGTCCTGTCCTATATGGAGCTGGGCCAACAGGAAGGCGCCACGCTTGTCTGTGGTGGTGGTATGGCCTCCGTCGACAGCCTGCCGGACGGCACGTTCGTTCAGCCGACCGTCTTTGCCGACGTCAGGGACGACATGCGGATCGCACGGGAAGAAATCTTCGGCCCGGTCATGTGTGTGCTTGATTTCGACGATGAAGACGATGTGCTTGCCCGCGCCAACGGCACGGATTTCGGTCTGGCCGCCGGTGTCTTCACAAAGGACATCCAGCGCGCCCACCGGGTGATTGACCGTCTTGAGGCGGGCACCTGCTGGATCAACACCTACAACCTGACCCCGATCGAAATGCCGTTCGGCGGCTACAAGAAGTCGGGCATCGGCCGCGAAAACGGCCACGCCGCGATCGAGCATTACAGCCAGCTCAAGAGCGTCTACGTGGAAATGGGCGGCGTCGAAGCCGCGTTCTGACGTTATGAAATAAAAATGGCGGCGGCTATGTCTATACCCGCCGCCATCACTTTACAAAAACCAAACAGATTCACCGCAAAAATCCAATGCCGGAGCGAGCGCGTTCTGCGCATCCGATAAATCAAACTCGACTGCATGAACTACGGCACCATACTCTTGTGCCACTTGCCCGAACGCCACGTTCGCGAAACTCGGCCGTATATCTCGGAGGACCTGTCTTCTGGTCCATAACGGGTATTCTGTGAGAGTTTTACTCTCCGGTAAACCCGGGGCGGTTCAGGCTGTTTTGCGCAAACACACAGGTATCATACTATTCGCACGTATTGACGGTCGCAAATTTACATCCTAAATGCGCGTGATGATGGAGGCGATGCGCCTCGCTCAATGGAGATTTTATGAAAGAGTCCCGGGCCTAACGCCCGTTCCTGGCGAAGCAAATTCAGGAACTCCAACATTGATAGGCACGCTCACGCGCAAGGCTGAGTGTCCTGTTTCTGTGCTTTCATAAAATCAAGACTTCCCAATGAACATCTCAAAGCACGAACAGCGTGTTTTGCATGAACTCGCCCTTGGCGGGTCCATTCATCATGACCGCCTGGAAAACGGCAAAATCAATGACGTCACTTGTTACACCCGTGATGGTCATGTGTTGGCCGACTGCACTCTCAGCGTTTTCCAGCGCCTTCTTAAACGACGCCTAATCCAGTCAAAGAATGGCCGCCCCTACCGCGTGTCCGCGAGAGGGATCAATTCCGTGTGCGCCCAAATGAACCAAAGATAGGAAAGAACCATGAACCAGGCAGAAATTAGCTCCATCGTGGAAGTTCATCGTTTAGCTTTCGGCAAAGCCGAAGGTGATGACATCGCTCAGCTCGCAAGAGATTTCCTCGATCAAGCCGACACAATCTCGATCAGCGCCAAGCGAGACGGGAAGATCGCGGGCAACGTCATGTTCACACCATTTGTCTTTCGTGATCACCCAGAGACCAAATGCTACCTGTTGGCACCTTGCGGCGTATCACCGGAGTATCAAGGCCGGGGCGTTGGGAAGGAGCTGATGGAAACCAGCATCGAACATCTCAGATCCATCGGAGCGGATGCCGTGTTCGTGTTGGGTGTGCCAACCTTCTATCCACGATACGAGTTTGCACCAACTGATAAGGAGACGCCATATCCGGATCTCTTGACAGTCGCCGAAGCATGGATGGTCCTTGAGTTGTCAGCAGGATCGGTCCAGAAACTGAGCGGCAAGACAACGGCCATCCCTCCGATTATGCACGCACATTGTTGGGACACTTCGAAGCACGGGTAACCCGCTCTTCACACCAAAACCAGGCATTCGACATTCACGTTGAATGTCTGGTTCGTCCGGACGTTGTCACTAGGATCCTATCATCCGCACCCTCACCTCCCTTGCAACCCGGCCCAGCCGGTCGGATCGGGCGCTGGCCGCCTCAACAAGAGGAAAACTCTGACTGTCGCATTTCTATCGGGCTGCGCATGTCG
>NZ_SMMF01000540.1:0-1686 GCF_009711355.1 Roseibium sp. RKSG952 | reverse complement strand
TCCTGCAACGCCTACAAGAAGGACGACCCGGCCTCCTGCAATCATTTGGAGTGGCCGAAACAGAAGGTCGACCCGCTTCCGGGCCACGGGGAAACCTGCGCGTCTTGCAACAAGGGAAAGATGGTCACTCGCATGGTTCAAAAGGGGGATAAGAAGGGGCAGAGGTTCCTTTCCTGCGATGCTTATCCGAACTGCAAGAATTCGGTCTGGCCGGATGACGGCGGCAACTCGAAAGGAAGCCGTCGTAAGGATTCGCGTCGCTGACGGCAATTTCGTTGACGATTCCAAAAGGATTCGATATCCATAGAATGGACACTCGGAGAGCAGTATGATTAAGCCCATAGCAATTCTGGCCGCGTTGGCAGTTTCGATCCTTGCGACCCCCTCCCTTTCGCAGGAAACGGGAAAGAACCTGCTTGCGGCCCGCGATGCAGCAGAGGCTCCGATTCTTTCCTTTCTTCGCAGCAGGCAGGTCAAGCTCACTTATCTCGGTAATGACGGCGGCGTGAAGGGATATTTCGGCGAGAGCGCCAGCGGAAGCATGCAGACCTTCTACGTTTTCCCTGACGGCGATCATGTCCTCGCGGGTGTCCTCTTTCTTGGGTCCGACAATGTGACTTCGCGCCAGGTCGACGCAATGCAACGGCGCTTCGAGGGCGCTGCCGTTCGCTCCGGACTTGGTGATGGAATCGATCCCGAAAAGGCATCCGGCATCGGTGAAATGTTCATGCCGCCGGACTATCAGTATGATACCCCGTCCGCAGACGTTTCTCCCGCGCTGGATTTCATGCGCGCCAAGGGTGTTGAGTTCACGGATCTCGGGATCGACGGCGGTTTACGCGGCTATCTCGGCAAGGCGTCGACCGGTCGTCTTCAGGCTTTCTACGAAGCCCCGGACCGCAAGCACGTTCTCGCCGGGACGGTCCTTAACCTTCAGGGCATAAACGTGACCGGCGTGCAGGTCGGTGAATTGCGCGCACGTTTCGCCGCGTCCGTCGAGGCGGCTTCTCCCTCACCCTCGGGCGAGCAGGCAGCCGCCGAGGATTCTCCGCCCTCCGAGGTTCATCAGGCTGTCGTGAATGATTCCTCCGTGACCGGCTCTGGTGATCTTCTCATTCCGGAAGCTTCGGCATCGATCGACGGCGAGAAAGGCTCTCCGTCGGAGCTGTGGCGGGATACGGTCGATCGCGACGAATTCATGGCGGCCGCCGAAAAGACGGCCTATTTCGATGTCGGCTCGAACTCCGCTCCTCTCACGGTATGGAAATTCGCCGACCCGAATTGTCCCTACTGTCACGCGGCCTGGGACTACATGAAGGATCTTGTTCGCGCTCGAAAGATCAAGGTGCGCATCGTCGGCGTCGGCGTTCTTGACGGGAGCCATGACAAAATGATGGACATTCTGGCTTCCCCTAGCCCAGGTCGCGTCTGGCTGAACTCCAATGGCGGTCGGAGCGAGATTCTGAAGCCCGAGGTCGAGGATGAACGCTTCGATGCGGCGCGCCGCTATATGCAGGCGAATATGGACTTCGCCCGCGCCCTTGAAATCGATGGCACGCCGTTCCTCGCCTACGAGGTCGGCGGCAAGTTTTACGCTTCTCGAGGACTCCCGAAGGACATGGGGCTGTTTCTCGAAGCGGGCGTTCCTCTCAACGAATGATCCAGAAGCGCGGCAAACCCCTTCCT
>NZ_SMMF01000472.1:0-1209 GCF_009711355.1 Roseibium sp. RKSG952 | reverse complement strand
AGTCGGATTTTCGAGGACTCGGAGTATACAGAGTGGAATTGAACCTTTTGGTTATGTTTTCTGGGGAAACATTCAGAATTATACCAATGACATTGATAAATTACCGAAAATCCATCAATGGTCCATTCAGACGACGTGTTACCTCAAAAGGAACAAATTGTATGAAGTACCTTTCTTCCGTACTTGTTGCGTTCGCGGCACTCGCAACTCCCGCTGTTGCAGCCCCCGGCAATACGTTCTATTGCCCTCCGGAAAACAATGAGACAGGATACTTCATCGACCGCTCAGGCGAACAAAAGGTCACAGTTTATGAAGCCCTTGAAACCGAATTAAACAGGGACACTGACAAAAAAATTCTTGAGGTTGCAATCAAGCCTACAAATTTTAACGGCAACCTGACCTTTAAAGTTGGTGAAGATCTTTTCTCAACTCCAAGATTCACCTTCACAGAAGGCGGCGGTATTGATTTCGCCTTCACCGATGTAAACGGTGTATCCAGAGAAGGCAGCACTTTTACTTGCGAAAAAGTCAGGTAAAATCAATGGTAAGGCTTGCCAAATAGACGAACAGGCAAGCCTTCCGGCCCCCTGCCCGCGCAGGAATTTCGACCTTAGTGTTCATTCGACATAAATTGGACACTCCGGCAACTGCTTGATGCGATCTTGTATTTGTTGCGCACCGTTTGCCCTTGGGGCAAAGAGGTCCTGGCGTTCATGTCGCAAATTTCAAACTGGCACGACGGGCACACCAAGTAAACGAAGAAGAATTTTTGGCCTGCGAAAGGCTGTCAAATTTTTTGACATAAAATAAATTATTAATAAGTAATTACCCACCCCCCTTGCGCTTCGGTCGGGTTCGCCGGACGCTCACGAAAATTCACATTACAGCTACCGATGGACATCAATCCAGGCGCCACAAGGTAGTAGACAACCTCCTAGGCACACGAAACTTTTGTCCGACAGTTCGGCGAACGGAACAAATTAAAAACTTTCAAGCTGAGGCACTGAACAGCGAAGCAAGAGAGCTCGTATCTGACTGTGATCCCGACACCCTCACCAGGGCAGTAAATTTCCTATACACCAAGGAAACAAAGTCCACTTTCCAAATCGAAAACGAGGTGGCTTCTGGGAAGCGCGCTGAGAGATTTGTTGCCGCCCTTCGAGGTGCCGAGAAGTTCGATTTATCAAGCTGCGCCGTAAAACCCGGTCC
>NZ_SMMF01000872.1:0-22883 GCF_009711355.1 Roseibium sp. RKSG952 | reverse complement strand
CAGGTCCAGGTCCAGGTCCAGGTCCAGGTCTTGCAAGATGTTCAGGCAGGCTGAGCGGTGCCGGGTGTGTCCGCGTCGTGTCTTGCAAGCTCGGCCTCGACTTCGGCCGACATGTTTTCGATCAGTGTCTTGATTTGTTCCTTAAGATTTGCGGGCAGGGGGGCGGCGCGCGCTACGCTGGTCAATACACTCTGGGCGTCCTTGGGGCGCGATAGCGCGGCCAGAGCCGATCCCAAGGCGTTTCCGGCGCCCTTGTGGCCCGGATCTTTCTCGTAGGCATCATGCGCAAAGGCGAGGGCAATCCCGAGGTCACCGAGTTTCCGGCTGATGGCGCTGATGCGAACCTTCATGCCGATATTGGCCGGATCCAGATCCAGGACCGTCAGGAAGTCTCCGCGCGCCTCCTGCAGCCGGCCGCAGGCCTGAAAGGCTTCGCCGCGGACAATCAGGGCAGCCGGGTCCTCCGGCCGGATCTGCACGGCCTGTTCGGCGAGTTCGAGTGCTTCATCATGGCGTCTGCGGCGCGTGAGCACCTCGGCAAGGCCGATCAGGGCCGGGACATAGGTGTTGTCCAGTTGCAGGGCCTTGCGGAAGGCGGCAATCGAGGCGGCGACTTGGGGATCGTTTGCCGTGCTTTGCGCATAAAGCGTCAAGGCGGGGGCATTGTCCGGGAGGAGTTCCACAAGTTTTCTGGCCGGTGCGACGGCGTTTTTGTGATCGCCCCTCTGAAGATGCACGCTTGCCAACCCGTAAAGGGCGTTCTTGTTGCCGGGGCTTGCCGCCAGAACCTCGTGAAAACAGGTGGCGGCAGCGTCCAGATCGTTTTGAAGAAGGTGGCAGTTGCCCAGATTGGCCCGGGCGGCATGACACTGGGGATCGATGAAAACGATGCGCCTCAATTGGGAAATGGCCTCATCCAGAAAACCTGCGCGCAACAGGGCTGTCGCCGTGCGATAGGCGATGTCGAGGTCTTCCGGCGATTGTTCCAGCGCATCAAGATAGGCGGACAGGGCCTGCTCGTTCTTGCCCGACCGGTCCATCTCGAGTGCGCGCTCCAGCGCCTTTCTGGCGTCAGATGTCATGGAAAAGTGTCCTTGTCGCCCAATCCCGAGTCTGTCCGGTCGAATCGGGAGCCTAGCCGCTGTTTCAAGGGGGACATCGTGAGGCACCGCCGCCGCTTTAGAAAGGGACGCCAGCGAGTTTCCTGTTGATCAAACCGGCGCCCGGACGCAACAGGTGCCGGTCAAGCCTTTTGCAGAGGCGAGTTCCTGTCAAAACCCGCATTTTTTTGTTCATTTTCGAAACACGAGCCGCTAGAAGCAGCCCATGACAGACCGCATTCTCATCATCGATTTCGGATCGCAGGTGACCCAGTTGATCGCGCGCCGTTTGCGCGAACTGAATGTCTATTGCGAAATCCATCCGTTCCAGAACGTTACGTCCGCCTTTCTGGCTGACTACGCGCCGAAGGCCGTCATCTTTTCAGGCGGGCCGGCATCCGTGTTTGATGAGGGGGCACCTCATCCCCCCGCGTCGGTGTTCGACATGGGCGTGCCCATTCTCGGGATCTGTTATGGCCAGCAGGTGATGATGCAGATGCTGGGCGGAAAGGTCGAGCGCGGTCATCAGACCGCAGAGTTCGGCCGGGCCTATGTCACGCCTGCGAATGGCGAACTGCCGCTTCTGGAGGGCTGGTTCGAGGATGACCGCGAACAGGTCTGGATGAGCCACGGCGATCATGTCAGCGAGATTGCGCCGGGATTTGAGGTGTTCGGCACCTCTCCCAATGCGCCATTCGCAATCACCGCAGACCTCGACCGGAATTTTTTCGCGGTTCAGTTCCACCCGGAAGTGCACCACACGCCGAACGGCAAGAAGCTCTACGAAAACTTCATCGAAATTGCCGGTTGCAAACGTGACTGGACGATGGGGGCCTACCGCGAAGAGGCGATTGCAAAGATCCGCGACCAGGTCGGCGACAAGAAGGTGATTTGCGGGCTCTCCGGCGGTGTCGACAGCTCCGTTGCCGCCGTGCTGATCCATGAAGCAATTGGCGACCAGCTGACCTGCGTGTTCGTGGATCACGGGCTTTTGCGACAGGGCGAGGCGCAGGAAGTGGTCACCATGTTCCGCGACCACTACAACATGCAGCTGATCCATGCCGACGAGCAGGAGCTGTTCCTGGGTGCTCTGGATGGTGTCTCCGATCCGGAAACCAAGCGGAAGATCATCGGCAAGCTGTTCATTGACGTGTTCCAGAAGCACGCCAACGAGATCGACGGCGCCGAATTCCTGGCCCAAGGCACGCTCTATCCGGATGTGATCGAGAGCGTCAGCTTCTCCGGGGGGCCCTCGGTCACCATCAAGTCGCACCACAATGTCGGCGGCCTGCCGGAAAAGATGGGGCTGAAGCTGGTTGAGCCGCTGCGCGAGCTATTCAAGGACGAAGTGCGCAAGCTGGGCCGTGAATTGGGCCTGCCCGCTCACTTCATCGGACGGCATCCGTTCCCGGGGCCGGGGCTTGCAATCCGTTGTCCCGGCGAAATCACGCGGGAAAAGCTGGACATTCTGCGGCAGGCGGATGCGGTCTATATCGACCAGATCCGCAAACATGGCCTTTACGACGAGATCTGGCAGGCGTTTGTCGCTATTCTGCCGGTTCGAACGGTCGGTGTGATGGGCGACGGCCGGACCTACGACTACGCCTGCGCCTTGCGCGCGGTAACCTCGGTGGACGGCATGACCGCCGACTACTATCCGTTCAGCCATGAATTCCTTGGTGAAACCGCCACACGCATCATCAATGAGGTCAAGGGCATCAACCGGGTGACCTACGATATCACGTCGAAGCCCCCGGGAACGATCGAGTGGGAATAAAAAACGTTCAGCGCCGCCCTTTTGGGCGGTGCTTTTTTTTTGGTAGATACGACCTATGGACAAACGCATCTTAATCCTGACCGACGCATCGGATCGGCATTTTTATTTCGCAAACCGGATCATTCAGGAAACCGGTTCTGTCGTGGGTGTTTTGACCGGCGGCAAGGAGATCAACCGGCCCCGCCCGGAAGAGCTGCGGCGGGAGTGGTTGGGGCACCCGTTTCATGCGCTCAAGCGGCGGTACCATCAGTGGCTGTACCGCTCTGAGGGGCTCGCCCTGAAAGCGGAAAAAAAACGCGAAGAAAAACGGTTCTTCGGCGGGGCCCGGGATGCGTTTTTTTCAACGCACAAGGACCTGCATCTGGGTGAGGTGACAACGGAAGACCGCTCCTTGAACGATCAGCGATTTGTCGATCTGATCAGGCAAGCCAAGCCGGACATCATTGCCGTCATGGGGACCTGCATCCTGGGGCGCAAGATCCTTGAATGTGCACCCGATATCCTCAACATGCACACCGGGTTGTCCCCCTATTACCGTGGCGGGCGGACGAATTTCTGGCCCTTTATCGAAAACGAACCGGGCTATTTCGGCGTCACGGTCCACAGGATGTCGAGCGGGATCGATGCGGGTGACATCATCTTTTCAGAGCGCGTGGTCCTGGACGCCGATGACACCTATGGCTCCATCAATTGCAAGAGCATCGTGGCGGGCACAGGCTTGATGGTGGACGCGATCACACGCCTTGAGGCCGGAACATGCCGCGCCCTGCCGCAATGGGCGGAAGGCAAGGTCTATTTTGATCGCGACTGGACCTTCAAGGCCGCACATACTTATTTTGAGACCCGCGAGGATTTTATCCAGCGCCAGATCGCTGCGGAAACACGCGGAGACTTTGCCGGGATCGCAACCGTAACCAACGGCGTAACCGTCTATGATTGACAGGCCCGATCCGTCCCGGTTCTCACATGTCCTGTTGTACCATGCGACCTTCAGCGAGGTTCCGGAGCGGCTCGGCACGAACCTTCACAATGTTCCCCCCGAGGCGCTGCACAAGCAACTGTCATGGATGAGGCAGCATTTTGATATGGTCCGGCTGGATGACCTCCTGACAATGGAAAACCGGGAGGGGACATTCGCCGTCACGTTTGATGATGCCTACAAGTCGGTCTTTGAAGAAGCGCTTCCCGTCCTCGAAGACTTGCGCATTCCGGCTTGCGTTTTCGTGATTGGTTCAACCTTGTCAGGAGCCGTGTTTTGGCGTGACAAGGTCCGGCTTCTGACCCGTGGTGGAATGGTTCCCGATTTTGTTGATTGGGCGCAGCCCTATTGCGATGAAAACCGCATCACGGCCGAGAATTTTTACAAGCGCAGCAAAGCGCCTTCCGTCAACAGCCGTGAGTTTGATCGCTTTCTGGATGCATTTGCGGAGTCGGAGGCGGGCGGTTGGCAGAGTGGCGACCGGCAGTGTGTCGACGATCCGGAGCAGCTGATTGACCACCCGCTGCTGACCTATGGCAATCACACCTATAGCCACTACGTGCTGTCTTCGCTTTCGGATGAGGAAAAGGCAGCGGAACTCAAGCAAAATGCCGAGTTGATCGAAAGTCTGGACCTCAAGCGATCACAGGTTTTTTCGCTGCCTTTCGGCGGTCCGGAAACGTATGACGCGCAAACGCTCGGTCTGGTCAATGCTTGCGGCTACCGCGCCGCGCTTTTGTCCCGGAACCGGATCAACCGCAACGCAGCCGAACCGCTGCCACGTCTTCATGGTCTGCCGGTAATCGAGCGGTACATGCCACAGTCGGCATTTTCCGGGTTTCTCTCCCAGGTGGCAGAGCTTGAACGTCCGTAGCTCAAGGGTTTGATTGCCGGGGTTGGGATCAATCACAAAGCCCGGTCCGGCATGACGGTCTTGCAGACGTAAACTGGCGGAACGAAGAGGGTTTTCCGTACCTCGGGATCGCTATGATGTGTTGTCTTCGATCATGTCCAGTGCGTACGGCTGGTTTGCACCGGTGAAAAATGCTCCAGCTTTTTTATGGCAAGATGAGCAACCTCGTTCAATCCATTCTATTGCGTTGGCCCGCCCGGTTGGCCGAGGCGGCCAGGGACAAGGTGTCCTTCACCGAGTGTCTTGTGCCAGATATGGCCAACATCGATCCCGTGAAACGGTTCACCTGAAAACGGCGATACCGACGTATAGACACCGACAAAGAAGTTCGACGCTTTGGGTGCCGAAAGCCGGTACTTCGCGTTAAATCCGCGATAGTCGAAATTCCGGATCGTGCCGCCGAGCGGCTCGAATTCAATGAGCTCGGGCTGGGCGAATACAAAAAGCCCATACCGGTCCGACACGTGAAAAATGTTCGGGTGGTGAAACGGCTCCAGAACACTTATCGTTTCACCAAGTCTTGAGGCTTTGTCTTCAGTGAAGCCGTCAGCCAGAAGCCGGCCGGAAATGTTTCCGACGATCCAATGCCGGACAGGGGCGTTGGTGCCCGGAAGGACAGCATCCGGCCAGGACCCATCGGCATTTGCGTCCGGGTCAATCATCATCAAGGTGTAGTGTGTTTCCGGATCGGCATTTTCGAACGTCACTTCAGGGGCGCCGGCGATGTCTTGCTGGAGCAAGAGTGTTCCGCAGTGGATCTCCCCGCTGTAATGACGTCCGATGATGGGAAACTCGACGTGCAATGGGGTCTCCGTGCAGACCCATGTCAATTCGTTTGCGCCGTCAGACATGTCTGCCAGGCTGGTTTGAGGAGCGCTGACTGCGGAAAGGAGACAGGAAATGGCAGCTGTTCGTCCGTTGTTCTTGAACATGATCAATCAAGCGCCTCAGCTGGTTTGAATGGTCTTGCGTTCAAATATTCCCGTTTGTCCCGGCGTTGACGGCTTTGTCTCCAAGGCTCCGGAATCAGCTTCTGAGGCTGTCGCCGGCGATAGTCCCGACCCGCGGTTTCGACGGTGTGGCAAGCTCATTGCCCAGACCGAGACCTTCCAGGGCTTCCGGCAGCTCGTCAAAATGAGAGATCACCTTGTCGGGACCAAGCTCGGTCACAGGAACAGGCGTATAGCCGAAATCGACCGCGATGACCGGAATGCCGGCGGCCCGCGCGGCCTTGATATCGGTGACCGAGTCGCCGATCATCACAGAGCCGTCGCGGCGGGCTCCGGCGCGGTCGATTGCGCCTAGAACAGGGTCTGCATGCGGCTTCGAAACCGGGAATGTATCGCCCCCGACGATCGCGTCGAAGTAGCCGTCAAGGTCGAGCGCCTGCAAGAGCGGCAGGGTCAGGCGTTCCGCCTTGTTGGTGCAAACGGCGAGCTTCCAGCCTTCGGCCCGGAATTTTTCAAGAGCGGCAATAACACCTGGAAAAGGGCGGGTGTAATCGGCAATATGGGCTGCGTAGTAGCTCAGGAAGTCCTCGAAGAGCGGGGCGATCATGTCATCTGTCCAGGCTACGCCATTGGCCTCAAGGCCCCGCTGCAGCAGGACCTTGGCGCCCATGCCCACCATGTTGAGGACGTCGGCCGGAGGCACCATGCCATAGCCCGCGCGGTCCAGAACCACATTCAGCGTGCGCGTCAGATCCTCCACCGAGGAAACGAGTGTGCCGTCGAGATCGAATACCAGGGCAGGGGACACCGCAATTTTCCTTGTTTCATGAGCCGTTGTAAGCTTGCCTAACGCCCGCAGACGACAAGAACAAGACGTTATCACAAAGCCGGGCCATGAAGGCGATGTACGAAAACGGGGCCGCGCGCGGGCAACATGAGGAAACCGGCCGGTTCCGGACGTGGCCGCACGATCAACCGATGGCTGAGGTCTGGACCATGACCGGACATTAATGCTAAGCACCGCGCGGTAGGGGAGAGGGGCGCAAGAACCCTCGCGCAACGAGACGGAAGACAAACATGAGTGACGCCCTGAAACGGGCTGCGGCGGAACAGGCCGCTGCGGAAGTGACATCGGGAATGAAGCTCGGGATCGGCACCGGGTCGACTGCGGAGCATTTTGTCCGGGTGCTCGGAGCGCGCGTCAGGGAAGGGCTTGATGTCGTCGGGGTCCCGACCTCTGAAAAGACACGCATTCAGGCCGAGGCCGAAGGCATCCCCCTGTCGACGCTGGAACAGCTGAAACACCTGGATCTGACGATTGATGGCGCGGACGAGATCGGCCCCGGTCTTGCGCTGGTCAAGGGTGGTGGAGGCGCGCTGCTGCGCGAAAAGATCGTAGCCGCTGCTTCCGACACCATGATCGTGATCGCCGACACATCCAAGGTGGTCAGCATGCTCGGGGCGTTCCCGTTGCCGATCGAAGTTGTGCCCTTTGGCCTCGGTGCGACGCAAACAGCTGTTGAAAAACTGCTTTCCGGGCTCGGTCTCGGCGGAGAACTTGTTCTGCGCGGCGGGCCGGATCATCCTTTTGTCACAGATGGCGGTCACTACATCCTCGACGCACACCTGTCGCGCATTCCCGAGCCCGCTGTCCTCGGCGAACGGCTGGTTCAGATCCCCGGTGTCGTGGAACATGGCCTGTTCATCAATCTTGCGAACAAGGCCTATGTTGCACGTGCAAACGGCGTAGAGACCTTGACCGCCGGAGTGTGATCCGTTTTTTTCAGGCTTTGCATTGTCAGCAAGGCAAAGTTTGTCATGGAGTTCAATGATGAAGCTTAAACATTTTTTCCCGAAAGGTGCCTTGCTTGGCGCGTCCATGGTTGCGGCGGGTTTGTCGGCCGGTCCGCTCATGGCGCAGGAGACATTCTCCGACAGCCATCTTGCCGCGGCGCGCTCGGTGGTTCAGGCCACCAAGGGGCTGACGACATTCGATGACATTCTGCCCCTTCTGGCGGAGCAGACCCGCACCCTGTTCATTCAGGCGGATCCGTCGCGTACGGAAGAAGTGGTCGAGGTGACAACCGATGTGGCACTGGCACTGGCACCGCGCCGTGCGGAACTGAACCAGCTCGTTTATGAAGTCTGGGCACGCCGGTTCACCGAAGAAGAGCTGAACCAGCTTGCCGAATTTTACCAGTCGCCTTTGGGTACCAAACTGGCGGAAAATGGTCCGACACTGACTGCACTGGCAATTGGCGCCGCGCGCCAGTGGCAGGACACGATCTCCACGGAGATGGTCAGCCGGGTCCGCGAGGAACTCGACAACCGGGCGCAGGGCGGCCAGCAGTAACCGGTCGTCACTCTTTTGTGACGGCGTTTTGAACAGGGCCGCGAGAGCGGCCTTGTTTTTTTGTGCCCGCATGGCGATATGGCGGGCCGAAGCATTGTTCTGGCGCGGCAAGCCGCAGCCGGCGAAAAAGAGACGGTAAAGGGGTGCTCATGTCCGACTATGACTATGATCTTTTTGTTATCGGAGGTGGCTCCGGTGGCGTTCGAGCCGCGCGCATTGCCGCAACACATGGGGCCCGGGTCGGTATTGCCGAGGAATACCGCTATGGCGGGACATGTGTGATTCGCGGCTGCGTGCCGAAAAAACTCTTTGTCTACGCGTCAAAGTTCTCCGAGGAATTCGAAGATGCGGAAGGCTTTGGCTGGACCGTGGGCGAACGCAACTTCTCATGGGAAAAGCTGGTCTCGGCAAAGGACCAGGAGATCGCGCGTCTGGAAGGTGTTTACCGCCGGAACCTTGATCGCACCGGGGTCGAAATGCATGACAGCCGGGCGGTGGTCGTGGACGAGCATACGGTGCGCCTGCTGTCGACCGGCCAGACGATTTCTGCCAGGTACATCCTGATCGCGGTGGGGGCTTCGCCGAATGTCGACACAAGTCTGCCGGGCGTCGAGCATGTCATCACGTCGAATGAAGCGTTTCACCTTTCCGAGCTTCCGGACAGTATTGTGGTGGCTGGCGGAGGGTACATCGCGGTCGAATTTGCCGGCATCTTCAACGGTCTTGGTGTCGACACCACGCTGATTTACCGCGGCGAGGAAATCCTGCGCGGCTTCGACATGGATCTGCGCAAGGCCGTGCACGAGGAAATGGTGAAGAAGGGCATCAAGGTCGTCTGCGGTGATGTGTTCTCATCGATCGAAAAGCGTGACGACGGGCAGCTTGTCGGCCACACCAAGGGCGGCAAGGCACTTCATGCCGGTCAGATCATGTTTGCGATCGGCCGCAATCCGCACACTGCGGATCTCGGCCTTGAAGCTGCCGGAGTGGAGATGGACGGGATCGGCGCCATCAAGGTCGACAGCCAGTCCCGAACCAATATTCCGTCGATCTTTGCCGTGGGCGACGTGACCAACCGGGCCAACCTGACACCGGTTGCGATCCGGGAAGGCCATGCCTTTGCCGATACGGTGTTCGGCAACAAGCCCTGGGAGGTCGATCACAGTCTGATTGCAACGGCGGTGTTCTCGCAGCCGGAGGTTGGAACCGTCGGTTTGACCCAGGAACAGGCGCTGGCCAAAACCGGTAACCTGGACATTTACAAGTCCAGTTTCCGCCCCATGAAGCATACCCTGTCCGGCCGTGACGAAAAGATGCTGATGAAGCTGATCGTCGATGCGGATACCGGCAAGGTGCTTGGCGTTCATGTTCTGGGGCCCGATGCCGGGGAATTGGCTCAGGTTCTGGGCATTACTTTGCAGATGGGCGCAACCAAGGCGGATTTCGACCGCACCATTGCGGTCCATCCCACAGCCGCCGAAGAGCTTGTCACCATGCGGGAGCCGACCGAACGCATCCGTGCCTGAATTGAATTGAGGCAATTGAAACCGAAAAAGCCGGCTCATCAAACGGCTTTTTTTGATTGCTGAGCCGATTCATGCCGGGCCAGGCAATCAGGCGCGGATGAACCGCTCTCTGTTCCGGTTATGCCTTGCAGGTTTTTCGGGGGGACGATGCTTTGGGCTCGCCTGCCGGCATGCCCCCGATAACCGGGCCGGTTCAAGTGTGTATCCCAAACAGTGCGAGCATGTCACGCGGGCTCGTTTCCTATGCACTCAGTCAATGGACATTGGGGTGCGAATCCACATACCCGGATTGATCCCGACCGGCCAAATCCACCCAGAGTCCCCTGCAAGGCTCTGGGGGGGGGGCGACAAGGCCGGGCAGCGCTGGCTAGTTCTGATTGCGCATTGCACCCATTTGATCATGCATCGTCGCCATCTGGTCATGCATGGTTTTCATTTGAACATTCATGGTTGCCATTTGCTTGTCCATTGTCTGCATCTGATCTCTCATCGTCTGCATTTGCGTGTGCATTTCCGCCATTGCTTCATCACGGCTGCATTTCTGGCCAGATGCGCAGGTAAAGGTCGCTTCGTCGTCGGCGGCGAAAGCATTTGGGACAAGCAGCGTGAGTGATGCACCGAGTATTATGGCTCTGGTCAAGTTGGACATGACGTTCAACCTCTTGGGTTAGGTAGTGTATTGGTTTTGGCTGTTTGTAAAAGACTGTCATTGAATGTTAAGATAAAACACTACCTTGGGGAAGCTGGGTATAATTTGCGATGGCGTTGCCATGTAAATCTCGGATAGCCGCAATTGTTTGTAGGGCGCGGCGAACAGGCTCATTTCAACGGCAGTTTCCTTTCGACGGTGAAGACGGCTGCGCCGCGTGCCGCCGGTCACGGCCCGGAAAACCCTGCGCGAGCACAGACAGCGCTTCAAGATTGACCGCTGACTGGCGCTGGACCTGCAGAATCCGACAAGTTTATCGAGTTCACAACTGAAGAGGCCGTGTTCTTGGAGACGCTGGCCCCATGCTTCGGGGCTTCGGGGTAGCAGGGGGATGCAGCTGTCTTTCTGCCGAAATTCTCGACCTGAACGGCATCGGTCACCGTCGCACGCAGGTCACATCGTTCAGGACCAACGGCATCATTCGGCAGCCCAAAAAGCTCAGTGGATGCGAGATACTACAGGTCTATTCATACCTCTCGTTGAGGTTCATGACAGCATCTACGAAGACGTCCATCGGCGGGTATAAATAGCCAACTCCGGCGGAGTATTTGTTCATCTGCCGATTGACCAAGCCGGTGTTTACCAGTGGCCGGATCCCGAGTTCTACGATTTTCAGGATATCAAATCCTAGTGGAGCGCCTCTTCCATTTAAGCCTGGAATGCGAAAATCCTCACTTTCGGAATACGTGACCTGGTACATTTCCTCGGTAATATTTTTAACTTCTTCAACTGATCCGAATATTGACTTGGCAACGCCGCCGAGGCCAAGGGTTTCGGTAATGGCACTGTCTCCGATATCACGGCCCACATCAGATACCGCAAGACCTGATGCCAGTACGCCTTGCCCTATTGCCGAAATGCCAGTGAACCACTGATCGCCGAGACCAGAGACTTTGAGCCCAAATTCAGTCCCGTTTCTGGCCATGACGGTGACGATGCTGCTGTGATCCACGTTGCTGCCTGCGGCGCTGATCGCTTTGCAGGTCGCCATGACCGGGTTCAGTGCGAACAGAGCATCATTGTGAATGAGATTCATGATCTTGAGGAGGTTGTCCGAATTCTTGCTGTGTTTTATTAGGCCCGGCGTGAGTTCCTTCAAGAACAAGAGAGATGCTGCAGATAATGTTACGTGACAATTATCACCCATCATCAGGGCGTGTCCAATAATAGGTACCATATCAACATCGCCAGCTTCTACTATGGCGGCGTTCAAGGCAGGTGCAAGAACTTCTTCTATCCAATAAAGGTGGTCGATGGCGCGCTGTTCATACACCCCAAACCTTAAGGAGCTGTCGAGATGGTCACCCAGATCGTCACTGATATTGGAGTAAAAACGCTCGCCGGAAGTCTGGTCTTCCATGATGAAAACCGACATGGAGCTGGTAATGATACCTGCCATTGGTCCAACGGCAGAATGGTCATGACAGCACGCGAGTTCAATTTTGCCGCTTCGTGCCAGCGACATGGCTTCGTCTTTGTTTTTTGCAAGACCTTCAAAAATGAGTCCGCCAATGATTGCGCCTCTTAAGGCGGCATTCGCATCCTTCCATGTAAGCGGGGGGCCAGCATGCAAAACAGTGTTTTCTTTCATGCCCGGAATATGGTCCCGCGCCTTTCCGGTCCCGACCAGAAGCGGCCTGGATTGCCGCATGCGGTTAATCACTTCCTTGTTTGCTTCACTCACCACGTGTTTGCAGGCTGGATCCTGGAACCTGGCCAAGAGCGACGCTTTGTCGGGTCTAATGTAACTGTCTGTAGCGATGGTCACTTGTTTTCCTCCATTGAAAATCAAGTCGTGTCTTTTTGTAAATTCGCAAAGTTGCCCTGCGCGCTGGATTAGTAGTGCGGTCGACAAACGAAGATGGTGATTTGGATGAATCAGGAAGTGGCGCTGGATATGTTTGTTTTGAAGACAGTAAAAATACGACCAAATTATTGAATTTGCTTTATAAATTAAGAACTCAGGGCGTTGCGCGCTTACGGGCCTGATGAGCAATTTGAACTGCTCACGGCCTGCAAGAGATTTTTGTATCAATGCTACAGACCGCTTCACCGGTATGCGTGACGGATTTCAGGCGAGATGGCCTTGTTGGATCAGGGACGTCGTCCGCGCATTAGTCGTGTATTTCACTTTGTGTCCTGGCAATAGAGAAGCCAGGACGTTTCCGGGGCATTCGCAAGCTTCACTTCAGAGGAAACTTGAAGCTGACATGTTCGAACTTGCCCTCGTTTTGGATGTTCGTGATCCAGCCCTGGAAGAACAGTGTCGGCACCTCTCCGTCTTCTCCGAAAAAGGCCATCGCATGAGCGCCATATTGCCCGCCGAGGGACCAGCCATCAAACATGGCGGCCGGATTGTAAAAGGAGGTGATTAACTGCGGCGCATTGATCGTGGCCGGCGGCCCGGCGGTGAAGCCGCTCAGCCAAACAATGTAACTGCCCTCATTCAGCTTTGAGAAGCTGAAGGTCATGTTGCATGGCAGATTTTGTGTGGTGACTTCGTCCTCGGTCAGATCTTCCAAAGGTTTTGGGAGGGTCGTCATGAATTCTATCCTTCCGCGTTCCATTTGATTGCATGAAAGATTATAGCACCTTTAGATTGTATTTTGGTCTCAAAAGTGACGCAGGGTAGATTTTCGGCCCGGCAGTTTTCGGAGTTCACATCGGGAGCGGCGAAGGCCGCCATGTACATCAGGCTAGGGGATATCAATGGTCCACCCTGTTTCGCCGGGTGTCGGATCAATGCCTGTCAATTGTTGTGCAGGACCCGCAAAAACGTTTCGATTTCCGCTTCCGTGTTGAAGGCGTGAACGGATGCGCGCACCAGTGCCGACAAACCTCTCAGCGGCATATCGATCCGGGCTGAAGAGGCCGGAGCCACGGCAACATTGATCTGGTAGCGGGCGAGGCGCGCCTTTGTCTGGTCGGGGGCTTCCCCTTCGACCAGAAAGGTGACGATGCCACCCTTGCGGCGTCCCTTGTCGTGAACGGTGATCCCCTTGCTGGCGGCGAGCTCGGTCCTGAGAATGGCGCCGAGTTCAAGAATACGGCTGGAAATTGCGTCCATGCCGGAGCCGATCGCATAGCCCGCAGCCACGCCGAGCCCGATCTGGCCGGCCACGTATCGTTCCCAGTTTTCAAACCGGTGCGCGCCCTTCTTAAGGACATAGGAATGCGCATCAATCCAGGTCGTCGATTCCAGATCGACAAAAGGCGGTTCCAGGCGCTCGGATACGGCATCGCGCACGTAGAGAAACCCGGTTCCCCTCGGGCCGCGGAGATATTTTCGGCCCGATCCCGCCAGCATGTCGCATCCAACCTCGTCTACATTGATCGGGACATGACCGATCGACTGGCATGCATCAACCAGATAGAGAAGCTTGTGTTTGCGGGCAATTTGTCCAATGTCTTCAACCGGATTGATCAGACCGCCGAAAGTGGGAATGTGGGTGAGGGCGATCAGCCGTGTTCTGGGCGAGATCGCCGCTTCGAGAGCTTTCAGGTCAATCTGGCCGGTATCGTCGTCGCCGATGATATCGATCTCGATCCCGCGCTGCTTTTTGAGCTGCAGCATCGCGACAAAGTTCGACACATATTCGGCGCGGCCGGTAATCACCCGGTCTCCCGGGCGGAAATCAATGCCGTAAAACGCCATGTCCCAGGCGCGGGTCGCGTTTTCGACATAGGCGATCTCTTCGGGGCGGGAGCCGATCAGGGCCGCAATGTTGTTGTAAAACGCTTTACAATCGGTGCCAGCCACGGCATGGGCTTCATATCCGCCGATCTCGGCCTCAAGGTCGAGATGTGCCTTGAGCGCCTCGACCACCTGTTTCAGTGCCAGCCCGGTTCCGGCGTTGTTGAAGTGAATGACGGTTTCGGCGCCGGGAGTATCGGCGCGAAGCCTGGAAATGTCCTGAGTGGATAGTCGTGGTGAAATCATGGGTGTCCAAACGAAAAATTATGAGATGCGGCTGGTGCCGCACGGGAATTAATCAGAGAGATGCATATCACATATTTCGGCTACGGCTCTCTCGTCAACGTTGATACGCTGGCAAAAGATGCAAGTCCTTTGCCCGGCCGGTTGCAAGGATGGCGGCGCGAATGGCGGGTGTGCGGTAGGACACCGGATGGCCACGGCGTGTGCGCGCTAACGGTTACCCGGGCTCCGGGGGAAGAAATCCGAGGCGTGGCGGTCAGTGAGCCGGAGGCAGGGCTTGCATCGCTGGATGCGCGCGAGCACAAATACCGGCAAGTTCACGGCGTAGGCGAAAGTTTTCAGCCCGAACAGGCAGATGCGGACGTGCCCGGCGGGCTGTTTCTCTATCAGGCCAAGGACGATCACTACCGGTGGGGATCGGACTCCTGTCCGATTTTTCAGAGCTATCTGGATTGCGTTCTTCAGGGGTTTTTCAATTTTTGGGGCGAAGACGGGCTGGTTCACTTTTTCGAGAGCACATCCGGATGGCACGTGCCGGTGCTCGCCGACCGGGATGCGCCGCGTTACGTGCGCGCCCGAGCCCTGGATCGGGAGTTGACGGCCCTGATCGACGCTCTCGTGAAAGACTGGAAGCTCACCCTTGTTGAGCCCTGACCTTCAACAGTCTCACCCCTCCCGCCACAAGCTGCCACCGCAGGGGCTTGTTGGCAGAACACTGTTTGTGGTGCTCATGCGGCACTTCAGGCGACAAGGTTTCGGAGCAGATGCCCGACGCCGAAGGCTATTCCGGCCGCCAGCATGCCGATCAGAAGTGTTTCCAGCCCCGACAGCAGCCAATTACGGGTAGACCAGCGGGCCTTGATGGAGCCGATGGCAAAGAATGTTACGGCCGTCATCACCGCGGTGATCAGGGCGCTTGCGGGCCAGCCGAAGCCGTACGGAATTAGCGGAATGCTGCCAAAAACCACAAAGGCGGCAAATGTCACCAGACCGGCCAGAACAGGGGAGCGGGCTGCTGCCGAGAGCCCGTATTCCTCCAGCATCATGGTTTCTATCCATGTTGTCCGCCGGGATGTGACCAATTTGACTAGCGCGGTCAGCTCCGCCCCTTCAAATCCCTTGGACTCGTAGATCTGCCGGATCTCCTCGCGTTCGCCGTCCGGGTCGAAACGGATGTGCTTTTCTTCGATCCGCCGGAGCCGGTCGTAATCGTCGCGTTCCGATTTGGTGCCGGAGTAATTGGCGGCCGCCATAGAGAAGCCGTCGGCAAAGAGGTTGGCGAGGCCGAGAATCAGGATGATTTTGGCGGACAGGTCAGCACCAACTGCACCGGCAACGATCGCAAACGTCGTCACGACCCCATCAATGCCGCCATAGATCCAGTCCCGCAGATAATTGATTCTCGGACCGCTTGCCAGCCGTCCGGCAATCTCCTCGGGTGCATGGCCATGTTCGAGTTGCGGTTTTTGATCAGGCATGTCTTTTCCAATTCAGTTCGTAAAATCATAGATTTGATCATGTTTTTGTCGTGTTGTGCTGCGGTGCACAGTTGCGGAATCCGCGAGTCTTCGAAAAAATAACGAAAAATTACCTTTACGTAATAGTTAAGTGTCGCTACCATTTTGATTGCATATTGGTGAAATACAACTTAGGAGGAAGTGTATGTCACTGTTTGAGTATAAGGGACAGGAAGCATCCGGTCTGGTCAGCGATGCCCGGGATTTGATGATTTACAGCTATCACGGGATTGAAAACATCCTGACAGACGGGCTGGACGCGGAAGAGGAGGCGCGGAAGGAGATCGAGGAAAAGGGCTGGACTGTCCTCACCCCGGAAGCCTTGGGCATCCCGGATGCGGAAATTGATCGCAACGGGACGTTTCAGGGAGAGAACTTCAAGTTCAAGGACGCGCAGGCGGACGTGCTCGCGAAATATGACGAGGACGGGAACCTTGTTCAGGTGGCATTTGCGATCCGCGGGACCACGGGGACGATCGACAACATCATCTCCGACTCCATCGGTGACGTGATCGACTACATCGAGTTTCTGGGCGATGAGCCGAACTACACGTTCGAGGCCTTCGGCAATCTTCTGACGGCAGTCAAGGATCTGATGCAGGCCAATGGGCTTACTGCGGAAGATCTGATCGTGACGGGGCACTCGTTGGGAGGCGGTGCGGTCATGAACATGGCCGAGCAGAGCGACAACTTCAATGACGGCTTTTTCGTAGACGCCAACTATATCGGATTTGCATCACACTATACTCCCGAAGACGGGGCCTCTGTTCTGGACAACGGCGCGGAGATCTTCAGTTTCGACTTCGAAAATGATCCTGTCGGGTCCGTATTTGCCGAAGACAAGATCCACTTTTTCGGGAATGACAAGGATTATGAGTACGAGACAAACAACCTCGTCCTGTTCAATGATCTTTACGCCACGCCAGCGTTCTGGGATGGGGGAAATGTCTATAATATCGCGGCTTGGAGTACCCATTTGCCAAATGGCTACAACACAGCCGTCGATGCCATTTTGAGCTCAGAATTTGCGAGTGAAATGACCCGTGACAGCCTGGTGATCGTGTCCTATCTCTCGGACCTGACACGTGATCATGTCTGGGTCGAGGATATTGATCCCCTGTTTGATTCCGTTGACCACTACGGTGACGGTGGGTTCATTCTCGGATCTGCCAAGGGGGATCTGCTTGCTGGCCAGGGCGGGGACGATGCTCTGGAGGGATTTGCCGGAAATGACCATATAAAGGGGCGCGGTGGTGACGACCGTCTCCTCGGTGGTGAGGGTGACGACACCCTGGAAGGTGGATCCGGTTCGGACCAGCTGACCGATGGCAGTGGCAGTGATGTGATGTATGGCGGCTCGGGGGCCGATATCTTCACGCTTGTGGCGGACGGTGTCACGGATTTCATTGAGGATTTCACGGTCGGGTTCGACAAGATTGATCTGCGCCAGGCGGGTGTTACTGCTTTTGATCAACTGACCATCGAAGCTGATGGCTGGTGGCAGGACGTCAAGGTCAGCTATGGCGATGAAGCTGTTCGCCTTGATACCGGTCTGTGGCCGGACCTGCCGACGCTGAGTGCAAACGACTTCCTGTTCGCCTGAGATCTGTCGTCTGTATGGGAGTGTGAATGTCGCCGGCAACCGGGTGGATTCTCATCCGGTTGCCGGCTGATTTGTTTTTTTTGGCGCCTTGCAAAATTGCCTGATGAGATAATATCAAGTTTGCGGACGGGTATTGCCACGTTATGAAGTGGAAATTGGCCGGTGCGGCGTGTATATACCGGCTCGTTTGCTCCGGTACTGGGGCAGTTTTTGCAGAATAGATGACGCGGGCACGAGCAATTACGTACAATTGGGACCGCCCGATCCCGACCAGGAGACATGGAAATGGCGGAGAAGTGGACACCGGACAGCTGGAGATCCTTGCCGATCTTGCAGGTGCCGGATTATCCCGACCAAGAGGCTTTGGCGGCTGTGGAGCAGCGCCTTTCGACCTATCCGCCGCTGGTTTTTGCAGGTGAGGCCCGTGAGCTGAAGCGTCAACTCGCGAATGTGGCGGAAGGCAAGGCTTTCCTGCTTCAGGGTGGTGACTGTGCCGAAAGCTTTGCGGAGCATCATCCGGACCATATCCGCGACTTTTTCCGGGCGTTTCTGCAAATGGCCGTGGTTCTGACCTATGCCGCCAGCAAGCCGGTCGTGAAGGTCGGCCGGATTGCCGGTCAGTTTGCCAAGCCGCGTTCGTCGAACACGGAAAAGAAGGGTGATGTCGAGTTGCCGAGCTACCGCGGTGACATCATCAACGACATCGCATTTACCGAATCCTCCCGCGTACCTGATCCGCAGCGCATGGCGATGGCCTATCGGCAGTCGGCAGCCACACTGAACCTGCTGCGTGCCTTCTCGCAGGGTGGCTTTGCAAACCTCGATCAGGTGCATCAGTGGATGCTCGGGTTCATTGCCGACAGTCCGCAGGGGCACCGGTATCAGGAGCTCGCAGACCGGATTACCGAATCGCTGGCCTTCATGCGGGCCTGTGGCGTGAACTCCGAAAGTGTCGCGCAGCTGAAATCGACCGATTTCTTCACAAGCCACGAAGCGCTGCTTCTTGGATACGAGGAGGCCTTGACCCGTGTCGACAGCACCTCGGGCGACTGGTATGCCACAAGCGGTCACATGCTTTGGATTGGCGACCGGACGCGCCAGCCCGACCACGCACATGTCGAGTTTTTCCGCGGCATCAAGAACCCCATTGGTTTGAAATGCGGACCGAGCCTGTCTCCTGACGGATTGATTGGGCTGATCGACAAGCTCAACCCGGAAAACGAAGCTGGCCGTCTCACGCTGATTTGCCGCTTCGGGTCCGACAAGGTCTTCGACCATCTGCCTCAGCTGATCCGTGCGGTCGAACGCGAGGGACGGAAGGTTGTCTGGTCATGCGATCCGATGCATGGCAACACGATCACGGCTGGCGGCTACAAGACGCGGCCGTTCGAACGTGTCCTGTCGGAAGTCGAGTCCTTCTTCGAAGTGCACCGGGCAGAGGGAACCCACGCCGGCGGCATTCATGTCGAAATGACAGGCCGCGACGTGACCGAGTGCACCGGCGGGGCGCATGCGCTCACCGCCGAGCAGCTTGGCGACCGCTATCACACCCATTGTGATCCGCGCCTGAATGCCAACCAGGCATTGGAACTGGCGTTTCTGATTGCGGAAAACCTGAAGCGGGAACGCGACGGCCGGGAACTTCCGGCCGCGGTTAACGCCTGATCTGTAGGTGAAAATACCGGATTTTGGAAAAAGGGGCGGCATTGCTGCCCCTTTCTGTATGTATTTACGTTGTTTTGGTCTATTTGATTGAGAGTTGCACGTCTGGGGTGATCAAGGTGGGACGGCCGCCCCTGGCAAATGAGGTGGGCAAATGAAGCTGCAATGGGACTTGTCCGGCGTGTCGTTTCTCGTCGTCGAGGACAACAGCCATATGCGTAGCATCCTGAGATCGGTGTTGTCTGGTCTCGGCGTACGGGTCATTTACGAGGCCGCGGACGGATTTCAGGCCCTGGAGCGGGTCCTGGACCGGCAACCGGACGTGATCCTCGTCGACTGGATGATGTCGCCCCTGTCCGGTGCCGAGTTTGTCCGGATACTAAGGGCCGAAAAGGATCCGGTGATTTCGACAACTCCGGTCATTGTTGTCAGTGCTCATGCCCGCAGGGCGACCGTGCTGGAGGCGATCAAGCTCGGTATCCACGGTTTTGTTGCCAAGCCCATATCTCCCGCCGCTTTATACACACGGATCGTTGAAGTCCTTCAGCGCCAGGAGCGGGACGGCCGCAGCAAGGGATTTGCCGGAGGGGGGCGAAAGCGCCCGTCCGCCTTGGCTCCCAGGCATGAAGCTTCGACGGCAGAAGGCCAGCCATCGCCCGCTCGCAAGGCGAAGGTGTTTGCCCGCATCTCGAATTGACAGCCGGATTGTAAACTCCTCGGCAGCACGCTACACCCAATCGCATGTCTGACGCATCTCTTCCCAAGGCCATTGGCAACCATCTGCGCATTGCTGTCGCGCAGTTCAATCCGACTGTCGGCGACATTGCCGGCAACACTGCTCTTGTGCGTGACGCCCGCAAACAGGCGGCTGTGAGCGGGGCCCATCTCGTCTTGTGCCCCGAACTGAACCTGTGCGGGTATCCGCCCGAGGATCTTGTTCTGAAAGCCGCTTTTGTTTCGCGCTGCCGGGAAGCGGTCGAAGAGCTGGCGCGCGAGACAGCCGATGGCGGGCCGGGACTGATCGTGGGCGCTCCGTGGCGTGGCGAGGACGGCGGCCTCTACAACGCTGCCATGCTGCTGGATGCCGGTGAAATCCGCGCTATTCGCTACAAAGCGGATTTGCCCAACTACGGTGTCTTTGACGAAAAACGTGTCTTTGAAGCCGGGCCATTGCCGGGCCCTGTCGACTTTCGCGGCGTCCGGATCGGGGTGCCGATCTGTGAGGATATCTGGAACGAAGACGTTTGCGAATGCCTTTCGGAAACCGGCGCCGAAATCTTGCTGGTCCCGAACGGGTCGCCTTATTGGGCCAATCGGGCCGAAGAACGATTGCAAGTCGTGGTGGCCCGGGTTGTCGAAACCGGTTTGCCCCTGGTCTATTGCAATCAGATTGGCGGTCAGGATGAGCTTGTCTTTGATGGCGGGTCCTTCGGGTTGCAGGCGGATCGGTCATTGGCGTTTCAGATGCCGCAGTTTGAAAGCGATTTTGCAATCACCGACTGGAGCCGTGGCGACAACGGTGCCTGGAGCTGCACGGATGGTCCAAAGGTGAAATTGCCGGATCTTGACGAGGCAAACTGGCGTGCCTGCGTGTTGGGATTGCGCGATTATGTCCTGAAAAACCGGTTCCCCGGTGTGGTGCTCGGGTTGTCGGGCGGGATTGATTCGGCGATCTGCGCGGTGATGGCGGTGGATGCGCTGGGCGCGGACAAGGTACATGCCATCATGCTGCCCTACCAGTACACGTCGGATGAAAGCAAGACAGACGCGGCAGCGTGTGCCGACGCGCTGGGCATCAGATATGACACGGTCCCGATAGTGGAGCCGGTGGAGGGGTTCACGGCAGCCCTCGCACCGCTGTTTCGTGAAACTCAGGCGGATACGACGGAAGAAAATCTTCAGTCGCGCGCGCGCGGTGTTGTCCTGATGGCGGTGTCCAACAAGTTCGGGCACATGGTCATGACCACCGGTAACAAGTCCGAGATGTCGGTCGGCTATGCCACGCTTTATGGTGACATGAACGGCGGATACAATCCGATCAAGGATCTCTACAAGACACAGGTCTACCACTTGTCGGGCTGGCGCAACCGGAACCGGCCGGGAGGATTGCTTGGCCCGGCAGGGGAGGTGATCCCGCAAAACATCATCAGCAAGGTCCCGACTGCCGAGCTGCGCGAAAACCAGACCGACCAGGATTCCCTGCCTCCCTACGAGGTTCTGGACGACATTCTGGAATGTCTGGTGGAAGAGGAAATGTCCGTTGCCGGGATCGAGAAACGCGGCCATGACCGGGCCTTGATCCAGCGGATCGAACATCTGCTTTACATTGCCGAATACAAGCGCCGTCAGGCGCCACCCGGGGTCAAAATCACAATGCGGAATTTCGGTAAGGACCGGAGATATCCAATCACCAATCGTTTCCGGGACCGCTAAACGCGTTTAAGTGGCGTCTTTCTGCGGTGTTCTGCGGCGACGACGGGATCACTTTCACTTGTCTACTCTATCCGTCAGCATGCCCGTATTCAGAGTTCTTGCTCTCGACTTCGGGATTGCGAACTATTTTATAGCCATCCGATATTCGGGTTAGACTAAATCGGGACATCAGAATTTGCCACATGACAACCCACGCTTTCGACGCTGCTAGATGTCGGTCAACCTCGGCGCCTTCTGAAGCTGCGGCTTCGCGTAGTTTTCGAAGGTTGTACCATGGTACTTGTGGGAGAAGATGATGCATCGTGTGCTCTGGCCCACCAGCATACATAGTAAACCAGTTTAAAAATCCATAATCCACGTCGATAGTTTCATGTGCAGACTTTTCCCTGTTACTGTGATAGTTATATGATATTCTATTGCCAATATCTTGGTGGTTTAAAAAACCTAAAGTGTTTATTATTATGTGACCAATTAATTGCGGGATCCAGATCCCGACAATTGCATATAATGGAGATAAAATGGTAGCACCAATATACAAAGCCCAAAAGAAAGTGGGAAAGGCAATATTCAAAATATAAGATTCTTTCCTTTTAAATTTCCGACGTAACGTACCTTTAGGTGAAGAGTATGATCTCCAAAGTCCTATGTCGTAAAGACTGCTTTTCCAGACAATTTTCGAAAACTTGATCAACCCGTTTTTAATGGTTGAATATTTTGAACTGTTTTTTGGATTCGGTCCCCTCCTTGTTAGTAGCCTAAACACGGATACGGGTCCATATTCCTCCTTAACTGGATGATCTGTATGCATGTGATGGTTCAGATGCCCTGCGCGCCAGCCGTAGAACGGCATTAATATTATGCCGTAGGAAACAAGCCCCACAAAATCATTAAGGGCACGATTACGTGAAATTAGCGTGTGGGCTGCTTCATGTCCCAAGCAGAATAGTCTAAGATATAATGGAGGTAATAATAATATATTTAAAATGAAAAAATAGTCATTTATAGTTGCTCCCAATGTGCATACTATAAGTATAGATAGAGTTAGTGTTATATCAAATATTGTTTTCCGTGAATTTAAAGAGCTAAACTCAGGCCTTCTTGAAATTTCACGTAGATGCCGGAATTTTTCGGTGTTCGCTTGCGGGTTGTTATTCGGTATTTCGCTCATTGTTTTCGTCTCGGATGTAAAATTAATTTTTTTCATGTTATATTCTATCATAAATAAGTTAGAAATTAAATATGACATTATTCACTATAGATTTTATTTGATAAAATAGTAATATATATTGTATGTTACTTTTAATTGTTTTGATCAATTGTTATGGTGTGTTGGAGTTTTCTCTGATGACTTTAAGTTTTTGGCTTATCCTTTGGTATTTGTGAGGGGTCGAATGGGTGTACTGAAACAGTATTGACCTGACAGT
>NZ_SMMF01000026.1:0-210 GCF_009711355.1 Roseibium sp. RKSG952 | reverse complement strand
GCGGACGACCCCGTGCACGGCAGGGATCGGGCCATCCTCGACGATCCGTGCCAAGGCTGCCCGATGGTCCGCCTTCAATTTGGGCACCGCTCCAGGGGCCTTGCGGTCAAGCAGCCCTTCCGGACCTTCAGCATTGAACCGCACCACCCAATCGCGGACCACCTGATGCGTCACCCCGCTGATCCGGGCTGCCTCAAGGCGCTTGCAACC
>NZ_SMMF01000072.1:0-238 GCF_009711355.1 Roseibium sp. RKSG952 | reverse complement strand
GCTTGGACACCAGATTTGACAATAACTCGGTCGTCAGTGCTATTGTATACTGGAATACTGTTTATCCCAGTCGTGCAGTCGCGGATTTGCGCAGACAAGGTCGGCATGTTCCTGACGAGGTGCTGAAACATGTCTCTCCACTAAGCTGGGAGCACATCAATCTCACCGGGATTTACTCTTGGGACACGGAACACCTGGCTCCGGACGGACCCTGTACACGACACAGTTTACGATTGTG
>NZ_SMMF01000553.1:0-1763 GCF_009711355.1 Roseibium sp. RKSG952 | reverse complement strand
GAAGGACCGGGTTTTACGGCGCAGCTTGATGAACATCGTTCACGAGCAAGTCATTAACCCGGTTAACCGTGGTTCGACTAATTTCCATTTCTACACCATGAACCGCTCCGACCCCACCTACGAAATCTGCCGTATGCTCGGTATTGGCCACGCGGAATTTGAAAAGACCAACGCCTGACGAGAAGAGGATCGCCATGAGGATCAGGATCGAAACCGATGATGACACACATGACTGCGAAATTTGTGGGGGCAGCTACGCCTACGGCGGCATGGTTTTCGTCGACGATGTCCTTGTGGTCGACAAACCTGCCTCGGCTCACTGCTTCAACGGCTCCAGCTACAACGAAGGCGAGTTACTCGTGATGGCGCTCAAGAAACTCGGGCACGAAGTCGTCGTTGACAACCACCTCTTTCATGTGACCTGCCACGATGACGACTATCATGGGCCTCTGGACGGGGATTGATATCGCGATGAAGAGCAGCCTGAGCAAAAACAGCATTTCCTTCTGTCCACCCGCTGCCGGGACCTGCCGATCACCGAGCTGATGGCGATCAACGAGGACTTGAATCATTCCAGATCCAGAGCCAGCATCGCAATTAGACACCTCGTTCGCCTCTATCGAATCTTCGTTAAGTGGCAGGTGACCAACAGCATCCTTGAGCCAGGCATCGCGCCTGTCAGGGAATGTGCGACCCCGCCTATGCCCCTGGGTCAAAAAAAATAAGACGCGGCCTTAAAACCGCGTGGGTCCGAGCAGCACCATTCCGAGGTCGCCCGGTAAGCGGATAGTATCGGGACGCCATGTATCGGCCGGCAAGAAGGAGATCTGGATGACGATCCGGACCTCCTTCTTTGTTTTTTGGATGAGAAAGACCGGGTTTAAGGACGGTGGAACGCGGTCACATCCTCTGGCTCAATCTCCGGTGACCTGCGATAAACGTGAAGGTCTTCTAGGCTTGGAATCCGCCCCTCTCTCACCAGATCCTTGTATTTACGCAGAGACTTTCTGAAAAGCTCTGCGCCCTTCTCAGTCCCCCATTCGGCAGACAAATACTCACGAACATAGTCAAGCGGATCCACACCGTCGGGCAGGGGAGCCAACTCGCCGATGTCTGCGTATGAGCGCGTAACGTTCATCGCGTCACGAACAGTGGCACGCCTGAATTCTAGGTCAGGATGCATTTCCTCAACAACAATGAGAACACCACTAGCAAGCGCAGCGGAACCCCACCTAGATCCCCTCGTCGTGATGGCAATGCTGCCAGTTCGAAGCAGAGGATCCTCCTCGATCCGATCCAGCAACGCGAAGAATGTATCGAATTCCGCTGAGTGACCCTGACCCCACCATTCACCGTCTTTCTGCCACTGGTAGCTCACTCCATCAACCTCTTCCCACTGATGGTTGATCCGGACAGGCACCTTTGCGGGACGGGAGAACAGAGACATACCGTCAGTCCGCTCAAGGGTCCTCCACATCGGCGGATAACCGTAGAGACCGTACGGACTTTTCGCTGTCGGTTCTTCTTCAAGCCAGAGTTTGTGAAGGTCTTCTTTCGACCAAATTGCACTCATACCGTCGGTCCTCACCTGATCACTGTTTCCATCCTTCCAGGATGCCGGTGCATCCGACAATGCAAACGTTTCCATATTACAACCGAAGCGGAATTATGTAGCAACTGCCACCAAGCGCTAGAAAACTCAGCATTCAGAACTTTTAGGCATGGTGCCCTGCACACGACACAGTTTACGATTGTGTCTGGCT
>NZ_SMMF01000245.1:0-425 GCF_009711355.1 Roseibium sp. RKSG952 | reverse complement strand
TTAACCCAAAAGCAAATCATTGAATTCAAATATTTTTATGCCGGACGGACTCTCAGCAACTCCAAAGGGACTATGCGCCTGTCCCGGAAGCCTTGGAATATTTCGAGACCCTGCAAAAACTCTATGACCGTGAATTCCTTGGCTCCGGTAAGCAAGGAGGCGGCCGATGAGCGACTGGGTTATTTATTCCATTGGTGACAGCGCACTTCTCGAACAGGTCTTGATTTCTGTCGCCATGATCACGGGCTCAGGGGATTTCCTCGCCGCCTGTTCGATCGGATTGTTGATCGGTTTTTTAATCGTGTTTGTGCAGTCCCTGTTCCAGGGGGCCAAGACCATCAATGTCCACCAGGTGTTTCTGGGGTGGTTGCTCTATTCGGTCATGTTCGTTCCGACGAGTTATTGTCAAATCTGGTGTCCAAGCG
>NZ_SMMF01000005.1:0-203 GCF_009711355.1 Roseibium sp. RKSG952 | reverse complement strand
AGCGGTGAGGCAAAACGGCATGGCGTTGGACTTCGTCCCGGACGCCCTCCAGACGCGGAAAATGTGCCTTGAAGCGGTGAGGCAAAACGGCATGGCATTGCGATCGGTGCAGGAAAGTCTCCTGACGCCTGAGATCTACCGTGAGGCGGTCAGGCAAACCGGTTTGACTCCGAAAAGCCTCCGGACGCGGGAGGCCAGTCTTA
>NZ_SMMF01000490.1:0-1292 GCF_009711355.1 Roseibium sp. RKSG952 | reverse complement strand
CAAGGCATAGTGTGCCTTTAAAGGCTTCCTGGCCAGCTTGTCATTGGGAATTGTTTTCAGCGGTTTTTGACCGCGTAGCAGCGCTTTCCACGCCATTTGCAATCAATTCCTTTTGGCGTCATCGCCACGTTTGTGATGTAAGGCTATATCGTGCAGGTTCGATTGGCTTCACAATATGCAAGGGGGTTCCCGAATGATCAGTGATCGTTCGGGTTGTAACCTGTCTGATCACCTTCCGATCCCTCAGCTGCTTCAGGATAGACTGGCCATTCAGCCTTTGCGCGATCCAGCACGATCTCCAGTGTCGGGCAGTCAATGGGTCCTTTATCGTAGTTTGTGTTTTTTCGTTCATCAGGCATCAGTGCATCCCAAATTCCGGCCGCAAGATGTCTGCCTGCGAAGCTGTCTGAAGGATAGTGGAGACCGATCCGTTCCCGGTTCACTGCCACGCGCCCGGCGACACGCAGGAGAGGTGAATTGATCGCGGCTTCTCCGCTCAAGTCCGACCACTGCGGCCGATCCAGAAAAACACCGTCATCAAGATGGCGTTTCTTCGCTCTCGATACGCCGAAACGTTGATAAAGGCCCGGGATTTTCAGTAGGAACAAGGCAATGAAATGAGCGAGGAAGGAATGCCCGCTTGGAAAGGAAGGGTGAGCAGGGGGGCCGAACGGGGGTGTCAAACCGGGGCGCAGAACAGATGGCCGGACGCGCCTGAAATGCGCCTTGTAGCCAAGATAGGCAACATGGCCGATCGCCAATCCGCATTCGATCAGTGCCATGGTCCAAGGGTGCCTGATCGCATCTGCACCGATAAAGTGAACATAATAAAGCGTTTGCCCGTCTGCTTGCCGCTCGGCTTCCGTCAGATATTTTTCGCGGTCGTCTTCCATGTAGATTTTTAACAATTCCAGCTCGGACCGGATTGTGTCCCACGCGGTCTTCAGTTTGGCGGGGTCGATCCCGCCGGCGCGGTCGCCCGGGTTTACGGTTTTGGGATCGCCCGGCCACCAGATCAGGTCATTGGGTTCCAGCCAGTTGAACCCCGTGTAGTCTATGTGTTTTGGGTGCCATTTTTCAAACTGTACCCCGAACTCGCGGGCGGCGAAGGTTGCTGGTGCATCCGGATTGGCGGATGCCTGAAACTCGGACAGATGCGGATCGTGTTCGATCGACCAGTAACGCAGCGCCGGATCCCAATCGAGGCTGGTCCAAAGCAGGGGCTTTGCCGGATTCTGGTACGGATTGATGATGTACTCGAGCGGGAACGGATCAATGCCGGCATTGTCTGG
>NZ_SMMF01000189.1:0-343 GCF_009711355.1 Roseibium sp. RKSG952 | reverse complement strand
CGATGAGAGCTGTTGCGTGAGGCTGGCTTCGTTATCATCCACTTTTGACGACACGCTGGTGAGGCTCTGCGCCTGAGATGACAGCGTATTGTTGATGCCACTGACGCTGGTATTTAACGACTGGATGGCCGACGCCTGCCCGCTGATATCGCCCTCAGCGTCCTCGATGCTGTTTTGCAAGGACGAAATCTGCTGTCCGTGCGTTGTGATCGCGCCTTCATTGTCCTCGACAGTCTGCCTCAGCGCATTGACCGATGCGACCGTTGCACGGGTATTGCTCAGGCCGGTGACGCTGGTTTCCAGCGTGTTGATCCGGTTGCCATGGGCGTTCAGCGTCGTTCCG
>NZ_SMMF01000701.1:0-4865 GCF_009711355.1 Roseibium sp. RKSG952 | reverse complement strand
TCTTTCCAGAGCGAGGGTCTCAGTTCCAGGACGTTGTTAAAAACCTAGCGCGCAGCGCCGAACTGAAATAACAGCCGACTGGAAATTTCGAACACAACGAAACAATGAAGCATGGCATTCACCACCGAATCCGCCTAACGAACTGTCCTAAGAGATTATATTGTTGACAAAAATGCTTTTTGATGACAGGAAAGAAGTCAGAGAAGGAACGTCAGCTTGAGCAACCTGTCTGAAATCACAAACGAATGCCCACCAGATGGAATTCTAAACTTCGACGTCCACGGAGACTTCATTACGGATCACTTTCGGGGTCTCGTTATCGATGACAGATGGCGGGACGCCGTCGAAGGACTGAAGGCGAGCTTGATCGGAGCATCCTACGACCACGTTTTCGCAATTCTGAAGGGCGAAATGAAACTCGTCGGTATCAACGAAATCGACATGGTCGAGGACGGAGAGTGCGAAGACTATCTGGAAGAACTCAACTGGAAATTCGGAGACATCCTCATTAGAGAAGGACGCTACTACAGGGCTTACGCCGTGGTGACCTCCTACGGCGACGAGGATATCCCTTGGGGACTAAACAACCGGGAAGCGAACATCGTAGAACGCGCTTGGCACTATGCAGATGATCGCGGCAATGACCTTGTATTCCAACATAGGTTCGGAATGACGTACTGCTATGTATTCATGCACGAGGTGCGCGATGTTCCACCGTGGGTGTCGCCACTCACGAATCCAAACGCCTCAATCAAGAAGACTATCGAGACAAGGGGTCTCGAGGAGCGCGGATGGCGCAAACAGTATGGCAAACTCTACAACGTTCCTCCGCATCAGTCCGAAAGCAGCCATCACCTCACGCCAGACATCCCACTAGATGCAACCCGCTACACGGTGTTCGAGCACGACGAAAGGGAACTTGAGGAGAATCTGGGTCGGTGGCGCGAGAAGATCATTGAGCAGGCGAATGGCGAATATCGACGGCATGATTTTGGCGGCAAGATCGGGGAAGTTGATATTCCTCTAGCTCCCCTCATGATCTGGGCTCTCCATCGAACCAAAAAGAAGGGCCTTCCGGAATGGAAACGCGTCTGTCCTTCCGGCATCAAAATGTCGGGGGACGATCCATGTCACACCGACTGGATGATCGGAGCCGGTATTCCACTCGAGGCTTACGAAGACAGGGAATTCAAGGACGCTTCCTATCAGCTTATGTATCAGATCCAAGGCGAGACATTCAACCCGGGCTTTAACGTTCTCGTCGCCGGAAAGTTGCGCGCCGTCGGCACCACCGTTCACCCAAAGATGCCGAGATACGAACGATGCACGGAGGAGCATATCGCCATCATTCCTGACGCGGGTCCGCGCTGGTACGAGTGCGTTCGAAATGCGGCGGGAGTCATCGTGGAAAACGGCGGAGCCATGTCACACCTCGCCGTAGTCGGGATCGATGAGCGCTTCCTGATCATCCGGGAGGAAAACGCCCGCGAGAAGTACCCCCCAGGCATGACAATCGCCATCGACACAGTCGAAAGACGCGTGGAGATCCTTACCGCGACAGGCCTGCGTGAACCTCCTTCAGTATGAGGTGTTTGAATAGAAAGGCCGATAGAAAGGCCGACCGTCAATAGCCCTTTCAGCGTGTCTCCGAAGACGGTCAGAGAAAGAACGACACTAACTAAATCGCCTGGATTACCGGCGACACGCCCTCCAACTCGAACTAACGTCTTCCCGGCCCTGAAGGACTCGGATTTTTACACGCGTGCAAGCAGATAACTTACTCGGCGAGATTCGCGTTGCTGAGAAGATCTGGCGACCTTCCCACTTGGCGCAGGCCGCGTTCCGGCCCTCAAGTTGTTGCAGGCCGCGTTCGTGTCCGCGTTTGTTTTGGTCCCGCAAGATCTGCAATAGGTACTCCCGTTTCGTCCAACAGGAACACTTGGGGTACGGCGCTCAGTCAGCGAATCCCTGAGTGACCAATCCCCGCCCTACAGGACAGGGCTTCCAGCCTCATTAGCAGCGGGCAGGTCTAGAGCAACAGAAATCGGACGCTCATCCCAACGTTTTATATTGTCACGAATAGCCTTGGCACTCCACCTCGGGTAATCAAGAGGAAAGTCGAGAGCCGTATAACGAACGAATTCTCTCAAGGAGTCGGATAGTGCGATCAACGCGCCCTCGTCCCACGTATCACGGGCCTGCCTGAAATCGGCAAGGAGATCATTCCAGAGATCCCAACGAGTGCGATCAGGGTCGTCGACACTGAGAAGAGCATGCGTTGACGTATCTTCGTGGCTCTTGCCGAGAACATACGCCGCAGTATTCAGAAGCTCATGAGCCGGAGCATCAAATTGAACAGCCTCGGGAATTAGAACCTCGACTTTCATCTTGTCACGCGACCGGAAACCAAGCCGTTCTGGAGCATTGTCCTGGATTAGTTGGTCAAACTGGTCGGCGGCGTAATAGCGGTACTGGACACCACCATTCAAACAGTTCGCGGGTGCAAAAGAGTAGTTAAACGCGCCATTGAAATTGTCATTGCGGTTCAAAATGTAAACCGGCGTGTCAACTTCCGAATAAAGCTGGCTGTCGACGATGAGAAGCCCAGACAGAAGGCGCCTCGAATTAAAAAGCACCCGATCCATGTTGCGGGAATCAACCACATCAAAGAATCGAGACGCCGTACCAAACGGCTTGGCACCTTCCGTCGAAAACTGGCCGAAACGTTGCTCAAACAACATCCTGATTTGCTCACGCAATGGGCGCGACTGATTGGACTTGGACCCGTGCGCAACGCCGTAAGTACGCCCCTCGTAGTAGAGAACCTCACGAGTGTTGTATCCGCCGTTCACCGCTCCACCGTGTCTGGTCACCCAGCTGACGGCGACAGGAGCGTCCAGTAGCCCAATTTCCGGAACATCGACCTCAACCGAATCTGAATACGCTTTCTCAACGGAGCGCCGCCGTCCATGAGACAAAACACGGGCTGAAAAACGCACGGGCATCTGAATATACATGAACTACATCCTCATTCCTGCCGGACTGAACTCTAGTGGACGTTCGCGATACATATCAAGAGTCTCTCGGACATACTTCAACTCGATTCTAAGAGTTTCTCTCAGGTGTTCAGCTGAATCAAGCCAGAGGTACGGATGAATATCTCCAATCAGTTCCGCCAATCGGTCATAATCGAAGTCGTGCGGAAGAAACCTGAGTTCGGCATCGTCGAGACGAAGAGATATGAACTTACGAAGAAGGAAGGGGTCAAACGCGTAGCGCCCGAAACCGGGGTTGTCCCGTGTCATGAGCTCCAGCGTGCACTCCTCGGTCAATGGGTTCTTGTAATCCCGATTTTCCATCAAGGCGTCGTGAACATCGGCGATCGCGGTAATGCGCGCCGGAAGCGGGATCTTCTCGCCTTTGAGGCCGTTATAGCCGTTTCCATCGTAGCGCTCGTGATGATACAGAACGACATCGCGAAGCAGCCCCGGCGCGCACCCGTCTATGAGAACCAGACCTGCTTCGGTATGGGATTTCATGATGGCGGATTCGTCGTCGTCGAGACGTGCGGGCTTTCGCAGAATTTCGTCCGGAATTGCGAGTTTGCCGAGATCGTGCCAACGAACTGCGTAAGCAAGGTCATCGACCTCACGCTCGTTCATTCCGATGCTCCTAGCGATTTCCGATGCGGTGTTGGCGACGCTTATAGCATGTTTGGCGACGAAGCCACGATCAACGGCCTCCACGCCGGCGAGCCGCTCAATCCGCTTTTCGACGGAAATACCCAAGGGAATCCCGGACAAAATGGCTTTGATATTATCGCTGACGCTCGACATGCCCCACCCCGACTAAGAGTCATTAGGCGAAGGCTCTCAGCCGGCGTGGAATTAAACAAATGTCAGGGCTTTGTTTTTACAAGCGCACCCGTCTTCGGGTTAATGTCGAACAGAACACCCTTCTTTGAGATCTGGGCCGGAGGCAACATCGGATAGCTGTTCGGAAGCCCCCACTTCTTGCGGTACTGATCAGGAGTCATCCCGTGTTTTTTCTCGAGGTGCTCGGCAAGATCCCGAACCCTGCGGTTGTCCTCGAGGCATATAAGGATGTTTTTCTGAATGCTGTCATCCACGCGGGCGACCGTCTTCTCGAGCTTGTGGAGGACGGCCTTCTTGCCACTGGAAGCTTTTGCCGGGGAGACTTGAGAAGAAGTAGGGGGCGAAGAGTTTTCGGCCTTGGAAACTGGAAGCGCGGCGGTCGACTGGTCGTCGATGCTACTCAAAAGGCCTGCCGACGACACGTCCGACAGGGCTGGAGCAACGGAAGGAAGCCTTGCGGCAGCCGGAGAGATCGAGAGAGAACCATCCGGAATACTGCCCTGATCTGAAAACCGCTCGTCGAAATTCTGCTTGAAGGATTGGAGTTCGAAAAAAACTTCCTCAAGAAAGCCTGAGACATCCTTGGCATCCATAGGACTAGCAAGAAGACTCGCGCTTACGATATCGACCGCACCCCTCACGAGAACCGACTTATCGGAAGCGGTCACGGCCTGTCCCGCAGTGGTTGTTGATCCGGCCAAAATGTAGACTCCTTATTATCGGCATTTTCGAAGCGTAGCATTTATCGCAAAAAGCCAAATGATTGGCAATCCACGGTCGGAATTTTACCTTGCAAATAAGCCGTAGCAACATGAATGTACGAGCTTCGGTTAAATAAGGATTTATTTCTCGGTGAGCGAGAACCCGCTGAACGAACTGGCTTTCACGGACATGTATATCAACCGGTCCGATCAGGATGTCGTGCCCAGATTTAGGCCAGGCCCGACGTTAAGGACCCAGCGCGCAGCGCCGAACTGGAAGTCCAGTTCT
>NZ_SMMF01000429.1:0-955 GCF_009711355.1 Roseibium sp. RKSG952 | reverse complement strand
GATCTGGCCGCCGCGTGATGGCCGCTTGGATAATTTGACAATAACTCTTCATTCCTCGCTCGGCTAGAGAACGCTGTGTCAGGCTTTTACAGAGACCACTTTCAAAATGGCGCATAGCTGACATAGTCAAACTGTCCGGAATCAGGGACGAACTCCACATCTCCCCCTCACTTGAAAAAAATTCGAGAGTGCCCATTTCCCTCAGAACTAATGAGAAGATGTGGTTTCTTCGTGGATGAATTGCCTGATGGGTCCTGTTTCCAGTTCATTGCGGTGTGTATTTTTGAACAGGAAAACCATCAAGGTCTATGAGGCTGCACACTCAATCAACTTACAAATGTGAGGAAATAGAACAAATTTTAAATTACAATTCACCTATGAAGGTTTGCCCTTAAATCAGGCCATGAACAGGGGTTGCTATTATGAAAAGATTATTTGCCTTTTCGTTGGTTACACTCATTTTTATTTCTCTGGCTTCTAATCAATTATTTGCTAGTGATGTAACCGTTACCAAAGATATTAAAGACTATAAAAGCATATTATTGGATGCGCCGGCTCATGTTTTTATCCGTGAGGGCAATAAATATTCTCTCAAAATAGAAATGAGTAAAAACATAGTGCCATACGTTAATGTTAATAATCAAAACGGCACCCTGACACTAGGTTTAAAGCCTGGATATCATAAAAATTACGAACTATCATTTTATATTACATCTAAGTACGTCGACTCGTTAACCAATGCCGGTCCGGGAGTTGTAGAAGTCACAAGCGACCTTCAGACAAAGACAATGCATATAAGCAATGATAGTAGTGGGTCAATTACAGCAAAAAATATCTCCGCTTCAGGAGGTATTAAAATTATAGCTAAAAGTAGCGGGCATATCAATATAGGCGATATCAATAGCTCTAGTATAGCTATTAGTGGCGGTCAAGCGAGTAATATATTAATAAATAA
>NZ_SMMF01000409.1:0-874 GCF_009711355.1 Roseibium sp. RKSG952 | reverse complement strand
GCCTTCCCCGACAATGTTTCCGCCGCCGGTCGTGTCGAGATCCCCGAAAACCTCGCTCGCCGATCCGTCGCTCTGGTTGCCCAAGACAATGCTGTTGGTCAGAGTTACAGAGCCGTTCCTGAGGTGAATCCCTCCGCCCTCTGCACTGCTGCCAGTCGCGCTGTTGCCGGATACTGTGCTGTTGACCAGATCCACACCCGATACACCGAAAACGCCGCCACCATCCGACGAACCATCGCTGGATGCCGTGTTTCCGGCCACGGTGGTGTTGACGAGTGACACTGTTAACCCAAGCACACCGCCTCCGAATGCGTTCAGTCCGGAAGCACTATTGGCGGAAACTGTACTGTCAATCAGCATTGCCGCCTGCGACGCAGAGACCCCGCCACCGGCAGCGTATTCGCTTGAGACGCTGTTTCCGGAAACTGAACTCGCAATCACGATGGCATTGCCGCCAAAGATCCCGCCTCCCGATGTGCGTTCGCCCGAGGCCGAGTTTCCAGCAATCGAGCTGCTTGTGACCGTTACCAAACCGCCGAAAATGCCGCCACCGGATGCATCGGCACCCGCCGTGCTGTTTCCGGAGACAATACTGTTTTCTATCGTAACTGCCGCATAGCCTGAAACACCGCCGCCAAAGGCAACGTCACCGGTCGTGCTGTTGCCGGAGATTGTGCTGTTGCTGACTGTCAAATTCGCGAGGCTGTAGACCGCTCCACCTGAATACTGATAGCCGCTTTGAGTAGTCCGCCCACCTGTGAGCACCAGACCTTCAAGCGTGGTCTCGGCTGCATCGCTCGAAATCTTGAAGATCCGGCTGTTGTCGCTCAGAAGATTGTTTTCATCGAGCTCGTCCGTATCACCATCTTCATCA
>NZ_SMMF01000571.1:0-1967 GCF_009711355.1 Roseibium sp. RKSG952 | reverse complement strand
AGCGGCCATCATGCGGCGGCCAGATCTTGGCTTAATGAACGTCGAGAGCTACAAGCGCAGATCCACTATGGAAGCAAAGAGAAAGCGTCGCAAGCCGTCGGCCTACGCGACAATCAAAGAAAATCCCCAGATTGTCGCGCTATACGCGTGGTTGCGCTGAACCCTTTCAAGGTTGTGGGATCACCAGATCGATATAGAGTGCGCAATGATCGCTGATCTTTTTGCGATGCGGCCGGTCGTTTGGCTTAAAGTCCACAATCTGAAAACTGTCGCGATCCGCCCAACGCAGTGCTTGCTCGTCGAGCACAATGAAATCAATCGGATCCGGAAAATGGCCTGAAGTCCCCGCTAAACAAGGCGACGTAATGCCTTCCGGAAAGCGCGCCAAATCAAGCGGAGCAGGGGAGTTGTCATCAATCTCTCCCCATAGATGATCATTTTGCGCGAAACGATCAATCCGCCGGTTCCAATCGCCTGCGATGATGAAAGGCGTATTGTCCTCGGTCAGTTCATCAATCCAAGCTTCGAGCGGTGCGCGTTGATTTGCCAGAGTGACGCAGTCCTCGTTGCGTGGATTATCCAGCGAACCGGCATGACAGCTTGATTTCAGATGCACTGACATCACTTGAAGCGGTTCGCCATTGGGTAGTTCCAGGAGGACTTCGGTGCCTGCACGGGTTGGGCGCGCATCACCATCCGGGTCATGAATAATGCTCAGCGCGTTGTAGGTCTGACCTGCAATAAAGCTCACACTGCCAGATTTTTTAACCGCGACGGCGGTATAGATATGATCGGTATCACGCTCCTGATCGCGATCATCCTCAAAGCGTTGCGAGACGATTATATGATACTGTGACGGCGGAAAAACCTTGGCAACTGCATCCGGCCCGTTCACCTCTTGTAGTGTAAAAACATCAGCGTCGATTGCGGAGATGTAGTTCGCAATGCGCTTGTAATCCGAAGCTTCTCGTGCCGGGGCACTTGGTCTTCCGGGGAGATGTTCACCTTCCTTCCAGTGCAGATTAGCTATATTCCAGGAAGCAACTCGTACACGGGTGCCGTCTATGCCGGTGACTGCTGCGCCGTCACCATTGATTGCTAAACCGTTGTTGTTGATATTGCGATCATGTGCATCAATAAAGCTATTGCGTGTACCTTGCAGCTCTTCAATCCGATCATTGCGGGCATGTTCCAGAGCGGTCGGCGGATCATATCGATCCCACTGGCGCATCAGGCTGAGCTGTCCGTCCGGCAGGATGTTCTCTGCACCGTACGCCTCAGTCATGTGAAGAATGGCGCGAGCAATTTGACCACGCGCGGCCGGACGGGGCTCAACGATGCCGCTGTTTTCTTCAAAGTCACACCCTGCAAAATCATGGTCTTCGCCAGGCACTTCGCCGAAGGGAAAACTCCCTCGCGCTGCATTAACACTGGTTCGAGTCGGCAATAGATTATGCAAATCCGCTTCCATCCGGTTGAATGCCGGACTGTTTCTACGGCAGGTTCGACGACTACCGCAGTTTTGCGTTTTGGTCATCCAAAAGGCCGGAAAAATATGCTCGATATTGTGGTCTTCCCGAGCTGAAACGGAAACGCCACAGTAGAGCTCTTCAAAACCGCCGGGAAACAAGTCTTCCCAAAAAACGGCTCGAGCGTCTTTGTAAGAACCAATCTGAATTTGCGGTTCTGCGGAAGCCGGCAGCAACCCCAATGCAGCCACCAACGGTGCTACGAGCAACAAATAGCGCAACATTTCCCCCATGACAATAATATACGAAATGTATCACTACAATAAACTGTATTTAAATTAAAACTATCATCAATAGTTGTGAAGGCTTGATGACGTGGGGATGGTGTTGAATTGAGGGTCGAAACGCCGAGCGGTGGTTCATAAAAGAACACTGTAAAATGATCCAGAAGCGCAGCAAACCCCTTCCCTTAGCAGCCCGTTGAAAAAGGCCGGTGTT
>NZ_SMMF01000446.1:0-1021 GCF_009711355.1 Roseibium sp. RKSG952 | reverse complement strand
CGTCCTTCAGGGCGGGGAAGACGTTAAGAAGGTAGCCTTGGTAATGAGGAGGGAGATTAAAGATTTGAAATCTAACGGGCAAGAACAGGTGCCATTTTCATTAGCAACATGAAAGATCAGTTGGAGTTTTACAGAGCGGCGGCGTGGAAGCAGACACGCAGTCAGACGTGGTAGGGCACAAACGTTGGTAGACGTGGTGTTTGCGATAGCTGACAGACTTTCCGAAAGTCAGTTAGTGCAATGTGTTCATGCGGGTTCGAATCCCGCCACACCTAGCCGGAGTAGCGCCCGGCCCGCTCTGTAAAGTTCCAACACATGGACGTCCGTGAAAAGAAAATTTGTTCGTTGGTGGCAAAGGCTACAAACACCTCAGCTCAAAACCTTATTAAGAAGGGCACGACTATGAACAACGCTCGGCGTAAAGAAATCCAAATCCTCTGTGAGAAGCTAACCGAAATTCTAGCAGGAATTTCAGCAACTAAAGATGAAGAGAAAGAATATTACAACAATATAGCCAAAGCCCTTCAAGACGGTAAAAATGGTAAAGAGTCAGAATGCGCGATTAACTATCTGGACGGGGCGGAGCAGGCACTTGAAGAGACCATATCTCGACTTGAAGGCGCTGCCGGATAATATTCATCAGAAAGGCCCGGATATGGACGTTATCGAGGTTCGCGGCGGCGTTAACAAAGGCCAAGCTCTTCGCTTTAAAAACAAGGGGTTTATTGGTGGCTATATCAACCATCGGGCTTTTGAGGTCGGTATTGAAGTTTTCAAACACGTAGACGACAGCAATGGTTTTGCCATCTATCTCGGACCGTTTTGCATTCTTGTTGGCTGGTTCAAAAAATAGGAAAGTAGAGGCTCTGATCCAGAAGCGCGGCAAACCTCTTCCTTTGGGGGCAAGAGCGCAGCAAGGTATCAATATTTACTCCGATGCTCTTCAATGTATTGCCTGACAATCTCAACAGGCGCCCCACAAGAGCCTCCTAAACAAGACGGCGACCAAAGAACGCCCTTT
>NZ_SMMF01000097.1:0-253 GCF_009711355.1 Roseibium sp. RKSG952 | reverse complement strand
CTCCGCCGGATAGGCGGCTCTGAAGATCGGAAATAGTGGTGCGGATTGATCATCCAGGTTCGCCGCCGCACAGGCGGCTCTGAAGAGGTGGATGATGGAGCGCGCAGCGCGGATATCGTTCTCCGCCGGATAGGCGGCTCTGAAATGACCGATGCACGATCGATGTCGATGTGATATACAAACGGCATCGTTTGGAAATCGGAGCGATTCGGTGATCCAGAAACGCGGCAAACCCCTTCCTTCAGGGAGGGGC
>NZ_SMMF01000232.1:0-410 GCF_009711355.1 Roseibium sp. RKSG952 | reverse complement strand
CATGGCCGCTGCAGCACTCTCTGTCCGTGGTCTCGCCACGGCGCTTGTCGTCCTGCGTGGTGCGCTGATCCGCACCGGCATCGGTGCATTGATCGTCGGCGCAGGCGAGCTCGTCTACCAGTTCACCCGTCTCGTTTCCGGAGCGGGTGGTTTTGGTGAGGCCATGTCGCTCCTGAGGGATATCGCCGTCGAGGTGTGGGATCGGATCGGGATGGGCGCAGCTGCGGCCGGTGCGGCCGCCACGGCGATGTTCTTTGACCTGAAGGCCGATGCAGCATCTGCAATGCAGAGCGCCATCGTGAGCGTTGTGGCATTTGGAAACACGGCTGCCAACACGTTCGAAGGCGCTTATGAGGGGATCAAGGCAATCTGGGGCCTGTTGCCCGCCGCCATCGGCGATCTCGCGTTTC
>NZ_SMMF01000430.1:0-958 GCF_009711355.1 Roseibium sp. RKSG952 | reverse complement strand
TGGCTCCCCCGTTTCCGGCGACGCGGAAAAGAAACGCCGACCAGCCGAAAGGCTCAGGCATCAAATCCGCGAAGGAGCAAGACCAATGAAAAAACTGAGCCCGATCATTGATGGTGACAAGTTTGAAGACGTTCACTTTTACCAGCGGAGTTCTCAGCATTTTTACGACAAATCCCGCGAACACCGGGAAAAGGGCAACCGCGTGGATGCGTTGTTTTATCAGCGCGAAGCCGGAGACTTTGCGGCGCGCGCACGGGAAGGCATGGCTTGTTTTCTAAGTCAGGAGGCGTGAGCGGCAGACAATGAACCGCATCGAGTGGAAAGAATTTTATAGCGCCCTGCGGCGAAGTGGCAGAACCCAAACGATCAAAGTGAATGAGCGTTTGTTTGCTGTCGGTTATCCGGGGGTTGCCGAGGTCGAAGGCCGGGGCATTCTGTTTTCGCTTTACCGGACGAGCAGAGATTACAGCGCCCCCTTGAGGCGTGGAATTTTGCAAGAGGCTCGCAATTACAGACGTCTTTTGGAAGCCGTGGAGGTTTTTAAGCCGGGAGCCTAACAATCCGGGTTTTGAGGACAAGAAGCAGCAGCACCGGGCCAGCGGTGCAATCGGGCCGGATGGGCCAGCCCGGCCGAGGCGAGCGGCCTTTGTCCTCAAGTGGAGGTAACAAACATGTGGCTTTTGCCCATTAGCGTTACACTTAGCGTAAAGAAAACCCGGAGCACCTGGTCAGTGACACTCCGGGTTACATTCCTAAGCTGAGGAAACGGTTCGGCGGGGAAACCTGCCGGACCACTCCATGTGATCAAGATAGCCGACGTTTCAAAGAAATCAATCTCAAAGAAGCCGGGAAATGGACCGGCCTGATGGCCGGACTGATCCGTGAGAACAGGGGGAGGCCCCTACGGTGCGCGGCCCTATCGCTGCGGAACGGCACACCAGCGCCGGTCACTTTGACC
>NZ_SMMF01000841.1:0-15993 GCF_009711355.1 Roseibium sp. RKSG952 | reverse complement strand
GCGCGTTCGAATCGCGCCGGGGTCACCAATTATTTCAATGACTTATAGCATGCTTACTGCTGCGACTGCTCCAGACGTGCCTCAGCAAGATGATTGTGATCTGAGCGCTCCGGTGCCTTTCGTGAAACACCAGGCTGCCAAGACTGCCGCGACGTGCCTCGTCCGGTCCGGCTTAAGCCGACAAAATGAGTTCACCCCGTCACGTCCAGCCATTGGCGGACGCGGTTTTCCGGGTTCGGGTTCAAGATGATGTCGGTGACGGCGGCGACGCTGTCGGCACCCGCATCGAGGACACCCGTCGCGCGTTCGACCGTCAGACCACCGATCCCGACCAGCGGCACGGTGCCAACGCGCTGTTTCCATTCCGTCACCTTTGGCAGGCCCTGCTCTGTCCATTTCATCTTCTTCAGAATGGTCGGATAGACCGGGCCAAGGGCGACATAGTCCGGATCATGGGACAGCGCGCGTTCCAGCTCTGAATCGTCGTGCGTGGACAGGCCGAGTTTCATGCCCGCCTTGCGGATCGCCGGAACATCGGCCTCGTCCAGATCCTCCTGACCGAGATGGACAAAATCACAGCCCAGTTCAATCGCCGCCTGCCAATAGTCGTTGACCACAAGAATGGCACCATGGCGGGCGCACAGGTCCCGCGCCGCGGCGATTTCGGCGCGCACGGTCTCCGCACTCTGGTCCTTGATCCGCAGCTGGACCAGCTTCACGCCAAGCGGCAGGGTGCGCCGCAGCCAGCCGGTGTGGTCGAAGACGGGGTAAAAACGGGGCAGCTTCATTAAAGGAACGCCTTGCCAATCACGGGTGTGGACGGTTCGGCCATGTCGCGCGCCTCAATGGCACCGGCCTCATGGCACAAGCGGCCCGCCTCGACTGCCAGCGCCATCGCGCGCGCCATGGCGGCAGGATCGCCTGCCCGAGCAACGGCAGTGTTGAGGAGAACGGCGTCATAGCCGAGCTCCAGAGCATGCGCGGCATGGCTGGGCAGACCGATGCCGGCATCGATGACCAGCGGTGTGTCGGGAAACTCCGCCCGCATGGCCCGCAGTGCATATTCGTTGTTGAGCCCCCGGCCAGAGCCGATCGGCGCGCCCCAGGGCATCAACACCTCGCAGCCGACCTCCAGCAAGCGTTCGCCGACGATCAGATCCTCGGTGGTGTAGGGAAACACCTCAAACCCGTCTTCGGTCAGAATGCGGGCGGCCTCGACCAGCTGAAACACGTCCGGCTGCAGACTGTCGGTGTGGCCGATCAGTTCCAGCTTGATCCAGCTGGTGCCGAACACCTCACGCGCCATTTTCGCGGTGGTCACGGCTTCGCGCACCGTATGGCATCCGGCCGTATTGGGGAGCACCAGAACGCCGAGGTCCTGGATCATGCTCCAGAATGCGCGCCCGGCACCACCACTGCCCTCTCGGCGCAGGGACACGGTCGCGACCCCGGCGCCAGAGGCCTTGAAGGCCTCGGCCAGAATTGCCGGGCTTGGATACTGTGCCGTGCCGAGCATCAGCGGATTGGGCAATTCCATGCCATAAAACTTGCGCACAATCAGCCTCCTTGCATGGGCGCCAGGACCTCGATCCGGTCACCCTCCTTCAGCACCAGTGTGCCGCGCTCGGGGGCAGGGACAAAGTCCTCGTTCACAGCCGTCGCCACGCAAGCGTCAAACCCCTGCTCTTCCAGAAGCCCATCCAGGGTCAGCGCCGAGATCTCGGCCAACTCACCGTTCAGAACGATTCTCATCAACCATCTCCGAGACTTTGTTGTCGAGCACCAGATCCGCCACCCCGCGGGCCAGAGCCGGTGCCAGCAGGTAGCCGTGGCGGTAAAGCCCGTTGGCATAAACGGTCCCGCCGCGCCGGCGGATTCGTGGCAGATTGTCGGGAAAGGCCGGACGCACATCAACGCCGATTTCGACAATTTCCGCTTCGCCAAAAGCCGGGTTCAGGGCGTAGGCCGCGCTCAGCATCTCCAGCATGGACCGGGCCGTAATCCGTTGCCGGTCCTCGCTTTCGATCATGGTCGCGCCCAGCATGTAAATGCCGCCGCCGCGCGGAACAATATAGAGCGGGATCCGCGGATGGAGAAGCCGGACGGGCCGGGTGATCTTCACATCCGGTGCATGGATCACCAGCATCTCGCCCTTGACACCGCGCAGATCCGTCAAGACATCGCGCGCCGCATAGCCCCGGCAGTCGATGGCCTGGCCGAATTCGCCCGGCACGTCTTCCCGGTGAAAAACGGTCCCCTGATCCATCAGGGCATTGCGCAGGTCGGTGAGCGCATAGCGCGGGTCAAGATGGGCTTCCGCACCGAAATAGAGGCCTTGACCGAACCCGGCCAGATCCGGCTCCATCTCTTCGATGGCTTGCCGTCCGACTTCGCTGAAACCGCTCGTCCGGTGCGAGAACCGGCGCAGATCCGGAAGATCGCGGCGATTGGCAACAACAAGCGTACCGCGCCGGGTTACCCTTGTCTTGCTGCCCCACCATTCAATCGCTTCTTGACCGAGGCGCAGGACCGGTTCTTCCGCGTTTTCATACTCGCACCAGGGAGCCAGCATGCCACCTGCCCACCAGGAACAGCCATGCGGCCCCGGGATGTCCCGGCGGTCATAGATTTCCACCCGGGCACCGCGCGCCACAAGCTCGGTTGCCACACACAATCCGGCAACGCCCGCGCCAATGATCGGGATCGCCGCCCCCTGAGACTTCACAGTTCCCATTCTCCCTGTTGCACCAGCGTCTTGCAGTCCTGCAGCCCGGCCAATTCCGCCCGACGGTGTAGCGCCGGGCGCGCTCGCCGCGCAAGTCCCCGGATCTGCCAAAGCCCGCCAGCTGCACGCCTTGCACGTCCAGATATACGCCACGCACCGGATCGCGCCACCGTCAATTGCGCAAGGGTGGTCTGCGTTGATGGAGTTTTTTTCTCGCGAAGGATCCGGGCTTAACCTGCAGTATCGTATGTGGCATCCAGTTTCATGCGCACATAATCGGCTGCAAGAACCGGAGGATAAATCGGCGGCCGGTCCGGCCCCTGGCAGGTCTCAAGACATTCCACCAGCGCATCCGGGTTCGGATCCAGAAAAAACGCGATTGCATACCGGTCCCGCCCCGCCCGGTTGACCACCCGGTGCGGTGTGGAAACATACGTGTCATTGGTCCAGCGCATAAGACAGTCGCCAATGTTGCAGACGAAGCACCCCGGCAAGGCCGGTGCCGCAATCCACGTGCCGTCCCGCCGTTGCACTTCCAGACCACCAACACCGCCGGGCATCAGCAAGGTGAGATTGCCATAGTCGGTATGTGTTCCCGCCCCGACCTGGCCTTCCGGCACATCATCGGGCTGCGGCGGATAGTGCAGCAGCCTCAGGGTTGCCAGCGGCGCATCCAGCTTGTCCTCGAAATAGTCCTGTTCAAGTCCGAGATCGGCGGCAATCGCCCGGTGCAAACCCCGCCCCAGGGCCCAAACGGCGTCAAAGTAGGCCAACAGCGTCTCACGCCAACCGGGGAAATCCGGCCACAAGTTGACGGCCCGAAACGGTTCACCGGACAAGATGCGCGGATCGTCCGGCCCCAGATCCCAGCCGAGATTGAAGGCTTCCTTGAGATCTGGCCGCGCCTTCGGATCAAGAGTTTCAGCCTTCATCGGCACGTAGCCGCGATTGGTTTTGAGAAAATCGCGGGTCAGGGCCATCTTCACGTCATCGGCACTTGCAAACAGTTGCCGCGCGGCAGCAAACACATCATCGACAAGCGCCGGGCTGATACCGTGGTTTTTGATATAGAAGAAGCCGATGCTTCGGGCAGCCTCGCCAATTTCAGCCGCAACCTGTTTCAAACCTGCGTCAGTGCCGCCTTGCAACGGGGTCAGGTCGATCACCGGCAAACCGGTATCTTGCGCAATTGCCGTGTCCGTTCCGATCATCAGCCCCATACCCTCCCGGTCCCAAGCCAGTATCCGCACCTGAATTCTAACGATTAGAAACGTGCAAGGCCAGCCGCACCATGAAAGGAACCGGGAGGACCCGGCTCGACTTGACGGGACAAGACATTACATGGAGATGGCAAAGAATGTCTTGCCTACGCCGGAAAGGACCCTCATGTCCCGCAGTTTGACAAGTCTGTTTGCCCTGACGGCGCTCTGCACGTCGGCTTCGGCAGAACCCTACCGCTACGAGCTTGACCCGAGCCATACGACGGTCGCCTTCCTTGTCGACCATCTCGGCTATGCCGAAACGCTCGGGCTTTTCACCGATATTTCGGGAAGCTTTACATATGACTTGGAAACACAGGTGCTGTCCGATCTGGCCGTTGAAATCGATACGGCCAGCATCGAGACATTCGACGAGGCCCGTGACAACCATGTTCGCGGGGCCGACTTTCTGGATGTGACAGCGTTTCCGTTGATGACGTTTACGGCAGACAGCGGCACCCCGCTGAGTGATACCGAAGGTTCGGTCACCGGTACATTGACTTTGCTGGGCCAAAGCCGTCCCCTCACCCTTGACGTCAAGCTGAACAGGACGGCGAAATATCCGTTCGGGCATGGCCGGTTCACGCTCGGGATCAGCGCCCGAACCGTCATCAAGCGCAGCGACTTCGGCATGACCTATGCAGTCGGCAACGGCTTTGTCGGGGATGATGTTCAGGTCATCATCGAAACCGAGGCAATGCGGGCGGCCGACTGAACCGCATGGCTGCAACACACCGGAATTGCACCAGTGCAGTGATTGGACTAAACAGCCGACGAGCGCGCTTTGCCGCCACATCCGCAATTCACGGGCACCCGCACAAGGGTTGCCATGGTCGAACAGGCTGCCAGATCCCGTCATGCAAGACAGCGCCCCCCAGCAACGCACGGAAACCGCAAGCGGTTTCACCGCAGCACCCGGTGCAACCGGAAAACTGCCGATCAGCGTCACAATCATCACATTGAACGAGGCGGTACGGATCGGAGACATGATCCGCACGGTGCAGGGCATCAGCGATGACATCATCGTCGTCGATTCCGGCAGTACGGATGCAACATGCCAGATTGCGGCAGACCTCGGTGCCCGGGTCCATCACCGGGACTGGACCGGCTATGGCGAGCAAAAGGCCTATGCCGAAAGCCTTGCCCGGCACGACTGGATCTTGAGCCTCGACGCCGACGAGTTTCTCTCGCCTGAGGCCGGGCAGCAGATACGGGACGAATTCCGGGACGGGCCACCGGCTCCCGGAGCCTATCGCATGTGGGTCGTCTTCGTTTACCCCGGAGACACAAGGCCGCGCCCGTTTGCCAAGGACCACAGCATCGTCAAGCTGTTTCACCGCGCCATCGGCGGCACCAACACCCATCCGATCTTCGACCGCGTCGATCTGGCCGAAGGCATCGAGCCCAAAGTACTGACGGCGCCGGTCTATCACCGCACGATCACCAGCTTCGATCAGATGGTCGAAAAGGGAAACCGGTTCTCCTCGCATCAGGCACGGGCCTATCCGAACAAAAGCGCGCTCTATCTGAAACTGCGGCTGCCCTTCGAAATGCCCTACTGGTTCTTTCGGGCCTATTTCATCCGCGGGCATTTCACCGGTGGCTGGAAAGGGTTCATCTTTGCAATGAACATGGCCTATTTCCGCATGATCAAGATTGCCAAGCTGCTGGAGCGGATCGAGCGCGGCAGAACAGACGAAGACCAAGAGCCCGGCACATAAAACCGGCTGGCCTGGCCAACATCAAAAATCCGCATTTCGACGCAACAACCGCGTCATGTGCCGTTGCCGCATGAACGGCTGAATTGCATTTCCCCGGCAGTCCGACTAGGTTTCGCGGGCTGCGGCAAGGGTGGCCAAGCCCTTGCCGGACAAGATATTGACTTGAGGTAAGGCTGAACAGGATCTGCCGACATGATGAATTTCGAAGCACTCAGGGCCTCCGGAGAACGGACCCAACCGTTCCGCTACATTGTCGGAAGCGATGTGGTGACGCCGGAACAAGCAGCCGAAATACGCCGTGACTACCCCGACATCAAGGAAACCGGCTATCTGCCCCTGTCCAAACTGGAGTCGCAAGGTGCCTTCCAGAAGCTGATTGAAGATCTTCAATCGCCGGAGCTCGCCGCCATCCTTTCGGAAAAGCTGGGTCTCGACCTCTATGACAAGCCGCGAATGATCACGGTCCGCCGGCACTCCAAGATCGGCGATGGCCGGATCCACAACGATTCCAAGTCCAAGATCTGCACCATGCTGATCTATCTCAACGATGGCTGGAACAACGCCGAAGGCGGCGCGATCCGCGCGCTCAACAACGAAACGAGCATGGACGATTTCGCCGAGGAAGTGTCACCACTCGCCGGCAACGTTTTTGCCTTCGCCCGTTCCGAAAACAGCTGGCACGGTCATCCGCCTTTCGAAGGCGAACGGTTTGTCGTGCAGACCACCTTCCTGACCTCGGAAGAGGAATTGCGCCGCAAGGAAAACCGCGGCGGCTTCCAGACCAAGCTGAAGCGGCTTTTCGGGATCAACTAGCTCCCGAACAATGGCAAGCAATACAAAAGGCGGCTTACCGGCCGCCTTTTTCGTGCGCCTCTGCTAAAAGGTCCCGCCCGGCCATGTCATCCGTTTCGGCTGCTATCCGGCAATGGGCATGGCGCGCAAAACGGCGTTTTGCGAAAACCCTGTAGAGCGCTCCGGCGGCGGGACGGATCCCGGGAAGCGAGACGAATTTGGCGAGCAGGTTCCAGCCGCGAAACTGCCCCCACATCACAATGAACGCGTCGACGCCCTTGTGCAGATGCCCGGCGTCATCTTCGACATGCATCATCATCAAGGCCTCTGTTTGGGTGATGCCCCGGCCCTGAAGATCTTCCGGGTGTCGGGCAATATCCTGCCAGATGATGCTTTTTTGCGCCTGCCGCCTTTTGAAATAGTTGATCTCGCGGGTGCACAAGCCGCATTTGCCGTCGAAATAAACCGTGATCACATCGAACTCCTCATTTGTTGTCGCTACGCATGAAGATCCGCATGAGTTCACCCGTGAAACGAAAAAGGCGGGCCAACCGGCCCGCCTTTGACACCAACGGCTGTTTACCGCTCAGCGGCGGGTCCAGGCTGACCGGTCAATATCGAGATCCGGAAAATCATCCGGATTCAAAACCGGGCGCGCCACGCCGTTCTTCAGCTGCGTGCGGAAATCCTTGAGAATCCGCAGGCAAACCGGAAGCAGCATCATGATCGCGACGAGGTTGACCAGCGCGAGAATACCCATCAGAGGGTCTGCAAAGAAGAACACCGCCGTGGCGCCCGGCGCGGTTGCGCCAAGAAACACAACCACGATGATCACGACGCGCAGCACCTGGATCGCCATCGGGTGCCTGGTGATCACGGACAGCGCATTCTCACCCAGATAGTAGTTGTAGATGATGGTGCTGAAGGAGAACAGCAACAGCATGATCGCCAGGGCGTATTTCGACCATTCGCCCAAATGGGCCGCGAGCGATTGCTGCGTCAGGACAACCCCGTCAACCTCTGCGCCCGGTACATAAACGCCGGACAGCAGGATGATGAAAGCCGTGCAGCTACAGACCACCATCGTGTCGATAAAGACGGAAAATGACTGTGTGATGCCCTGGCTGATCGGATGGCGGACATCAGCGGTCGCGGCCACGTTTGGCGCAGACCCGAGACCCGCTTCGTTGGAGAAGAGACCGCGGCGAAGGCCTTGGGCAAGTGCGGCACCCATGCCACCACCGACGGCCTCATTGAAGCCGAACGCATTGGCGACAATGGTGTAGATCACCGACGGCAATTCCGTGATGTTCACGAGGATCACGGCCAGCGCCAGCAGAATGTACCCGAGCGCCATCACCGGAACGATCACATCCGCGACCTTGGCGATCCGCCGGATGCCGCCAAAGACGACCAGCGCTGCCAGAACCGCCAGCAATATCCCGGTCCACAAGCGCCCGGCGCCGAAGCTTTCCTCGATCGCGCCGGCAACGGTGTTGCCCTGAAACGCGTTGAAGCCCAGCCCGAATGCGCCGATCAGGCACACCGCATAAAGAACGGCAAGCCACCGGAAATCTTTTCCGAGGCCGTGAATGATCGAGCGCGCCGGCCCCCCCCGGAACATCCCGTCCGGCTGCCGCTCCTTGAAGAGCTGTGCCAGCGAGCATTCGACAAGGCTTGTGGCCATGCCGACAAACGCAATTGCCCACATCCAGAAGACGGCACCGGGTCCGCCCAGGGAGATCGCGACCGCAACGCCGGCAACATTGCCGCCGCCAACGCGTCCGCCAACGGACAAAAGCAGGGCTTCGCGGGCCGAAATCGCGTTCGGATCGGCGGACTGGTTCTTGCCGGACAGAACGCGGAACATGCGCCCAAAGAACTGAAACTGTACAAATCCGGTCATCAGCGTGATGAAAATACCGAAGACCACAAGAAGCGGAATCAGCGACCACCCCCAGGTCAGGTCGCCGATAACGGCGAACAGCTGGTGTATCAAATCCATGACAGGGCTCCCAATACGCCGCCGGACAGCGGCGCTTTCGTTATTATTGAGACATGTTGCAAGGTCGGTATTTCAGCGCCAATACCGCGCCATCGCAACACGTCAAGCTACCGCTTCTAGTCAGTGAGAGCGCTGCCGCAAACGAAAAGACGACATAAATTTCAATTTTTTTGACATGTGTTCCATATCTACAATTTTAGCAGTTTAGAAAGTTTGCAAGTTTACTCGGCAATTCTGCCGATCATTTAGCCTACCGCAGCGTTTCGCAATTTGCGTGCCGCGATCACTTAGGGTTTGACTATCGGCGGCAGCTCGCGCAGCCTTCGCTCATCCGATCGGGAGGAGGCTGCTTATGACTTTCAAGGCATTGGTCGTGGACAAGGACGCGGAGGGGAACACCCACGCATCGGTCAGGGAACTCGAAGACAATCAACTTCCGGATGCAAATGTCACCGTGTCCGTTGAATACTCCACGCTGAATTACAAGGACGGCTTGTGCATTGGCCCCGGTGGCGGACTGGTAAAAACCTACCCGCATGTGCCGGGCATCGACTTTGCCGGGACAGTCGAAGACTCCTCCGACGATTGGTACAAGCCCGGCGACAAGGTGGTCCTGACCGGATGGCGTGTCGGCGAAATCTGGTGGGGCGGCTATGCCCAGAAGGCCTGCGTCAAGGGCGAGTGGCTTGTGCCGTTGCCGGACGGCCTGACGACACGGGACGCCATGGCCATCGGGACCGCAGGTTTCACGGCCATGCTGGCCGTCATGGCGCTGGAGAACCATGGGCTGAAGCCGGAAAACGGGCCTGTTCTGGTCACCGGCGCGGCTGGTGGCGTGGGGTCTGTTGCGACCGCGGTCCTGGCAAAACTCGGCTATGAGATTGCTGCCGTTACGGGGCGCGAATCCACATGGGACTATCTCAAGGCCCTCGGCGCGTCACGGATCGTGCCGCGTGACGAGATCAACGAAACGGTCAAACGCCCGCTGGAAGCCGAAACCTGGGCCGGGTGCATTGATGCGGTCGGCGGACCGATGCTGGCACGGGTTCTCGGCCAGATGAAATACGGTGCATCGGTCGCAGCCGTTGGTCTGGCGGGAGGCTCCTCCCTGCCCGCAACCGTCATTCCGTTTCTCTTGCGCGGGGTCAACCTGCTCGGGATCGACAGCGTTCTGCGGCCCTATGACGACCGCCTCAGGGCCTGGGAGCGTTTGGCAACAGATCTTCCCCTCGACAAGCTTCACGGAATGATCCATCCGGCAACCCTGACCGACCTGCCGCAGCTTGGGGCCGACATTTTGAAAGGTCAGGTCAAGGGCCGCGTCGTTGTAGACGTCAACGCCTGACGGGACTTGAGAATACCGGGCCAAATCAGCGGGAATCCGGTTGCGTTTTGACCCCGGTTTCCCTATAAGCACGCGGTCCAGAGTCGTCCGGCTCGTCGTGGGCTGAGCTTTTGCGTTCCGGCGCAGGGCCACCCCGGCCAGACACGGGCATGCCGTGGCGACTTCTCGATGCACCAACAAAAGAGTGGCGGACCTGATCCGCCGTCCTAAAGAAAGGATGCAAAATGCCCAAGCTGAAAACAAAGTCCGGCGCCAAAAAGCGCTTCAAAGTGACTGCGACCGGTAAGGTGAAGACCGCACAGGCCGGCAAGCGCCATGGCATGATCAAGCGCACGAACAAGTTCATCCGCAACGCTCGTGGCACCACCACGCTGAGCGATCAGGATGCAAAGATCGTGAAGCAGTTCCTGCCCTACGCTTAACCATAGCCGCCTTTAAGGAGATACACCCATGTCGCGTGTAAAACGGGGCGTTACCGCCCATGCCCGTCACAAAAAAGTTCTGAAGGCTGCCAAGGGCTACTATGGCCGCCGCAAGAATACCATCCGCGTTGCCAAGCAGGCGGTCGAAAAAGCCGGCCAGTACGCTTATCGCGACCGGAAAGCCAAGAAGCGGACCTTCCGGTCGCTCTGGATCCAGCGCATCAACGCTGCAACCCGCGAACACGGCCTGACCTATGGCCGCTTCATCGACGGCCTGAACAAGGCTGGCATTGAAGTCGACCGCAAGGTTCTGTCCGACCTGGCCATCCACCAGCCCGATGCCTTCAAGGCACTGGTTGAAAAGGCACAGGGCGCTCTGGCTTAATTACAGGCCGAACGCATCACAGGATCTGAAAAGCGCGCCCATCCGGCGCGCTTTTTTATTGCCAATGATCAGCCCCGGACCGCATAGATGTCGCCGGAGTTGGCTTCATGAGGCAGGTTCTGGATGTAATCCAGAAGAGCCCCGGCCGACCGGCATGCGTCAAACACAAGGGACTGGGTTTCACCAAGCGCCACATTAAAACGGTAATCCGCCAGCCTGGAGAGCAAACCAGCACATTCCTCAACAAGATCCCGCTGGATGGTGGTGAACTCGAAGGAAAGCGCAGCCACCGGAACGCTCAAGCCGGAAAGCACCACGGCCTCGAACCCCTCGACATCAATCTTGACGAAATCAGGCGTGCCGTGGGCCTCGATCAGCGCGTCAAGCGTTGTGCAGGGAACCGTCAGCTCCCGGTCCCACTCCTGCCCTTCCCACCCGGCTGCCCCCTGAGCCGCTTCGGTAAAGGCGCGGGAGGCGGTCGTGACCGTCGGATTGCCGGAGTTCACGCGCAAGGTCATCTCCCCGGCATCAGCTCCGCAGGCAGCCTGCACCAGAACGACCTGCCGGTCCTGCCCGTGGATCAGTTGCAAGGCCCGGAATGGCAACGGCTGGGGCTCAAGGGCGACCACACGCGCACCGCAACGCCGGAATGAACCGATGCGGTCCCCGACATGGCTGCCAATGTCGAACGCCAGCCCGCCCGCCTGGACAAAATTCCGGTAAAGCGCATCCATTGCCACATCACGGACCTCATCGCCGTAATAGGTTCGCAGCGACCTGAATACCCCGTTCAAGGCTCTCGATGGCATGCTCTCTCCTCCGCAAAACGCGCCGTGGCATTGTCGAACCCGGGTTCAGCGCAACGCCAGCTTGCTTGTGTTTTATTTATCAGATGGGCCGGGAAAGGCGAGTATGGGCTCCGCGCGCCATTGATCCTGGCACAGGTCTTGTTTCGTTCAAGGTGTACACAAGGCAAATGTACCGAAATGGGACAATCGGAGGTGGCGATCTTGCGTATTGTATCGGCATTGGCTCAAAAGCGTTCAAATACGGGACACAAGCGGCAGCATCCTACCGGCAGCCTGCATGAAGAGCCCTGCCGCACAGGGTTCAATGTGCCCCAGGTTGCCGGCCCCGCGCCGGTGCTCAATCCCAAGGCCTATACAGACGGATTTTTCTCAAACTCTGTGTTTGTTGCGCACCTGATTGCAACACGGGACGAAAATGACCAACCCCGCACCTGTTCGCATACCGCCCTGGAAGACGGCGCCAGGTCTTATGGGGATGTTGCTGCACGACCCCGGCGGCGTCAGCCTGGCTATGTAGTATCCACAAGTCTCTAGAATACAAACTTGCAGAGACCCATTTGAACAAAGTGTGACATGGCACACTGCTGAGACTTAATTTTTTTGTCATTTAATTTGCGCAACGGCAGATTTTGCCAAACAGATCGAAGACAAGCATGCATGTCACCCCATCGGCCATCCTGACATGCTTGCAGGCCCCCTCCCACGAAAGGAGGGGGCCTACAACCTTCAAGCTGCCCCGGAAAGTCGTTGACGTCTTGTGCGCAGGATCAATACCCGGCTGCATGACCGTCCTTGCGCGGATCGGACCCGGCGATCAGCAGCTTGCGTGACCTGTCTATCCGGATCGCCTGACTTCCGCCGATCGGGCTGGCTGCAGCGCGAACATCATGCCCATATTGCCTGAGACCCTCGACCGTGTTTTCGGGTAGGGCTGCCTCTGCATCCAGCGCGCCGGTCTGAAGATCAAAAAACATTCGCGGGCAATCAATGGCTGCTTGCACATCCATGCCATAGTCAATGATGTTGGTAAGCAGATGCGCGTGGCCGCAGGCCTGATAATGCCCGCCCATGACCCCGAAGCAGAGCCAGGGATGCCCGCTCTTCAACCCCATCGCCGGGATGATCGTATGCAGCGGATATTTGCCCCCGGCAATCGACTGTGCCTGACCGGGCCTTGCCGTGAACACCGAGCCGCGATTGTGCAGCAAAACACCAGACTTCGGGGCAACAATACCGCTGCCGAACTCACTGAAAATCGAGTTGATCAGCGAGACGGACAACCCGTCCTTGTCGACCACGGACAAATAGACCGTGTCCGTCTGGGGAGCGAGACCGATGACCGGGAAATCCTTCGAGCGGCGGCCGGCAGTTATCATCGGCAGCAGCTGGTCGATTGTGGCCTCCGATATCAGATCGGCAGCGCCGATTTCCATGAAGGCCGGATCTGTAACAAACCTGTCCCGAACCGCATAGGCGAGACGTGCAGCCTCCATTTGCAGATGGAACCGGTCTGCTCCGAGCGGGTCAAGGCTCTCAAGATCGAACCGCTCCAGAATGCCGAGGATCACCAGCGCGATCACGCCTTGCCCGTTGGGGGGCAACTCTGCAATCGTGTGTCCGCGATAGCCGCGCATGATTGGCGCGACGATGCTTGTGTGACATGCTCCCAGATCCTCCAGATCCAGAAGACCGCCGAGATCCCGGACCGCTGACACGATATCCTCGGCAATCGGGCCGGAATAAAACGCCTCCGCGCCGCCTGAGGCAATCGCCGCCAGACTGTCCGCAAGGCGTGGATACTTGAGAATGGTCCCGGCTTTTGGCGCTGCCCCATCAATCAGATAGTCCGCGGCACTTGCGGGCAAACGTGCCAGCTTGCCGACATTGCATGCCCAATCCCGTGCGACCCGCGGCGCGACGGGAAACCCGTTGGCGGCGTAGTCGATCGCACGCGTCAACAGCGCATCCAGCCCCCGGGTACCATGTGCCTTCAGAATGGTTTCCCAAGCCCGGACAGCACCGGGAACAGTGACGGAATGCGGCGATACCGGCGGGATCTGGTCAACAACACCCAAGTCTGCAAGCCTTTTCGGCGAGGCGGCAGCGGGTGCGGCACCCGATCCGTTGAAGCCGGTCATGCGCCCGTCCGGCTCCATGACGATTGCAAAACAGTCGCCGCCGATCCCGTTCATATGCGGCTCGACCACCGCCTGAACGGCACAGGCGGCAATCGCGGCATCGACGGCGTTGCCGCCTTCATAAAGCACTTCGAGCGCTGCGGAAGTCGCAAGGGGATGGGAGGTTGCAACCGCTGCATTCCGGGCAAGAACGGGAGACCGCCCCGGCCGTTCAAAATCACGAAACAAAACGATCCTCCCCCCGGATGCCTGAATGATCTTTTCGCGTCAGGCAGCAATGATTGACTGCTTTTGCACCTAGTCGGCCATCCAAGCAGATGATAGCCCTCCCAAAAAGAGCCTATCGGACACTACGGAGAAGTTTCGTCATGCGCAAACTGTCACTTTCAACCGCCCAGCAAATCATTGCCGCCGCTCTCGAAAAGGCAGCCGAACTCGGCCTCAAGCCCCTGACGGTTGTTGTCTTGGACGATGGCGGCCATACGGTCGCTCTGGCACGTCAGGACGGTTCCTCGATCCTGCGCCCGCAAATTGCCAACGGCAAAGCCTATGGCGCGCTCTCGGTCGGCACCGGCACCCGCTGGCTGCAGGCCAATGCGGAAACCCGCCCGCATTTCGTACAGGCCCTGAACGGTGCTGCCGGCGGATCGATCATCCCGGTCCCGGGTGGCGTTCTCGTGAAAAACGCGGACGGCGATGTTCTCGGCGCGGTCGGCATCACCGGTGACACCTCGGACAATGACGAAGCCGCCGCCCTTGCCGGCATCGCCGCCGCCGGGCTGGTGGCCGACTGCGGTTAAGCCGAGCCGCAATTTCCGGCACGCATCTGCCGCCTGGATGCCGACGGTACACTGCCCCAAGCGGGCAAGTGACATATTTCCGGGCAGAGCCCTCAGGTTTTGCAAGCGGAACCCTGCCACATTCCCCCGTTCACAGACGGGGCCGGGCCGAATTTCGGGTCTTGCGGATGCACCATGCCTCGCGAAAAAAAACAGGGCGCTGAAAGCGCCCTGACAGTTCCCTGATTACGAGATGTGCTCGTGGGGTGATAAATACATCTTCACGCTCACAGCCGTTATCCGAAAAACGAAATCGATTTCATAAATCTTTTGAGCATCCGTTTCGGGCAAGGCCTTCTTGATTGCAATTTTCTCCCGTCCCGGATGGCTGCATTTTCGAGGAGTATGAACGGCCGTATGATGGCGATGAAATCCTTCGGGAGAGGTTTATCGAGCCAGACGATGTAATTGTATTTCGCCCATTGGGCCGGATTGAAGCACATCGTGAAGAGGGCCCGCAGCCCATCATCCGTATTCAAACCAACGGCCAAAAAATCCACTTCACAATTTACTATTAAGCAAAATCGACATCTCAAAATCATCGATCCGTGCAAGCATATACGGACGGGGGCATTGTGGCATCACTCTCGAAACCATTTACGTTTCGGATTCCATGAGATGAAAATGAAGCGTCCTTCCGAGCCGCTCTCCGGGCATCGCCTGTTCCAGACCGAAAATCTGGACGAAGCGCGAATGCTTGTTGGAGAAAAATTTTGCGATCATCGGCTCGATATCGCATCCGGTAGCGACCTTTTTGATGTCCACTATAACAGGATCGAGGGTCTGGCAACCTCCCTGAACTACCTGCAATACGGAGCTTCGACGAGGATTGAGCCCGGAGAGCTCGAAAGCTTCTATCTCATTCAAATCCCGCTCACGGGCCAGGCAGATATTGATAACAGCAATGGAGAGATAACGACCGGCCCCGGTCTCGGCAGCGTCCTAAATCCACACCGCCGCACAAAAATGCTCTGGCATAAAGGATGCTCGCAATTTCTTCTTCAAGTGGACGCCAAGGCTCTGACACATTACGCCGAGTGCCTGAAAGGCGGACCGTTGGCGTCTCCCGTGACTTTCGAGACAGCCATAGACGCACATCGTGCAGCAACGGCAAACTGGACCAGAAAGCTGCGGACGTGTTTTGACCTGGCAGAAAAGGGCCTTGTTTTTGGGCCCGGGTCGGAGAACACACAAGCCCTGATCGAAGAAGAACTGATCTCGGGCTTCCTCAAAAGCCAGCCAAGCAACATTTCTTTTCAGCTTGAAAGTGCACCAAAGCCCGCCGGGAACATTCATGTCCGGCATGCGATTCAGTTCATGATGGAGAGGATCGCAGGCCCCATAACGCTAAGCAGGCTCGCCGAGCACACAGGCGTTTCCACACGGAGTTTGCAACTGGCATTCCAGGCAGAGTACGGCAAGTCGCCCATGCAATATTTGCGGGAGCTCCGTCTCCGCTTGGCGCGGGAGATCATTGCACAATCAAACGCCAGTGAAACGGTGAGCGAGATCTGCCACCGTGTCTGCCGCGCGACAAACAGGGTGAGAACGAG
>NZ_SMMF01000523.1:0-1560 GCF_009711355.1 Roseibium sp. RKSG952 | reverse complement strand
TGGCGCTGGCCGCGTTCCGGCCATAAGAATATTGCGAGCGGCGATTGTGTCCGCATTGGCTTCATGCCGGCAGGATTTGCATTGAAAGAACACTTGGCTTTCGCGGCTCTGTTTGTCAATTGCACCACATTAGAAAAAGGGGTTTGCTGCGCTTCTGGATCATTGTCCGGATCCCGCATTGACACGGATATTGTCAACACTTTTAAGTTCGAGCCCAGACTTGAAGGGTTTCAATCCACGAGAGTCCCATGAATTTTTGATACGCTTCAGAGCCGCCTATGCGGCGGCGAACTGCTCCCTTATCCCTGCTTGCCCGTGCCATCTCTTCAGAGCCGCCTGTACGGCGGCGAACTCTCCGATTTCAGAGAAAAGTGGTTAGATCTATTGAATATCAAGGAACGGAGGGATTAAAACCATTATTTTACATACGCTCACGAATCCCAAGGAAATGCAAGGCATTTGACAGGCGTGCAAAACGAAGGTCCGGAGAATAACATCTTCCCCGCCCTAAAGTACGGGGATTTTCGGAATGGTGCCTCAAGCAACCATCTGCCCAGTTGACTCTCCATCGAAGAGCCTATTCCCATCCTCCCTGCCATGAAAGGCGGGGAGCCGTCATTGTTTCTAGATGGTTAACCTGGAGAAGTTTAGTTTGAATTTCGGAGGTCGCTTGCAAACTAACAGGTTGGCCTGGCCAAGCTCTCCTAAACGGGAAGCAACAAATTAGTGCAATGAATAAGCATTGGATTAGTGTGTGAAAAAGACACTAAAGTCGTGTATTAGGAAGCATGACGAGATGCCGGACAGCAACCGAACTTCTCTCGCAAAATCAACCTAAGGTGACGAAATGAGGGCGGAACCCAGACATGACAGACCAACCACGTATGGCTCAAAGCTGAAAAATCAGGCTGGTCGTTGAGATAGCACCCTAAGGCAACTCATTGGTTAGACGTCATCCAGTCTGCGGGGAAGAGGCTGGTGGCAGTTGCTACCTAATTGAAGCCGGTCGTCCATGCGGCGCGCAGCATCGGTCAACTTGGGCTCTCTCGTTGAATCCGCCGCACTTTGTTGGCTGGGAAGATGTTGGTTTTAAACTATCATCATCTAAACACAAAAAGGAGGTAATTTAGATGACGTTGGAAATATTAGAGGATAAAACTGAAATCAAGAATGCAAAAGATATTGTTTTTGAAACATTTAAAAAGATCTTCCCGGAAGATAAATTGGAAGAAAATGTTGGAATATATTTCTATACTGGTTCGGATAAATCAAAAAATAGTCACATTGGCGGGTTTCTTAAATATGGAGTTAACTGCCTTCAAGTGGGTATCGCCAAAAAACTTGGAAATAATGATCATGCCGCTTTTTTGGCACGGGACGCAAAAGATTCGTCTTTTCACTTAGTTCATGTTCTTAAATCAAGAAGAGCCAGAAGCTTTGGCCTTAAGTCAGAGTATTTGCGGAAAGGATTTAGCACTTCATATAAGGTTCCAATCGTGAAAATCCCACGCGATAAACATAGCCCTGTGATCGGAATTTCTTTTGGACCATTTTCAAAAG
>NZ_SMMF01000691.1:0-4486 GCF_009711355.1 Roseibium sp. RKSG952 | reverse complement strand
TCTCTATTACTCTGCGGCTTCTTCGTATTCTGACATGGGCGGGCATGTGCAGATTAGGTTTCTGTCGCCGTATGCGTTGTCGACGCGGTTGACGGGGGACCAGTATTTGTCGACGCCCATGGAGCCCGGAGGGAAGCAAGCCTGTTCGCGGGTGTAGGGGCGGTCCCAGTCGCCGACCAGATCGCGCACCGTGTGGGGGGCGTTTTTCAGCGGGTTGTTGTCCGCATCGATCTTGCCGTCGATGATGTCCTGCGCCTCGGAGCGGATCGAGAGCATGGCGTCACAGAAGCGGTCCAGCTCGTCCTTGGGTTCCGATTCCGTAGGCTCGACCATCAGGGTGCCCGCCACCGGCCAGGACATGGTCGGGGCGTGGAAGCCTGAATCGACCAGACGCTTGGCCACGTCGTCCACACTCACATTGCCCTCATCCGCCAGAGGACGGGTGTCGAGGATGCATTCATGCGCCACACGACCTGTCTCGGAGGTGTAGAGGATGGGATAAGCATCCTGCAGACGTGCCGCGATGTAGTTGGCGTTCAGGATCGCCACCTTGGTCGCCTGGGTCAGACCCGCGCCACCCATCAGCAGCACATAGGCCCATGAGACGGGAAGGATCGAGGGCGAGCCAAACGGTGCCGCCGAGACCGGACCCACGGCAGTGCCGTATTCCGGATGACCCGGCAGGTGCTCTTCCAGATGCGCCTTGACGCCGATAGGACCCATGCCGGGGCCACCACCGCCATGCGGGATGCAGAAGGTCTTGTGCAGGTTCAGGTGGCTGACGTCGCCGCCAATGTCACCCGGACGCGACAGGCCGACCATGGCGTTCATGTTGGCGCCGTCGATATAGACCTGACCGCCGTGATCATGGGTGATCTGGCAGACCTCCTGCACGGTGGTCTCGAACACGCCATGGGTGGACGGATAGGTGATCATGCAGGCAGCCAGATGATCCGAGTGCTTTTCCGCCTTGGCGCGGAAGTCATTCAGATCAATGTTGCCGTTCTCATCCGCCTGCACCGGCACAACTTGCCAGCCCACCATCTGGGCCGAGGCCGGGTTGGTGCCATGGGCCGAGGTCGGGATCAGGCAGACATTGCGGTGCCCTTCGCCGCGGGCGAAGTGATAGTTGCGGATGGTCAGCAGGCCTGCATATTCACCCTGCGCGCCCGAGTTGGGCTGCTGGCTGATCGCGTCATAGCCGGTGATCTGGCACAGCTTGTCGTTCAGATCGGCAATCATCTCAAGATAGCCCTGCGCCTGATCTTCGGGGCAGAACGGGTGCAGATTGCCGAACTCGGGCCAGGTGACCGGGATCATCTCGATCGTGGCGTTCAGCTTCATGGTGCACGAGCCCAGCGGGATCATCGCCCGATCCAGCGCCAGGTCGCGGTCGGCCAGACGACGCATATAGCGGGTCATCTCAGCCTCGGCCCGGTTCTTGTGGAAGATCGGGTGGGTCAGATAAGGCGTCTCGCGCAGCGCATAATCCGGCAGGCGGTACTGCTTGTTCGAGCTGTCATCCTTGCGGTCGATGCCGAAGGCACCCCAGACGGCCTCGATGGTCTCGGGCCGGGTCTGTTCATCCAGGCTGATGCCGACCTTGGTCTCGCCAACCTTGCGCAGGTTGACGCCACGGGCCACGGCGGCCTCCATGACAACATTCTGCAGATGGCCGACCTCAACCGTGATGGTGTCGAAGAACACTTCCGGCTCGACCGAGAAGCCCGCCTCTTCCAGACCGGCGGCCAGGCGTGAGGTCTTGCGGTGCACCGATTGCGCGATGGCCTTGATGCCGTCGGGGCCGTGATACACGGCATACATCGAGGCAATGACGGCCAGCAGCGCCTGCGCGGTGCAGACGTTCGAGTTGGCTTTCTCGCGGCGGATGTGCTGCTCGCGGGTCTGCAGCGCCAGGCGGTAGGCCTTGTTGCCGCGGCTGTCGATCGACACACCGATGATCCGGCCGGGCATTGCCCGCTTCAGCTTGTCGGTGGTTGCCATGTAAGCAGCGTGCGGGCCGCCATAGCCCATCGGCACGCCAAAGCGCTGGGTCGAGCCGATGGCGATATCCGCGCCCATCTCACCCGGTGACTTCAGCAGCGCCAGCGACAGGATGTCGGCCGCCACGATAGCGATGGCTTTATGTTCATGCAGGGCCGCGATTTCCGATGTGAAGTCGCGCACGTGACCATGCGTGCCCGGGTACTGGAAGATCGCGCCAAAAACGGCGCCCGCGTCCAGTTGGTCGGGATCAGCCACCTGCACGTCGATGCCCAGAGGTTCAGCGCGCGTTTTAATGACTGCGATGGTCTGCGGGTGGCAGTTCTTGTCGACAAAGAAGGCCGCGTTGTTGGCCTTGGACCGGCCGCCGCGCTTGGCCATCGCCATCGCTTCGGCGGCTGCAGTGGCTTCGTCCAGCAGCGAGGCGTTGGCCACGTCCAGCCCGGTCAGGTCGCTGACCATCGTCTGGAAGTTCAACAGCGCCTCAAGACGACCCTGGCTGATCTCGGGCTGGTACGGCGTGTAGGCGGTGTACCAGGCCGGGTTTTCCAGGATGTTGCGCAGGATCGGTGCCGGCGTGGTGGTGCCGTAATAGCCCTGACCGATCAGCGAGGTCAGAACCTTGTTCTTGCTCGCCACCTCTTTCATGTAGAACAGCGCATCGCGTTCGGTCATGGCCGGACCCCAGTCCAGCGGTTCCTTCTGCCGGATCGCGGGCGGGACGGTGGCGTCGATCAGCTGGTCCAGCGTCTTGAAGCCGATCACCTTGAGCATGTCGCGCATCTCGGTAGGCGACGGGCCGATGTGGCGGCGATTGGCGAAGTCATAGGCTTCGTAGTCGGTCAGTTTGAAGGCCATTGCAGCGCTCCTGTCGAATAGGTCAGGTCGGGCGGAGACTGCGACAGCCTCCGGTAGTAGGGAGAGGGCCGGACAAGGGCCGGCCCGAACATGCGGAGCCCCAAACCGGGGCTCCGGTACGGGCTTAGCCGATCAGGGCCTTGTAGCCGTCCAGATCCATCAGATCTTCCAGCTGCGATGCGTCGCTGATCTTGACCTTGTAGATCCAGGCCTCACCCTCGGGGTCTTCGTTCAGCGCGCCGGGATTGTCGGCCAGCGCCTCGTTCACCTCGACGATCTCGCCATCGACCGGGGCATACAGCTCGGACGCGGCCTTGACGGATTCGATCACGCCGATCTCACCGCCCTTTTCGAACTCGTCGCCAGCTTCCTGCTGCTCGACGAACACCACTTCACCCAGCTGCTCGGCGGCATGTTTAGTGATGCCCAGAGTGGCTGTGTCCCCTTCGACGGTCAGCCATTCATGCTCTTCGGAATAATAGGTTGCCATGTCTTCTCTCTCCTGACTTCAACGCTTGTAATTCTGTTTGACGAAGGGCAGCGCCACGATCTCGGCCGGTTGCGCCTTGCCCCGGATGATCAGGTTCACCTTCTCGCCCGGCTCGCCATGGCCCGCGGACACATAGCCCATTGCAACAGGGCCACCGACCGTGGGGCCAAAGCTGCCTGAGGTGATCTGACCGATGCTGTTGCCCTCAAGGCATTGCACTTCCACGCCCTGACGGGCAGGTGCACGACCTTCGGGCTTGATGCCCACCAGCTTGCGCGCGGCCCCTTCGGCCAGTTCCTTCTGAACGCGGGCCGCCCCCGGGAAACCGCCCTCTTCCTTGCGGCGCTTCTGGATCGCCCAGCCCAAGGATGCCTCGATCGGCGAGGTGCTCTGGTCAATGTCATTACCATAAAGGCACAGACCCGCCTCCAGCCGCAGGCTGTCACGCGCGCCCAGACCCGCCGGTTCGCAATCCTCATGCGCCAGGAAGGCCTTGCTGATCTCGATCGCCTTGTCCTCGGGGATCGAGATCTCGTAGCCATCCTCGCCGGTATAGCCCAGGCGCGAGATGCGGCATTCGACGCCGTTGATATCGGCCAGGGTGGTTTCCATGAACTTCAGATCGCGGGCCGCGGGGCACAGCTCACCCACCACGTTTTCCGCCGCAGGGCCCTGTACGGCCACCAGCGCGCGGTCGAAGATCTCGGTCACTTCGACGCCTTCAAGGTTGTCACGCATATGCGGAATGTCCTGATGGCGCAGCGCCGCGTTCACCACCACAAAATAGTGATCCCCCGCGTTCGACACGATCAGGTCATCCATGATCCCGCCTTCCGCGTTCGTAAAGAACCCGTACCGCGCCTTGCCTTCCTTCAGGGTCGCATAGGCCTGAGGGCAAAGAGCTTCCAGCTTCTCACCCACATTCTCGCCCCGCAGGATCACCTGACCCATGTGAGACACATCAAACAACGCCGCCTTCTCACGACACTGCTTATGCTCCCCCATGATCCCCAAAGGATACTGAACAGGCATCTCCCAACCAGCAAAATCAACTATCTTACCACCCAACTCAACGTGCAAGTCATACAACGGCGTGCGGTTCAAACCAGGCATCTCATAAACCTCTCTTTTAGC
>NZ_SMMF01000590.1:0-2202 GCF_009711355.1 Roseibium sp. RKSG952 | reverse complement strand
ACGGGGATTTTTAGCGAAGCGCAAGCCGTTAGGCTGCGTGGCGGGATTCGCGTTGCTGACAGGCTTTTGCCCGCTCACTTGGCGCTGGTCGCGTTCCGGCCATTAAAAGTTTCTAATAGCGTCGCCGATCTTGGTCCTGATGTCCGCAATCTTTCGGTTTAGAACCTTGATCGTTCCGTCAATTTTCTCGATGACCGTTTCCGAGTCCTCAAGTTTTTGCATGCTGCGCGCGAACAACGGGCTGTCCTGCGGTACCGATTGCAGATTGGCACGCTGGCGGCCCTGGTCGGAAACATGGCGATCCCGCTCGCGATTGAGTTCGTTCATCTGGTACTCGATCCGAGACCTTTCCTTCTGAAGGATCGCTAGCTCCGTGAGTTTCCGTGTGGTCGCTCCGATGCCGTAACGTGAAGACAGCGACAGAAGCGTTTGGGTATCCGTTTGCGACAGGTGAAAGATCTGGTTCCGGGTGCGTTCGACAACGGCTGTTACCATTTTGGTCTCTCCAGCTGGAACCGTGATTTTCATTCGGCGATGCGTTTTGGTCGAATCCAGCTCGTGGTCGGATGAGAATTCCCAACCAGGACGCTTCGCTTGCTCTATGACTACGGTCCGCTCCGCGTCCGCAGCTCCCTTGATCGCGTATTGCGTCGTGTGCTTGTCTAGCGTAACGGCGGTCAGGATACCGTCAACGACCTTGATCTCTGTGATTTCCTCGGTTGGATTGGACGATGTCTCTATGAGAACCTTTTTGTCGGTCGCGAAGCTCGCCATGCGGCGCTCGCCGTCCGGCATTCCGGAAATCTGGGCATCTCCGACGTAACCTTCCTTGTCATCGTAGACGGTCAGGATGCCCTTTGGCAGGCTGGTTCCCGTGTCGTTGACGAGCATGATCGCCGCGACCGGGTTCATTGATCCGCTTTCAGGACGGAAGACGCTGACCTCCTCCGCCTCGACGAGATCGTCGATAATCGGGGCGGACAGGGTCTGTCCGTTCTTGAGATCGACCAGCCAAGGGATTTCGAAGGATGCCGTAACGTTGCCTTCAGTGGCCTGCCCGACGTTCGCCGAAGAGATCCGCACATTTTCCTCGGTGTCCATCATAGACATAGAGGCAAGTCCGTTCGCACTCCGTGCTGCGGCCCATTGGTGTTCGCGTTTTTCGAGTAGTGCAGGCGGTGCCGCGCCCGGGTCCACAGGAGGCACGTACCCGGCAGACGTATCGATCGGTACTTCGGCTCTTTGTTTCCAATAGAGAGAGTGAAGCTTTTGCTTCAGTGTAACCGGCTCCCCGGACGAGAGCGTGACGTTTACACCTTTCCAGTCCTCGCCGCTGGCGTTTTCCAGGACGGCCCACGCCTGAAGCCTTGCTTTTCCTCCGTCCTGAGTGACCACTCGATAGGCGGTCTTCCAGATCGGAGCAGGGACGACGTAGGACACTGCGACCTCGCGCTGGCCATCTCCGGCGATCCGGATGGATATCTCCCTGGCGCCGCCCACCTTTCCGTCGCCTACGACGGAAAGGGCGTTCGCGATTTTCTCCCTGACGTCTATGTCCTTGAATGAGATATTGACCGAGGAATCAAGGGCGACGCTGACGATGTTTCCTTCCTTGGTCAGGATGGATGCGACATCCTCCCGGCCGGTTTCACCGTTGTCCTTCGAGGAAACGCCCAGAACTCGTCCGGAGAAATGAGACCCGCTTTTCTGGATTTCAATCTGCGCTCCTTGTAGCGTCGACAGAAGCATGGCCGGGGACTGCAAGTCGTCGACCGTGAATGGGAGCTTTTTGAAGGTTTCCGAAAGAGGGCTTGGGCCGGGTAGTGACATTCCTTCGACAGCGCCTTTGCCGTCGAATACAACGACACTTTTTAGAACATCGTCGACCTGCTCAATCGGCACTTCCATCTTGATGATGCCGTCTTCTGAGATAGTTGCCTTGCGAACGATTTCGGCCAGGCCGCCTGATGACATCGTGATGTTTGTTATATCGCCGTTTTCTGAGGCGAGTGCGGACGAGGAGAGAAGAGCGCCTGTAAGGGCGACGGCAAGCTTTAGGGATTTCATGAATTCCTCCAAGGACTCTTGTTTTGAAGGGTAAGCTGGCCGGCTTCTTTCTTGAATTCCTGAAGGGAACCCTGACTACTAGGATCCGTGATTAGGAGGCGCAGAAAACCCCTTCCTTCAGGGAGGGGTCAAGAG
>NZ_SMMF01000860.1:0-19349 GCF_009711355.1 Roseibium sp. RKSG952 | reverse complement strand
AACAATAAAACATATAAAACAGTAACTTATTCCGCAGTCTGGAAAGTGGGTGCGACGCAGGAAAAATGCTGTCTCTAAAACGAGTATTTAAGAGAAAGCCGATTAGTTGGGCGATTTACCGCCGATTTCCGTCCAGAGAATACGTCTGTGAATTCTCCCGTGTCCACAAATGGCCATCGCCTTTCATAGACACTTATCACAGCCAAACGTTCTCCATCCTTACCATCCAAGCCTTGTCTGGCGGGAACCTAACCCTATGCCCTCTATTTGCGTGTTTCGATTGGCTGCAAAATGTGCAGGTCTTTTAAATCCGGCTGCCAAGTGTCGCGGCGCTTAACCACTCTTGCGGGACGGCTTGAGCATGCTTATGTACCGTACGGTACGGTTCTATATTTCTGGTTTCAATTGAACCTGCCGGACGCTTTCAACGCAATGCAGCAAAATCTTGTTTCCACTTTCATTTTGTCGAGGGGGCTTTTGTGATGTTGATATTGGCCGCGAAGATAATTTCAACGGTTGTTATTGTACTCGGCTTGTCGGGCGTGGCCGAATTCGTGGGGCCGGCCCTGGCTGGGCTGCTGTCTGCTTTGCCGCTTGGCGTGGCTCTGGTGTTTTTCTTTTTGGGTATCCAGCAGGGGCCTGAATTTCTGGTTCAGGCGGCGACCTATACGATTGCAGGGCTGGTGGCGACCTTGTGCTTCAACCTTGTCTACTGGTATGTGGCGCGCCGGGCCCATCGCTTGCAGTTTCTCAAGGCGACAGGGGCAGCGCTAGTTGGCTATTTGGCTGCCGCCCTGATTGTGACGTCAATGCATTTCAATCTCGCAGGAGCGGTTGGCTTCATGGCGGCTGCTGCGGTCTTGTCGATCATCTTGATGCGCAATCATGCGGATACGCAGATTGTCGAGCGGGTCAGAATGACATGGCAGGCGCTGGTGCTCAGATCGGCTATCGCGATTGCGGTGGTTGTTGCCATCACCGGAATAGCGGGTTTGATCGGTCCGAAATGGTCCGGGCTTCTGGCCGGGTTCCCGATGACGCTGTTTCCACTCATGATCATCATGCATTTCAGCTATTCGACACAGCATGTGTTTACCGTGATCAAGGGATACCCTTACGGTTTGCCCAGCATCGTCATCTTTGTGCTGGTGGCGGCCGTGAGTTTCGGTCCCCTGGGGGTCTATTTGGGGACAGGCCTTGCTTTGCTGTCGTCACTTGTCTGGCCCGTCACGTTTCTGTTCGGGTCCCGATACGCGAATGCCCGGCGGCAGCGCAGTGCCTGAAGCCAAACCGCACGTTCCTCCCCCGGTGAGTTCAACGGTCTTGTCTTGACCGATAGCTTTGCGTCCGCGGTCAGGGGAAAATCTCCGGAACGTCATTTCTTATCCGAAACGATAGAGTGATACTGACGGAAATCCGGATGACGTTCTCTCGATTGTGTTGGTTGTTCGACTGGAAAACCGGATCAAACAAGACCCCGGTCCGCGACAATGTGCGGACCGGACAAGCGTGGAGCAGGTCAGGCTGCCAGAGCGGTCTTGAGACGGCGCGACAGGACCCGGATACGGCTGTCGAACTCGCCCCGGTCGACGTAGCAACCGCGCAGGTGCCGGAACCCGGTCGACGGATCGAATGCAGCGCGGCCATGCAGGGCCCGGCGATTGTCGAAGATCACCATTTCCCCAGCGTCCAGCCGCGTCGTCATGACATAGGCCGGGTCGCGCGTCATCGCCATGATCGTGCGATAGGCGCGATAGTAGGCATCCATCTGCTCTGCTGGCATGTCGAAGACAGATGCGATATGGGCGTTAAACCTGACTTCGCTGACCGTGCCGCCGTTGTCCAGCTGGATCACGGTGTGGTGCTTGCGGATGTCATAGTCACCGTCTTGAAAGCGGAATGGAACCGGTGTGTTTGCAAGAAGATCGAAGGCGTCCAGATCGGACTGAGCCAGATCTGCGGCAATGGCAAAGCCGTCGGCAAAGGTCGAGCCGCCGCCTTCAGCATCGTTGGCGAGGCAATGCAGGAACTGGTAGCCGGGCGCCAGCTCCTGATTAGGCAGGTCGGTGTGAAGCGGCAGGGCATGGGACGTGTAGGCCAGATTGTTCGGGTCCGGTTTCGACATTACTTCGAAAGTGACGCCGAAATTGGTTTCCCGCAAAAAACCGATCCGGCGGGCGATGGACATGCCGGCATCCGCGTCGTTCGCCATCCCGTCGACAATGGCCAAGCCGGTTGTTTTTGCGCCGACCAGAAAGTCAAACAAGGCTTCGTCGTTCGCAAGCAAATCCCGGGCAGAAGCACGTGGCAGATCCTGCTTGGTGAGGTCTGAACGCCATAGCTTTGGGCGCACACTCGCAGGATCGGTAAAACGTTGACCCGGTTTGTGGGCTTCAAGCCAGTCTTGGGAAAAGCGGCTGACCAGATCTTCGGTGGCCCATCTTATGACAAGCTCCCTGCCTTCAACACCTGCGGAGGCAATCTGAATATCGAGTGGAACGCTGGTCAGGTCGAACTCGCGTTCAAGGGTTTGCGGATGAAACCCGCTCGGGCAATTGTCGCGCAGAAAGATCGCGGGATAGGCTGCGGTTTGGCCATCCGGCCAGACAAGCGTGAGCGTGCGGTGATCCGCACCAATGTGAGCTGTAACCATATGGGTTGTCCGGTTTGCGTTTCAGGATCGTTCAGGAACCGGCCAGACGGCCGGGCGATCACGCGAACTTGGGTGGCGGCCACCACCAGTGCGCCTTGGCGTGGGGCTGTCCCTGATTTCGACCAACACCGGCAATCATTGCCAATTGTCCCGGCTAGGATCCAGTATTTCGACGAGAACCGGATCGACCTAATTAACTAACTAGGAATGTTATAACAAAAGGAAACCCGCAGAAAGTGATTTCGGCGGGTCTGAGGGCGTCCGCAACAAATCAAAGGCGAAAGCCGCTCATGCCGGCGGTTCAAAATGCGCCTAGCCGTTCTTCGAAGCGCGGGCAGCAAGGGCAATTGCAACATAGCTCCAGCCGTTTAGAAGAACGGATATGCCGGCAATCAGGCCGAGGGCCCAAACTGCGGAGCCGGGCATTCCGCTCCAGATCAAAAAACCTGCAAGCAGAGAGGCGAGGCCTGCAATCGCAACCCAGACCCAGCCTTCATGTGGCCTGATCCGGAAGGCGAGGATCAGCTGGCTGACGCCCTGGGCAATGAAAATCGCGGCGATCACGATGGTCAGGGCAAAGGTACCTGCCAGCGGGTTCAAGTAGATCAGGATGCCGCCGGCCACCGCAATAATGCCGGTGATCAGGTTCCATAGAAACCCGGACTGCGCTTTCGTCTTGAAGGCATTGTAGATCTGGACGAGGCCGCCGACGAAGAACACCAAGGCAATCAGCAACGTGACGGCTATAGAGGTCGCGAGCGGGGCGGCAATCAGAATGCCGCCTCCGATAATCAGGACAATTCCAAGTATCAGAAACCAGGCCCAGTTCTCTTGTGCCTTTGTCCGGAAGTCTTCCATTTTATGCGCGGCATCAGACATTGTTTCGCCTCCACACTTCTAAAGAATCGACGGATTTTCTAAGCGTAGGCTCCATCCGCAAAACTCCTGTGACAAGCCTGTTAAAATTAGGGAGTGTGTTTCAAGCTGTTGCACCTGATGAAGGGGGTTGCCTGATGTGTAATTGCACGATAGTCATTCCGGATGAATATCGAGAATGATTTCAAGCTTTGCATGGTAACCAACGCCCGCATGGCCTCCCGGGCGATCTCGCGGCGTTATGACCGGGTGGCGAAAAAGGTCGGGCTGACGTCCGGCCAGTTTTCCGTTCTGGTGCTGGTCATGCAGGCCGAGGGTGAAACCATGACGGAACTGGCCGGGATCATCTCGATGGAGCGCACAACCTTCTTGCGCAATCTGTCATTGCTTCAGGGAAAGGGACTGGTCGAGCAGCGGCGTCTGGGCAAGGGCAGGGGACTTACCTACGCGTTGACCGGGGCTGGAGACGGTTTGCTCAAGCAGGCCATTCCTCTTTGGCAAAAGGCACAGCGGGATCTTGCGGATGAAATGGGGGAGGACGCCTTTGTCTCGGCGCTCAAGGCCCTGAAGCGGCTGTCGGAGATGTGACCGCTGCCTTTTTTTGATTCTATGAGTGTAATTACACGTTGGGAGTTGGTTCATGTCTGAACGCATTGTTGTCACCGGAATGGGTGTCGTCTCTCCACTGGGAACCGGCGTGGATGCCTTTTGGCGCCGGTTGTCGAAAGGCGAAAACGGTATCCGCCGTCTCACCCGTTTCAAGGCCGATGATCTTGCCTGCCAGATTGCCGGAGAAGTGCCGTCAATTGAGGAGGATCCGGACGGTTTTGATGCGGACCGTTACCTGGAGCCCAAGGAGCAAAAGCGTACCGACCGCTTTATTCACTTCGCATTGGCGGCAGCGGAAGAAGCTGTCGCACAGGCGGGCTGGGTGCCGGCGACGGACCTTGAGAAAAACCGCACCGGCACCATCATCGGAAGCGGCGTCGGCGGTTTTCCGGCCATGACCGCGGCAACGCGGCTGGTCGATGACAAGGGACCCCGGCGCGTATCCCCGTTTATGGTACCCTCATTCCTCGCCAATCTGGCAAGCGGGCAGGTCTCGATCCGGCATGGGTTCAAGGGCCCGCTCGGAGCGCCGGTCACGGCATGTGCTGCGAGCCTGCAAGCCATCGGCGACGCGGTCAGGATCCTGAAGAGCGGCGAGGCGGATGTGATGCTTGCCGGTGGAGCGGAGGCCTGTCTCGACCGCGTGTCCTATGCCGGGTTTTGTGCGGCCCGGGCAATGTCGTCCCGGCGCAACGACGATCCCGCTCTTGCCTCCCGGCCGTTCGACAAGGCGCGCGACGGGTTCGTCATGGGAGAGGGTGCGGGCGCACTCGTTCTGGAAACGGAACGGCATGCTCTTGAGCGGGGCGCCCGGCCGCTGGCGATTGTCAGCGGCTATGGCACCACAGCAGATGCCTATCATGTGACGTCTTCCTCGCCGGATGGGGACGGGGGCCTGCGGGCCATGCAGCTTGCCCTCGCCTCGGCGCAACTGAAACCGGCCGATATCGGCTATGTCAATGCGCATTCCACCTCGACGCCTGTTGGTGACGCCGCCGAGATGGCCGCACTCGATACCCTGTTTCAGGGGCGCGGGAAAACGCTGGCCGTGTCGTCGAGCAAATCCATGATTGGTCACTTGCTGGGGGCTGCCGGTGCCGTTGAAGCGATCGCGTGTATCTGTGCGCTTCGATCGGGAATCCTGCCGCCATCGCGCAATCTGGATGAGCCGGAAGAAGCTGTAGCCGGGTTCGAGTTGATCCAGGGTCAGGGGCTCAAGCGTCCGGTCGATCACATCATCAGCAACGGTTTCGGTTTCGGCGGCGTCAATGCGGCTGCGATTTTTTCGAAAGTGGATTGACAGGCCTTAAATCATTTTCCCATATATGAGAACTATATTTCATATACGGGAATTGCTATGGCGGAATTTGATCAAAAACTCGCTCGGCGGATGATGCGGCTGCGGCAGGACAGGGGCCTGTCGCTCGAGGCCGTGTCCGAGGCGACGGGCGTCAGCCGGGCGACCTTGTCCCGCATTGAAAGAGCCGAAACCAGCCCGACCGCCGCCACGCTCGGCCTGTTGGCCCATGCCTTTGAGGTCTCGATGGCGGATCTTTTTGCCTATGACGATGGTGTGGCCGAAGCGCTTGTCGCTCGAGACCAACAGGAAGTCTGGATGGATCCGGAAACGGGCTTTGTCCGCAGGAACGTGTCGCCTTCCCAGCCGGGCTATCGCGGTAGTATCGTCGAGGGCGAAATACCGGCGGGCCAGACCGTGGCCTATGCGAAGCCGCCCTTGCCGGATCTCGAGCATCATGTGGTCGCCCTGTCCGGTACGTTGAAAGTGACCCTGGCCGAAGGGGATGAAACCCTCCGGCCCGGTGATTGTCTGCGGTTTCGTCTCAATCACGGGAATGCATTCACGGCGCTCGGCCCGCATCCGGCACGCTATCTCATCTGTGTGGTAATGCCATGATTGGAGGGGATAAAATGCAACAGGCCGGCATCGAGTTGTTTACCGCAGATGCCCTTGAAGCTTCACTTGCCGAACTTGGCACACTCCTGAAAGCGTGCGTCGAGGATGGTGCCGGGATCGGTTTTGTCCTGCCGTTATCGCAGGAAAAGGCGGAAACCTTCTGGCGCAAACAGGCTCCGGATCTGCGAAGCGGGAGCAGCCATTTGCTGGTTGCGCGACACGCCGGCCGGATCGTCGGAACAGTAATGCTGCAGCTTGCCGAAAAGGACAATGGCCGGCACCGGGCCGAGGTGGCGAAGCTCATGGTCCATCCGGATGCAAGGCGGCAAGGAATTGCCCGCATGCTTTTGTCGAAAGCGGAGGCGTTGGCGCTGGAATTGGACCGTAGCCTTTTGACCCTTGATACGGTCACCGGAGATACTGCCGAGGGACTGTACCAGCGGTCCGGTTATCACCGGGTTGGTGTCATTCCGAAATTTGCGGTTTCAACAAATGGCGGATGGGATGCGACCACCATCTTCTACAAACAGCTTTGAAAAATCCGGGCTGGCCGGGGGCGAGGTCCTTTTCAAGCGCGCGGGTCTCGGCTAAATCCCCCGATCATGAGCAAGAACGCAAAAATCAGAGACGAGGCGCGCCAGGTCAACGCGCGCCCGCCCGCAGTCATCCTGTGTGAGCCGCAGCTTGGTGAAAACATCGGCACGGCGGCCCGCGCGATGGCAAATTTCGGTCTGGTCGATCTGAGGATCGTCAATCCGCGTGACGGCTGGCCGAGCGAAAAGGCCCGCGCGGCGGCAAGCCGGGCCGATCATGTCATCGACAATGTGCAGGTCTTCGACAGCCTTGAGGCTGCGATTGCCGACCTGACATTCGTTTTTGCGACCACCGCCCGCTCGCGCGAAGTGCCGAAACCTGTCCGGGGGCCGGACGAGGCGGCGGCGAAGGCGGTGGAACTGGGCAGCAAGGACCTTGCCGTCGGTTACATTTTTGGCCGTGAGCGCTGGGGGCTGAACAACGAGGAAGTCGCGCTTGCCGATGAAATCGTCACGCTTCCCGTCGATCCTGATTTTGCATCTTTGAACATTGCCCAGGCTGTGCTTGTGTGTGCCTATGAGTGGCGCAACACCGCGACGCAAGGCGCGCTTCCCTTCCGTCTTGACGAGGAGGAGCATCCGCCGGCAACCAAGGATGATGTGCTGCGCATGTTCGAGCATCTGGAAGGTGCGCTTGACCGGGTGACTTTTTTCCGCCCGCCCGAACGCCGCCCTCATATGGTCAGAACCTTGCGCAACATTTTCCAGAAGGCCTCGCTGACGGATCAGGAGGTGCGGGCCTTGCGCGGTGTGATTGCGGCGCTGGAAAAACGTGAAACCCGGCCGCCCAAGCGCGGTGACGAAGAAGAATAGGACCTTGAAACGCGATGACTGACACCGCCCGGCCGATCCTTGTTTTTGACAGCGGCATCGGCGGGCTGACGGTCCTTCGTGAAATCAGGCGTTTGCTCCCCTACGAACAGATCCTCTATGTGGCGGATGATGCGGCCTTTCCGATCGGAGCCTGGGAGGAGCAGAGCCTCAAGCAGCGCCTTCTGGATCTGTTCCGGGATTTGCTTTCGGTTCATGATCCGAAAGCCGTGGTCATTGCCTGCAACACAGCTTTCACGCTTGCCGGGGAGGCTTTGCGGGAAGCGCACCCGGACTGCCGGTTTGTCGGAACGGTTCCTGCCATCAAACCTGCGGCGGAACGGACGTTTTCCGGACTGATATCGGTTTTGGCAACACCGGGAACGGTTCGCCGCGCTTATACCCGTGGCCTGATCGACAGCTTCGCGTCCCGGTGTCATGTCCGGCTGGTCGGCTCGGACCGGCTGGCGGTTCTGGCAGAAGCGCATTTGCGCGGAGAACAGGTCCCGGACACGGAACTGCAGGCTGAAATCGAGGATTGTTTTCTCGAAGACGGGGGCAGGCGGACGGACATCGTGGTGCTGGCCTGCACCCATTATCCGTTTCTCGCCAACCGGTTCCGGAAGATTGCCCCCTGGCCGGTGGACTGGCTCGATCCGGCAGAAGCGATTGCCCGCCAGCTGGTGCGTGTTCTGGAGCAGCACCTCTGCAAAACACCTGGCAGTGCAGCCGACCGGGCGGTGTTTACCTCCAACCCCGAGGATCCGGCCTTGCAGCGGTTGCTGGCCGGTTTCGGTTTGACGCTGGTGCAGGATCAACTGTTCAACGTGGATGTTGGCCGTCCGTCCCCACAGGTCCGGCAGGCCGGGAAAGAGACGTTGCCACTGGCATGAGGGCGGTTATTTCCCCCGAAAGATTGACTTTTGAGCGGGTTTGGCGTAGCACCCGCCAGTCTTGAAAGCGTTATCGTTTTCAGGTCTCACGCACCCGTGGGCATCCGGCCGGCGCCGTCTAGCCGGGTCCCTGTCGATCCAATCCGTTTCCCGTGAACCGGAGAGGATAAAGGAGGGCGCGTTTCCTTGATAAAAAACAACGCGTTACACAAAGGAAACCGCGATGTCAAAGCGCCATAGCGTTAAGTACAAAATTGACCGCCGGATGGGCGAGAACATCTGGGGCCGCCCGAAGAGCCCGTCGAACAAGCGCGAATACGGCCCGGGCCAGCACGGTCAGCGCCGCAAGGGCAAGCTGTCCGACTTTGGTGTGCAGCTGCGCGCCAAGCAGAAGCTCAAGGGCTACTACGGCAACATCTCCGAGAAGCAGTTCCGCAAGGTTTATGACGAGGCGTCCCGCATCAAGGGCGATACGTCTGAAAACCTGATCGGTCTTCTGGAGCGCCGCCTTGATGCCATCGTCTACCGCGCAAAGTTCGTACCGACCGTTTTTGCCGCACGTCAGTTCATCAACCACGGCCACGTGAAGGTGAACGGCAAGCGCGTGAACATTCCGAGCTACCGTGTGCGTCCGGGCGACGTCATCGAAGTTCGTGAGCGTTCCAAGCAGATGGCTCTGGTTCTCGAAGCCGTGCAGTCCGCAGAACGTGACGTTCCGGATTACATCGAAGCCGACCACAACAAGATGACCGCGACCTACAACCGCGTTCCGGCCTTCTCCGATGTGCCGTATCCGGTGCAGATGGAACCGAACCTCGTGATCGAGTTCTACTCGCGCTAATCGGTCAATTCCGACCTTTCAAGGGCCGCCTTCGGGCGGCCCTTTTTTATGCCTGCAACGACTGTTATCCGCCCAACGGAATATTGGTCAAAAGACAGACCGTGCTGTCGTCAAGCTTGCCGATCAGGTGAAAGGCTTCATCGGAAAAATCCGTCCGGACCGAAAAGATTTCCTGGGTGAAGCCGGCTTCCTGCAAGGCCTTCGGCAGGTTTTGCGAAATAAACGTGTAGGTGCCCGGGATGCTGACCGCATGCAGGTCTGCCTCCGACCCGTCCACATTTGTTTTTGCAATCATCACGTTTTTCTTCATGTCGATTTCAAATGCGACATCAACGACCTTGCCGGAATAGGGGCCGAAACGGTCCTGACAATCGCTGTCCTTGGCCGGTTCCGGGGTGCCGCTCGGCTGGGCTGCCAATATGGCGACAAGCGGTATTTCCATGAAGCCCTCAATGATGGCTTCCCTGGCCTGCCCCGGCGACGCGCTTGATGCCGGCTGCTGTGCGCTTGCTGTTGCATCCGAAGCCGTTGCAGGTGCTGTTTCGGAACTTGTTGACGTGTCGTGTTGATCTGCACTTGCTGCGGACATGGAAAGTGCCAGTGTTCCGGCAACCAGCGCGGCGGTGCTGAAAACGGAATTCCGGGTATCTGAAATCGGCATGATCACTCCTCCGGTGACGGATGTGCCTCGGGTCCAAGGCAGGGCCAGTCTGGAGGGTTTGGGCGGGCAGATAAATATTGTCAGGAATGCGGTGGCCAACCTGTCATGATGACATACTGACGGGCCGGTTTTGTCCTTGTGATACGCCCCGGGGGTGCTTGCTCTTGAGGGCCTGAAAGACTAGGGTCCGCGCCGGAATTTCGCTGAGGAGAGAAGACAAGTGCAAGACAACGCTGAACAACCGGAGACCGGCGCGCAGACGGGCCAACGCCTTCCGGAAGCGGACGGTTCGCAGGATGTTCCGGCAATCCTGCAGCATGCCCCCTCAAGTGTCGAATTCAAGAAGCTGCGCAAGCGCTTGCTGCGCCAGGCCCGTCAGGCGATGGACGATTTCGGCATGCTGCCAACCGCCAAATCGGGCGACAAGCCGAAATGGCTGGTGTGCTTGTCCGGCGGCAAGGACAGCTATACGCTGCTCGCCGTCCTCATTGAGCTGAAATGGCGCGGATTGCTGCCGGTCGACCTGATCGCCTGCAATCTGGATCAGGCCCAACCCGGGTTTCCGGCGCATGTTCTGCCGGAATTTTTCGAGAAAAACGGTATCGAGCACATCATCATCCGCGAGGACACCTATTCGATCGTCACCGACAAGATCCCGGCGCATCGCACCTATTGTTCGCTGTGTTCGCGGTTGCGGCGCGGCATTCTCTATCGGGTGGCCCGTGAGCAGGGCTGCGAGGCGATCGTGCTCGGTCATCACCGCGACGACATTCTCGAAACCTTTTTCATGAACCTGTTTCACGGCGGGCGTCTTGCCTCGATGCCGCCGAAGCTGATCAATGACGATGGCGATCTTCTGGTGCTCAGGCCGCTTGCCTACTCGGCGGAAAGCGATATCGCCCGGTTCTCCGAGGGGATGCAGTTTCCGATCATTCCCTGCAATCTGTGCGGTTCGCAGGACGGGCTGCAGCGCGAAGAAGTCAAGCGCATGCTGCAAACCTGGGAAAAGGAAACCCCCGGGCGGCTCGGGGTCATGGCGCGGGCGCTCGGTCATACGCGGCCATCCCATTTGCTTGACCGGTCGCTGTATGATTTCGTCAAGCTGAAGCCCGGCCAGGCTTCATCCGGGGACGGCGAAGCCGAAGAACCTTGCGGGGCCGGTCTTGCCATGACAGCAGGCTTGTTTGCTGCCGAATAAAAACGCCGCGCCAGCGCCAAGGGCAACGTAGACAGACGTTTTGCGCGGGCTTATCGTCCCGGCATGGAAACAAGCCCGCAACTGACTTCCAACGATTATCAGATCCAGGTCGAGGCACTTCACGGCTTGGTGAGGGCGCGCCGGGGCGAACACGTACTGGCGCAATCGGACCGGGCACGGGTGATGCACGAGACCCGGCTGCCGCCGGTCATCTATTTCCCGCGCGGTGATGTCCGGGTTGCTCTTGAGCCGTCTCCGGATCACCGCACCTTTTGCCCGTTCAAGGGAACGGCCTCCTATGCGCATCTTCGGGTCGGGGAAGAGCTGATCGAAAATGCCGTCTGGTGTTACGAGAACGCTCTTCCGGAAGGACGGGCAGTGGACGGATACATTGCCTTCATGCCCGGGGCTGTTACCGGCTATGAGTTGGAGGCGGACGGTCTGACCGTGCTTCCAAGTGGTCATATCACCGGCCCGACCGTCGATTGGCTGCTGCGCGAAGCCTGGGCCCTGCCGAGCCCCGACGAACTGACCACCGCGATCGGGCGCAGGCTTGTCGCCGACGGCGTTGCCGTTTCGCGTCTGAGCGTGTTGATCTGGTCGCTTCATCCGATGATCGCGGGACGGCATTTCATCTGGACCCGGGCGGACAATCAGTTGATCGCGCGTGCGCCTTCGCATGAATACCTGAACAACAATCCGTTGTTCACCGACAGCCCGCTCCGGCACGTTTCCCAGGGACTGGGCGGCATCCGCCAGAGACTGGATGCCAACCCGGACGAGTTCGATTTCCGGATCATGGAGGATCTCAAGGCTCAGGGCGCGACCGATTATGTCGCGATGCCGCTCCCCTTTTCGGATGGCCGGATCAACGTCCTGACCATGGCGAGCGATCACCCGAAGGGTTTCACCACGGCCAATCTCGGTCTGGTGTTCGAATGCTCCGCGATCATCAGCCGGCTTTATGAAGTTTTCGCGCTGCGTTCCAATGCCACGGCATTGCTGGACACCTATCTCGGCAAGCGCACCGGCGCGCGGGTCCTTGGGGGAGAGATCCGCCGTGGCGACGGTGACGTGATTGAAGCGGCCATCCTGTTTTGCGACTTGCGCGGGTCGACGCGGCTTGAGGCGGAGTTGAGCCGGGGAGACTATATTGCGCAACTGAACCGCTTTTTCGAAACGACGGCGGACCGGGTCAACACTCACGATGGCGAGGTGCTGAAATTCATCGGTGATGCGGTTCTGGCGATCTTTCCGGTTAACAGCGTGCGCGAAGACGCCTGCGCCCGGGCGGTTCTGGCGGCGCGGGAAATCGTCCACGGGCTGGCTGCCCCCGAGGATGACGGAGCCTTGCCTCTGGACTGCGCGATCGGGATCGCCTTCGGCGAAGTCACCTATGGAAATGTCGGGTCGCGGGAGCGGCTGGATTTCACCGTGATCGGAAGTGCCGCAAATATTGCCGCACGCCTTTCCGACCATGGCAAGCGGATCGGTCATCCGGTCGTTGTTGCCGAAGATGTCTGTCAGGATCCCTTGCACCCACCAACGTCATTGGGGAAACTGGCGCTGCACAATGTTTCGGGCCCGGTCGAGGCCTTCATGGTGGATATCGGGAATTAGACACACGATGACTTCCGGATCCACGTTCATGGTCGGGCTCCGGAGGCATCGTCGAACAGGCTGGGTGATTTTATTGGGGCCCGCGACCGTCATCCCGGCCAAGCGAAGCGCGGAACCGGGACCAAAAAACCCGGAATTTAACGGGTTCATGGGCTCTCCGGTCCGGGAAAAAACCTTCCGGTTTTGTCCCTGATGACAATCGGGGGTGAATTCAGTGCCGCAAGCGCGCGCTGATGGCTCTAGCGAACCGCCGTGTTGGCCGAGAAACCGCCCATCGGGAGATTGCGGACAAGGATGACAAGCCCTTGCTCAGCCGGTGCGCTTCCCGACAGCGCGAGACCGCCATGGCTCTTGCAAAGCTCTTCTTCGCTCTTGCCGTTTTGTGGCGCAAACACGGTCAGCTTGCTGCAATTGACCCGGCGGTGATCGGTTGCCTCCGGCATCAGACTGGCCGCCAGAAACACGGTGCCGATCGTCACAACCGCGGCGGTTGCAAATGCCATCCAGTTCATTTCCCGGTCCCCTCCATCCACCGTTCAAGCCTGTCTTGCAGGGAGAATGCCGCCACTCCGCTTGAGCGAAGCTGAAGCAGACGTATCCATTCAGGCCATTCTGGATGATTCGTGCTGATTGCCGGGACGAAACACGAAAAAAGGCGGCTCTGTTGCCGAGCCGCCTTTGGATAACAGAACGATTTCCGACCTCTGTCGCCCGAAATCAGGCCGACTGTTCGGTCTGAATGCCCTTTTCGGAGAAGGTCGTTTGCAGTTCCTGATTCTGGAACATTTCGCGGATGATGTCGCAACCGCCCACGAACTCGCCCTTCACGTAAAGCTGCGGGATCGTCGGCCAGTTGGAGAAATCCTTGATGCCCTGACGCAGCGCATCGTCTTCCAGAACGTTGATGCCTTTGTAGGGAACACCGACATAGTCGAGGATTTGCACGACCTGACCCGAGAAACCGCATTGCGGAAAATTCGGGGTGCCTTTCATGAAAAGCACCACGTCGTTGGTGTCGACTTCGTTCTTGATCCAGTCCTGGATGCTCATGGATATATCCTTCTCAAGTGCCTGAAAGCGGGCCGGACGCTGTCACTATCCGGTGCTGGCGGCTTAGTGTGTTCGTATCACCGCGTATGCGGCAAGAAATCAGTCCGGCGCTTTGGTTTGCAGGGCGAGGGCGTGAAGCTCCCCGCCCATGTTGCCCTTGAGCGCCTGATAGACCAGCTGGTGCTGTTGCACGCGGGACTTGCCGCGGAACGTCTCGGAAACAACACTTGCCGCATAATGATCGCCATCGCCTGCAAGGTCGCGGATCTCCACCTGAGCGTCGGGCAGGGCCTCCTTGATCAGGGTTTCGATCTCGTTTGCGTTCATCGGCATGTGAATGTCCCTCTTGAAAGTCTTCGGTTCATTTCGGTTTCAGGCATTTGCCATATAGGCCGGGAACCAATTTTCGTGTGCTTTTTGTAAGTTTGCAACGGATATGGTGAGAATGCCTTCAACAGTCAATTGCGTACCGCCGACGGTGCCGATGTGGTTGGCCACAACCCCTGCGTCAATGATGTCTTCCAGGATGTCGTCACGGCGGTCCGCCGGGATCGTGATGACATAACGCGCCTGATCCTCGCCGAAGAGCGCGGCATGGGAAGGGCCGTCAACCCGGACGGTCGCTCCAAGATTGCCGGAGATCGCCATCTCGGCGAGAGCAACGCCGAGACCGCCGGACGAGATGTCATGGACGGCCGTGACCCGGCCCGCACGGATCAGCTCCCGGACCAGCAGGCCATTGCGTTTCTCGGCAGCCAGATCTACCGGCGGCGGCGTGCCTTCCTCGCGGCCAAGCACTTCGGCCATGTACATGGAAGCACCCAGATGCGTTCCCTTTCCGCCGATCACGACAATGGCATCGCCCTCATTGGCAAAGGCTGCAGCGGCCCGTTTCGTGACATCCGGCAGCAGGCCGACGCCCCCGATGGCCGGGGTCGGCAGGATCGCTTCGCCATGGGTTTCGTTGTAGAGCGAGACATTGCCGGAGACGATCGGGAAATCGAGGTCCCGGCAGGCTTCGCCGATGCCTTTGATACAGCCGACGAACTGGCCCATGATGTCGGGTTTTTCCGGGTTGCCGAAATTGAGGTTGTCGGTTGCAGCCAGCGGCTCGGCGCCAACGGCGGACAGGTTGCGCCAGACTTCCGCAACCGCCTGTTTGCCGCCTTCGAACGGATCGGCCTCACAATAGCGCGGGGTCACGTCCACGGAGAAGGCAAGGCCCTTTTCCATGCCGTCAACCCGGATCACACCTGCGTCGCCGCCCGGTGTTGCAGCCGAGTTGCCCTGGATCAGCGTGTCATATTGTTCGTAAACCCAGCGGCGTGAACAGCCGTTTGCCGATCCGACCAGCGCCTGAAGGGCCGTGGCATAGTCATCGGGCTCGTCCACGTGATCAGCGGTGAGCAGAGGACGCTTTTCCGGCTCGATCCAGGGGCGGTCGTATTCCGGAGCCTCGTCGCCCAGTTCCTTGATCGGGAGATCCGCGACCACTTCGCCCTGATGCTTGACGATGAAGCGCAGCGTGTCGGTGGTGACGCCGACAATGGCAAAGTCCAGACCCCACTTTTTGAAGATCGCCTCGGCTTCGGCTTCCTTTTCCGGACGCAACACCATGAGCATGCGCTCCTGGCTTTCCGACAGCATCATTTCATAGGCGCTCATGCGCTCTTCGCGCACCGGCACCTGATCCAGATCGAGTTCGATGCCCAGATCGCCCTTGGCCCCCATTTCGACTGCCGAACAGGTCAGACCGGCAGCGCCCATGTCCTGGATCGCAATCACGGCGCCGGTTTCCATCAGTTCCAGACAGGCTTCCAGAAGGCATTTTTCGGTGAACGGATCGCCAACCTGAACGGTGGGACGCTTTTCCTCGATCGTGTCGTCGAATTCGGCAGAGGCCATGGTGGCACCGCCAACGCCGTCGCGGCCGGTCTTCGCACCCAGGTACACGACCGGCAGGCCGATACCTTCGGCCTTGGACAGGAAGATCGCATCGGAATTGGCAAGGCCCGCGGCGAAGGCGTTGACCAGGCAGTTGCCGTTGTAGCGGGCGTGGAACTCGACTTCACCACCCACCGTCGGGACGCCGAAGGAATTGCCGTAGCCGCCGACACCGGAGACAACACCGGAAACGAGGTGCCTTGTGCGGGGATGATCAGGTTCGCCGAAGCGCAGGGCGTTCATTGCCGCCACCGGCCGGGCACCCATTGTGAAGACATCGCGCAAGATCCCGCCGACACCTGTCGCGGCCCCCTGATAGGGCTCGATGTAGGACGGGTGGTTGTGGCTTTCCATCTTGAACACAACGGCCTGCCCGTCGCCGATATCAACAACGCCTGCGTTCTCTCCCGGGCCCTGCAGCACGCGCGGACCTTTGGTCGGCAGTGTCTTGAGCCATTTTTTCGAGGACTTGTAGGAACAATGCTCGTTCCACATCGCCGAGAATATGCCGAGTTCGGTAAAGGTCGGCTCACGGCCGATGAGTTCCAGGATCCGGTCGTACTCATCGGGCTTGAGCCCATGGGAAGCGATAAGGTCGGGCGTGATCTTGATATCGTTCGGGATCATGTCGGTCCGGGGATTTGCGGCGCATGCGCCTTGGGGCTGTTCGGCGCCGGTTTAGCAGATCGTTTTGCCGATGGGGAGCCTTGTTTCCGCCATCCATTGTGAATGGGGCTTCTTGAACCCGTTATGCGCCGCCCAGAACAAGATACAACGTGAAGGCAGCATAGCCGGACAACATGATCGCGCCTTCCCGGCGTGTGATTCGCCATCCCGAAACGGCAAATACCAGGAGAACGACCGTTGCCACCAGCATGACCCACACATCCCTTTGCGCAATATCCTCCGGGATTGCCACGGGATGAACCAGAGCTGTCACGCCCAGAATGCCGAGAATGTTGTAGATGTGCGATCCGATGACATTGCCCAAGGCAATATCCGACTGGCGTTTCAGGGCCGCGACCACGGATGTCACCAGTTCCGGCAGCGAGGTGCCAACGGCCACGATGGTCACGCCGATCACCGATTCGCTGATCCCCATGGTGCGGGCAATTCCGACCGCACCGTTGACGAGGTAATGCGCGCCGCCGATCGTCATGGCGAGGCCGGCAACAAGCAACAGGATCAGGAACGGCAGGCGGGATGTGAAGGGCTGCGCGGTGGCCGCATCTGCCTCCGCGCGGTGGAACTCTGCCGAGGGCGTGTCCTTGTTGGCTTCGGTCCGGTAGGTGGTCAGGATGTAGGCCGCGAGGCCCAGAAGCAGCAGTGCGCCTGCGATCCGGCCAGCTTCACCGATGACCGCCAGCACGACGAAGGCAAGTGTCGAGGCCATCACCACAACGCCGTCGCGCCGCATGGCAGCAGGGTCCGTTGCAAGCGGGGCAATCACGGCCGCAAGCCCGAGAATCAGCAGAATATTGGCGATATTCGAACCGGCAATGTTGCCGATTGCAATGGCTGGCGCGCCGTTCATGGCGGCAATCAGACTTGTGACCAGTTCCGGGGTCGACGTTCCAAATCCCACCAGCACAAGCCCGATCAGGAGCGCTGAAAGACCGAAATGGCGGGCAACGCCGACAGCCCCCCGAATAAAGAGATCGCCACCTGCGACAAGGAGAACTAGACCGGCAACGATTTGGAGATAAAGCACGAAAGGGGCCTTTGACTGAATGAACCTGCAAGTGGGCAGGATGCATTCTCTTCGCAAGGCCGCCGCAAAAATAAAACCCCGGCAACAGGTTGCCGGGGCACGTTCATGCCTCTCTTGTGTAAAATGTCCGGATCAGACCGCGCCGGAGTATTCGCCGCGCGCCGGATATTCGTTCTTTTTCACGAAGTCGAGTGCGCCGAGCATTTCCTGGAAATGCGGACGGACAAACGGCATGGTCTGTACGGAGGCAAAATAGAGTGTGCCGTCCGGCTTGACCAAAAAGACGCCGGGCTCGGAGAAAAGTGCCGGTTCTTCAATGCCGATCGAGGTCGTGCCCCGGCTTGTGGAGATGTAGAGGCCCCAGGATTTCGCGACTGAAAGCGGCAGGCTGTGGCCAAAGCGCAAGTTCTGCGCACCGATCTTTTCGGCCATCTTGCGGCTGCGGTCCCCGTCATCGGAAGAAATCGCAATCGTCTTGACACCGCGTTCTGCGAACCCGGGCGTCAATCGTTCCAGTTCCTTCAGGTATGTCGCGCAAATCGGGCAGTGAAGTCCCCTGAAAAAGACAACAAGGGTTCCAAAGTCTGCTGCGTCGTTCGACAGATCAAAAGTGTCCCCGGTTAATGTTTCTACAATGAGGGCGGGAACAGGCTGGCGTGGCATGAGCATGGGGATATCCTTATGTGGCATCGTCAGGGATCAGCTTTTGACTGGTTGACGGCAGGATATTGAACGTTAAGAAATTAAATGTACGATTTGGATGATCTGGAGTTCGTAAAAAATGGATGAGTTTGCCCGCTCCCGCTTCTCGGGCCGGCTGGACCGGCTGTCTTCCCTGATAGAGCGGTTCCGTGTCCAGGCGGAGGTAATTCCAGCGGATCGCGCCGTGCTTGAGCAGGCAAATTTCCTGATCCAGCGACTGCCCGATGGAAGTCTGCAATTGGTTTTCTACCCCGGTGGCGCAAAGACGCGGGGTCAAAACGCGGCATTTTCTGAAAGGGACGGGCTTGAAACACTGGTCGCCGCGCACATCCAGATCACCGGGGCCGGTCATCATCTGGTTTGTGCCCTGCCCAAATGCATCGAGATCCCGCTCAATTTGGCCCCGGACCTTGCCATGGTGGTGACCCCTCTGGTGGAAGAGGTCGTGCGTCCGCGATGTGGCGGATTGGCGGTGTTTCACCGGCTGTGCGAAGTCGTTGTGATCCGTTTGCTGCGTCACGCTCTGGAAACGGGCGCTGCGGATGTCGGCTTGCTGGCCGGGTTGGCCCATCCGCGCCTTGCTGCCGCTCTGGTTGCCATGCATGCAGCGCCTGAGCGCTCCTGGACGCTTGAACAGCTGGCCTCGGTTGCGGGCATGTCGCGCACACAGTTTGCCGTAACATTCAGGGAAGTGGTGGGAGTGACGCCGGGAATGTACCTGTCCGCCTGGCGGCTCGACATCGCGCGGGCAGAACTGGAAACCGGGTCTCCGGTGAAAGTGGTCGCCAAGCTTTGCGGGTTTTCCAGTGCTGCTGCCTTCTCGCGGGCCTTTTCACGCCGCTACGGCTATGCGCCGACACAAATGCGGTCTCTGGAAGCCGGGTAGCCCAAAACGTTCAAGTTGGTTAGCCGCACCTGCCGGGGCAGGTGCGGCTGCGTTGAGCGTCAGGCGTTTGCGAGACGTTTCGCCTTGTCCAGCTTTTCGAGTGCGCGGCCGAGCAAGAAACACACGGGAACCCCAGTATACAGGATCGCTGCGCCGAGGCGGTTGCCCTGATGGTTTTCAGGGTCGCAACGGTGGGCCATTTCCTGCGCCCAGGCTTTTGCAAACGGGGCGGCCATGCGGGTGAGGCGGGGGCTTTGACGCATTTTTTCGACAAACGGGATCGCCCAGGCATGGTATCCGCGCTGGACGGTCGGACCAAGAACCTCCCGTCCGTAGTGGGAGTCCCACTTGTAGACGTCGGTCGGAATGACGCCGATTTCATGCATG
>NZ_SMMF01000096.1:0-250 GCF_009711355.1 Roseibium sp. RKSG952 | reverse complement strand
GTGACGACATCATCGTTGGCTCGTCCGAAACCGACGTCATCGATGGCGGCGACGGGAACGACACGCTGTCCGGAGGCGGCTTCGATGACGGCTGGCAGCACCTGCGTGGCCATAACGGAAATGACACGTATCTGTATGACCAGAACAGCGGCAGGGTGCTTGTCAGCCGGGCGGCAGAAGGCGCGGACCAGGGTGATGACCGGTTTGTGTTCACCGATCTGGTTCTGTCCGATCTGACCCTTGAGCTTGA
>NZ_SMMF01000169.1:0-324 GCF_009711355.1 Roseibium sp. RKSG952 | reverse complement strand
ATCATGAATGCGCCGAAGAGCGAAGCTTAAGTATGAGGCACGTTCAAATGGACTTGGTATAAACAGCTTTGACAGGGATTAGTGCAATTGCCCATTAAGAATCAATTTTCCACTACCGCTAACATGGCTAACCGCCGGTTCCATTACGTTAATATTAGCTTTTGCAGCATCTTTTACGTTAATATTGGCTTTTTTTGAATTTAGGTGCGCTGCGGCATATTTACTAGCATCACTTAACAATAAATTTTGACAATCTAAGTTTCCACCATAAATAATTAAAGAAGAACTTCCACTTAAAATCAATTCTAATTTCTTTGATTTAAC
>NZ_SMMF01000124.1:0-276 GCF_009711355.1 Roseibium sp. RKSG952 | reverse complement strand
GCCGACCATGTTGCACCTCACTTCTGAATTCACCCAGAGCATTCGAACTACAGACCCAATCGAAAGCGCTTTCGCCATGATCCGCCACCGCACGAAGCGCACCAAAGGCTGTCTCCGCCGGGACGGCATGTTCACATGATGTTCAAGCTCGGCCACTGTGCCGAGAAAAGCTTACGCAAATTGCGTGGCTTCGCTCACCTTGCCGAAGTCATTCAGGGCTTCTACTTCGTAAACCGAATCAAACGGTCAAACCAAGATCTGGCCGCCGCGTGATGG
>NZ_SMMF01000196.1:0-353 GCF_009711355.1 Roseibium sp. RKSG952 | reverse complement strand
AACTGTCCGGAAACAGGGACGAACTCCAGAGGTGCTTGTTTGGTCACACCCCGTAATCGCTTAAGTCGAGAGGATCGTCCGAATCCATATGCCAAGTCACTCCATCGAATGCGGAGCCGGTGTATCCCTCCAGGGTTATCCAGACCGTTCCGCTCATGTCGGTGATAACCGTGTTGCCATCTTCATCGGTAGATGACAAAAACAAGTAGTACCCGCCAGCATCCTCATAATCTGTTTCATAGATTATGATCGTGTCGCCATTGTCGGGATCATAGTCCGTGATTGTGACCGATGCGCCAGCAAGCACATATGTGTTTGACCCACCGCCACCGGTCAGGGTATCTGTCCCCCCG
>NZ_SMMF01000102.1:0-257 GCF_009711355.1 Roseibium sp. RKSG952 | reverse complement strand
ACAGTATAAACCCCGATACCATTGGAAATCCGCACGGCCTTTCACCATTCGCATTGCGCGGCACACGCAACAGGCCCTGATCTTCCGCCGTGACCGCCGTGGCCTGAACGAAAGAAGCCCCACACCTCTCTTCCAGACCCACCACGTAAATATCCTAGGGATGAGCGGCCACCGCGCCTAAAACCGCCCACGGAAGGCAAACCGGCGCTCAGCTAAAAAGCCGCCACGCACGCCGCAAGCGTCCGGCTTTTAAGCCG
>NZ_SMMF01000440.1:0-1008 GCF_009711355.1 Roseibium sp. RKSG952 | reverse complement strand
GACGGACCGCAAAGCTCTGGAAGTCAAGGCGTAGGCATCCGGATTTGGGTCATGATCCGGGTGTTCAGCATCACAGCTGCAACGGCCATTTGACCGGCAGATAGCAACAAAAAAGCTCCCGCCAGCCTTTACGCTGGCGGGCGTTTTTGTTTCCAGCCGAAGACCCGGACACCATAAAAAAACCGGCCGGATAAATCCGGCCGGGATAGTTTGTTGGGGGCTGCCGCCTTATGCGATGGCGTCGTCGCCGAAGAATGGACGGTCTTCGTCGGTTGCGGTGCCGTCGATAAAGGCCTGAGCCTGATCGTAGGCCGACGAACCGATTTCCTCGCCGAGTTCGCGTCCGTAAAGGTCGCCTTCCTCGAAGTGGATGCCGCCATATTCACGGGAGATCCCGGCTTCGTCCGCAGCTTCCGAGAAGGTTGCCCACTCAAGCGTGACAGCCGTATCCGGAACACCGTTTTCGAACACGGATGCATCCGCGTTGAAGGTGACCGATGCTCCGAACTCGTCGGACCCGGTGAACTGTTCCAGAACTTCGGCGCCAGCCGCTGAGAAGGTCGAGTGACCCGACACATACTCTGCGAAGGGCGGGGACGGGTTGCCGTTCGGCAACTGGTAGGTCACGAAGTTCTCGGCCAGAATGGTCTGGGTCCCGAGGCCGTTGCCATCTTCATCGAACCCGGCAAAGGCCTCGATGACATAGCCGGTCTCGCCGGTGACTTCGTCAACCCCTTCCTCGCCGATCAGGCCGAGCTCGCCGAGGTCGCGGATCACACGGACAGGACGAGCGTAGTCATATTCGACCTTGGCCTGCCAGGTGGCAATGCCTGCATCCATTTCCGCGTTACTCATCGCGAAGAACAGCTGTGCGTCTTCATCAAGAGTGTTTTCATCACGCGCCGACACATATTGTGCGAAGGTCATGAAGGTGCCCGGAGGGAATGCGGTGCCGCCACCATCTTCCCAGAATTCGGCAATCACCTTTTCCTCGTCGGTCAGGTTCGC
>NZ_SMMF01000616.1:0-2568 GCF_009711355.1 Roseibium sp. RKSG952 | reverse complement strand
CCCCCCCCCCCGCATCTTGCGCCTGTTACACGCGCACGATAGGCCTGTTGCATTATGGATCCCAAAAGGCCTTTTGCATGTCATTGAAATTGCGCGCTGCCTGCCCGAAAGATGCCCCTGTCCTGACCGATATCCTTCACAGGTCAAAGGGATCCTGGGGATATCCGGAAAGCCTCATGGCGGAGTTCCGGGAACACTGGCGGATTACTGAGGCAACCCTCAAGACGTTGTCCGTCACGATTGCAGAGATCAACCATTCTCCGGTCGCCTTTTGCGGGGTGATCCCAAGCGGCGAAGACACGCTGCTGATCGACTTCCTGTTCGTTGCTCCGGAGGCGCAGGGGTGCGGGGTCGGACACGTGCTGCTCACACGCGCCGAAGATCATGCCCGCGCGCTCGGGCGCAACCGGCTTTATCTTGAAAGCGATGCCCATGCAGGCAGCTTTTATGAAAGCCACGGCTACACAACCATCGCCACACGCGCGAGCGAAATGTCGCCGGGCAAGGACATTCCGATGATGGAGAAGCGGCTGCCTCCGGCGGTCCAGCCGCTGAAAGCCCTGAATGTCAGCCTGTCGCCCGCGCCCTGGCGGTTCGAAACGGAAAATGCCGAGGCCGTCGAAACACATTTTGCCGCTCTCAAGCATAAGAACCCGCATCTGTGGAACGGCCGCACCCTCAAGCTGACCGGCTACACGCTCACGGACGGGGTCTTTTCCGGCACTTGCACCGAGACATCCTACGCCGCCTTTCTCACCTGGCGCGACTGGGGCGCTCCCGATTGCGAGGCTTACAACATGTTCGGGTCGGCCGTGATTGTCAGCTCGGACGGCGCGCTGCTTTACGGGGTTATGGCCAGTCACACGGCAACGAGCGGATGGGTTTACCCGCCCGGCGGCAATCTCGATCCCGGCGATATCCGGTCCGGCGGGATAGTCGATGTCGAAGGCTCGATCTACCGCGAACTGGAAGAGGAAACCGGATTGCGACAATCGCAGGTCCGGCCCGGTCCGCTTTTGGTCACACTGGACGGCCCCCGGATCTCGATCGCCCGGGTCATCCATGTGGACAAGCCTGCCGAACTTCTGCGGCAGGAGATCCTCGACCACTCTCTGAAGTCTGCCGAACAGGAACTGGCAGACATCAGGATCTACCGGCAGAGACCGGACTTCTCCGACCCGGCGATCGTTCCCTATGCCCGGGCGCTTGGCTTGCATGTTCTCGCCACCATGAGCCGGCACCAACCGGCCTGAAAGAAAAGTTTTTCGGCTGCAAGGACATGGAGACTGGCGATCTGACGCGGCCCGTGTAAAAGTCGCCGCGATTCGCTACAAACTTCCCCCTGTTGATTTTAGGGAGACCGCGCCGATGGGCCGCCGTTATGCCGTTCTGGATGTTTTTACGAACACGCTGCTTGCCGGAAATCCGCTTGCCGTGGTTCTTGATGCGGAGGGGTTGAGTGATGCGCACATGCAGGCGATCGCGCGCGAGTTCAATCTTTCGGAGACCGTTTTCGTGTTCCCGCCGGAAAATCCCGGACACTCGGCAAACATGCGCATCTTCACGCCGGTGATGGAGCTGCCCTTTGCCGGTCACCCGACACTGGGCACCGCAATCCTGATGGCGATGGAACGCTTCGGCGACATCGAAGGCGAACAGGATGCGGTCGTTGTTCTGAAACAGGGGATTGGCGTTGTCCGCTGTGCCGTGGTCCTGCAGCAGCACGCCGCCGCCTTTGCCGAGTTTGACGTCCCCAGGCTGCCGGAGCCCGCAGGCCCCACCCACAACAACGAGCTGATTGCCGAAGCGCTTGGCCTCGACCCGAAAGACATCGGCTTTGAAAACCACGCCCCCTCACGGTTCGGGGTTGGGCCCACCTTCAATTTCGTGCCGGTCAGGGATCTGGATGCGCTGTCGCGCGCCAAACCCTTTATGCCCCGCTGGAAGGCCGGCTTCGGCAACAACGGCCCGTGCGATGCCTATGTCTATTGCCGCGAAACCCGCTCCCATGACAGCGCGTTTCAGGCCCGCCTGTTCGCCCCGGACATGGGCATCCCCGAAGACCCGGCCACCGGTTCGGCCGCGGCTGCCTTTGCCGGCGTGGTCCATTTCTACGACGGCCTGACCAATGGCACCCATCACATCCGGATCGAACAGGGCTTCATGATGGGCCGCCCCTCGCTGATCGATCTGGAGGTCGACATCAACGGCTCCAAAATGCACGCGGTCCGCATCGGGGGACAGGCCAAGCTGGTCGCCCGCGGCGAGCTGTTCGTCTGATCGGGACGCGCACAGAAGAGCTGTTCCACAACAGCCGTCCCCGCCTTGCGCGGGGATCCAATCCCGGGCCCGGCAGCGATCGCTGACAGGTCTGTGCAAGACCAGCCACCCCTCACCTCATTCCAAGGGTTTCGGGTACCGATACCCCTCCCTTTTCACCGCCATCCCATGGCCTGACCATGGGATCCGCTCCGCTGCATTACCACAAGCGCAGCTGGTCGAGTGAACACCTCACGGTATGGATGACCCGGTCAAGCAGGGGATAACGTCCGAGAGCGCTGCGGCGCA
>NZ_SMMF01000443.1:0-1017 GCF_009711355.1 Roseibium sp. RKSG952 | reverse complement strand
AATGGTCCGATTTATCGGGGGCAGGTCACCTCGAGCGCAACAATTTCATTGAAGTCAAGAAACTCTACAATGCGATCGAGGCGGCCTCAACATTCGGTATTTCCAAGGTCAGGCCCTTGCAACACTTCATGAAGGAATATGCTCTCAAGAAACAGGACGGCGAGAGCGTCAGACTTCTGGCGAGGCAATGCCTGTCCGAAGTTGGCAAGGCCAAAGGCGATCCGGACAAGTTCGTCGCCGACCTCATCAAGATGGGATACATCGAAAAAGGCGCCAATATTGCCGATACGGATTATGATCAGGGGCTTCGGGGCACGCGGCTCTACAACGCCAGGGCTGCCGCCGAGTTCTTTAAATTCAAGAACGAGAAGGCGCTGGGGACTTTGATGCAGTTCCAGAAAAAGGGAGATGATCGTGTCGCCGCGCTGGCGGCTCAATTCCTGAAGTCGGAAGGCAAGGGGTGGGGTGTCGACAAGTTCTTTGCCGCCATGCACAAGGCAGGGTTCATCAAGTATACCGATTCCGAAAGTGCAAGCCTTGGCATTCCGAACGCAGCTGACGCCGCAAAGGAAAAAGACTGGCTGGGAAGCGCGTACAAGAACAAGCTGGCGGAAATCGGGTTCAAGAACTGGAAAGACAACATCCATCTGGAACGGATCAACCTGCTTGCCTTTTTGCTGACGGCGATCGAAAAACCGCAGAAAACCGGCCCGGTTCAAAACGCGCTTCAAAGCGCAAAAAAGCAATTTCTGGAAATACAGAAAAAGGAACCGGCAGGCAGCCCGATCAAGACAATGTCTTTTCCGGAAATCAGGAAAGAGATGATGAAGACATTCAGACTCTGAATTTGACGATCGAAAGTGAGCCTATTCTCAGGTTCGATTTGTAAAAGTTAAATACAGAAGAGGCCGGCCTTGGTGGTGATCGAAATAAAACTTTAAGGGGACTGGGAGGGGCAAAGGGCCAAGTATTCTCCGAGTCCTCGACAATCCGACTTTGTAGGGTTGACGGGGTGAA
>NZ_SMMF01000278.1:0-491 GCF_009711355.1 Roseibium sp. RKSG952 | reverse complement strand
CCTACGCGGTTTGGGCCTATCATCGCTTCAACATGAGCTTTGCCGATGTTGAGGGCCTGCTTGCCGAACGCGGGGTTCTGGTCAGTCGCGAGACGATCCGGCTTTGGGTTAACCGGTTCGGCAAGCATTTCGCCGATCGCGTTCGGCGAGACAGGCCGAAAACAAACAGCAAGTGTCACCTTGATGAGTGCGTTCTGACCATCAACGGAACCAAACACTGGCAGTGGCCGTCGATTGATGCCCATGCTGATGTGCTTGACATTCTGGTCCAATCACACCGCAACGCGAAGGCTGCCAAACGGTTTTTCGGCAAAACCGTCACCCGGTATGGCGGGCTTCGTGTCGTCGTGACCGACAAGCTGCGCAGTTATATCAAGCCGGTTCAGGCACTTGCGCCCGAGGCTGATCACCGGGCCCACAAGGGGTTGAACAACAGGATAGAAAACTCACACCGGCCCACACGAAAACGGGAAAAGATCATGGGCCGGTTC
>NZ_SMMF01000172.1:0-328 GCF_009711355.1 Roseibium sp. RKSG952 | reverse complement strand
GGAGATGTGCCTCGAGGCGGTGAGGCAAGATGGCAGGGCGTTGCAACATGTGCCAGAAACCCTCCAGACGGAGGAGATCCGCCTTGAGGCAGCGAGGAGAAACAGCTGCTGGATGCTGGAATATGTGCCGGAGAGCCTTCGGACAGAGGAGGTCTGCTTTAGGTTTGTACGACGACACGGCATGGCGTTGCAACATGTGCCAGAAGCCCTCCAGACGGAGGAGATGTGCCGCGAGGCAGTGAGGCAAGAGGGCGGGGCGCTACGATATGTGCCGGAAAACCTCCGGACACCTGAGATGTGCCTCGAAGCGATCAGGCAAGACGGCTGG
>NZ_SMMF01000789.1:0-9440 GCF_009711355.1 Roseibium sp. RKSG952 | reverse complement strand
TATGCCACATTCGGCGCAGGCCTGTCAGGCGCTATGTTGAAGAACAACGGGCCAAATCTTGATACCTTGCTGCGCGAGGTGCGCTCGTAACCCCTTCCTTCAGGGAGGGGTTTGCCGCGCTTCTGGATCAGAAGTCGGCCATTTCCCGCATTTCCTCGTCGTCGAAGAACTCGGTGAGACTCAGGATGCCCTGTTCGTCGAGATATCCGTCGAGACCGTCGACGGCCTGGTTCAGATAGGGTTCCAGGATCGGACGCTTGCCGATGTGCTCGCCGAAATAGTGGCAGATGGATCCGGCCCCCTCGACGTGATAGCGCCGACGTCCGACGTTGTTGATCGTGTACCAGAGCGAACGATCCACCTTCTTGACCCAAAGGAAATCGGCGCTCGCCAGAACGCCTGCGACGTTTCTGGACTGCGTTAGCACTGAGATGACGACGGTGTTCTGGTGGGCGTGCTTCTCTGCCAGCTTCTTGATCACGCGGGAGAGTTTCTCGTCCTTCTCGTATCGGGCGACCAGTTCCTGACAGGCCTTCGTGCCGTCCGCGCCGCTGGCCCAGGCCTGAGCAATTGCCGAGCGTTCGTTGAGAGCGGCCTTGTTGCGGGTCAGGTGAAGAATGCAAAGCGTCAGGACGGTGCGGACCGGGAGATCTGCGCGTTCCATACTATGCCACGGCTTGCCGAGCTGCTTGGCGAAGGCCTCCCGCGCAGCATCCTCGTCTAATTCGCCCTCCTCGAACCGAACACCGTTCTCCTTCATCCATTCGAGAGGCGTAAGCGCGGGTTCGATGGATTTGTCGCGACCGTCCGGCTCGAAGTTGGCGCTAACGGCGGCGACCTTCCATTGTCCGGCCTGATACTTGGCGAAGCTCGGCGGCTTGCCCTTACCTCCGGCGAGGGAGAAGGTGCGCTTGTAACCGTCGCCCTTCATCTTCATGAAGATGAGGGCTGACAGACCGAGGATAACGGCCGCGAAGACGAACCGCGTCTGCATTCCTACTCGGCTGCGGACCTCGGAGAAGGTGGTCCAGTTAACATCGGTCGAAGCGTGGTTGCGTCCGTCGAATACGCTTTCGACGTATTCAAGGGTCTCGATGCCGCTGGATCCGAGACCCTTGATCAGCTCGATCACTTTGATCGAGATCCAGTCCATCGCGAACGCCGGGTAGACCACGACCGGTCGGGCGTACGTCCAGAGAAGCCATGCGCCGCCGATGACCAGGGCAGCTATCAGGGCGTAGAGCATTTCCGAGTTGGCCCCGGTGTCTTTGCCGTCATTTCCGTATGCCACGTGCTCTACTCCTTAATTGGTCGCTGCGAGGCCACCGACCCTTGCCGGAACCGTTTCGTCGCCGCCAACGGCGAGCCCCTTCAGTTTCACGACGACTTCCAGATCCTGGAAGGCTTCAGCAAGCGCGTTGATCAGGAGGACGGCGATCATCAGAGAGACCTCCACCGGGGAGGCTGGGATGGCGGTTTTCTTCGTGGTTGCGGCGTGCATAGGGCTTCCTGTCTCCGACTTGAATCCTTGGCTTAGGATATTCTGCGCCGGTTATCGGCGACGGCATAGCCCCAATGACAATTTTCACCGCTCCGGGGACGCTGAGGAACCGGAAGTCGCCCCTCGAATGAAAAATCGTCGCCGACGGTCGCATTACTTTCCCTTAATTGTTGACAAAAAGATGCTTAATGTTATTGTCTTGGCGACAAGGGAGAAACGCATGTCGATCACTCAAGCTCAATTCCATGGTCTCGACGAAGGCGGCTTCGCGGTTCTCGCGGGCGCGGCCAGTCTGGAACGCCGCGGCGACTCGTACGTCATGTCCGCTCCCAAGAACCAGAAACACTTCCTCGCGGTCGCGGCGACGGATCTGGCGCGCCTCAGCGCCCATTGGACGGGCTTCTCCGGGCGCTATCCGCTTCCGGCCCGCCGCGCGAAGGGGTTGACCCTCACCTACGACCGGGATTGCGGCACTTTCTTCGTCGTGGCGTTCGGCTATCGCGCCAGCCTCGCGGCGGCCGCAGACCAAGGGTTTCTGAATCGCGCAAGCAATCACGACGACGAGCGCAAACTCACTGGCGCCCAGATGGACATCGTTCATGAGTGGGCGGCCCTCGAGGACAACTACCTCGCGGATCTGGCTCACTGACGCGCGCGTTCACCTCGCCGAAGAAGCCCCCAGGAACGAGACGAATGGTGAAAGCGCTCAGGGCATTTCCGGCGCGTTGGACCGAAGTGGCGATAGCAGTACGGCCAACCAGATATGGGTCACCGGGGCCGTCGAGACGGTCGGAAAGTTTGGTGTTGGCCACATCCGACTGGCCGAGATCGTTGTTGAAATGCGCAAATACAGGGAAAGGGGCGAAGTAGTGTCTTTGAACAAGGAGGGGCGCAAGGCGCGCGACGATGCGCGATTTCGGGAGCGCGTAGAGCAGAAGCGCGAGTCTGGCGAAGATGTTGTTGCTTACGCTCTGGCAAATGGCAAAGCCTACAAGTTCCTGACTGCCCGAGAAAAAGAAGAATTGAAGTTTCGCCGTATCCGATGCAATGCCCGCCAAGATGCTAGAATGGACCTTGATCTCGCAATTGCCAGCGTGATGTTGCGTGCGTTAAAGGACGGTGTGGACCCCGACGGACCGGAAACGAAAGCTACCATAAAAGAACTGAAGGCTCAGTTCCGGAAGGATTTTCCGGCATGACAACAGCGCCCCGCACGCTTGTCCTTGGTCCCTATATGCCCACAGGGTTTGCGGTGAAAGAGTGCTTGGTTTTCGCAGCTCTGTTTGTCGAGCGCACAACATTCGGCGCAGGTTTGTCAGGCAATCATTTTTTGCTTTCTTCGCGACATGAATAAGAATGCTTGAGTAAGCTCTTCCCATTCCTAAACCTTTGTTGTGGCTCTCGATGTCCTGACATACGTTTCCTCTTCTCCTCGGCATCGTATGTCAGATGGCAATGCTGGCACCAAGCGCGTAGCCGCTCGTCCACGATGCCTGCGTTCTCCTCGTCGTGATCGAGATGTGCGACGGTTAGAATTACCCTCACCCGTTTTATGGACCCCCGCACGATGAGCGGCTCCATGCGCGTCAGGTCGCTTTCTTCCTTGAACCAAAATCGCCGAACCTTCGTCTTCCCGTCTTCCGATAGCCTCAACGCGACCGAGGTGACGCTCTCCCCGTTGGGAAGACCGCACTTTTCGCAGGCATTCCCTGCCCTCGCGAGAATCCGCGGAACGATCTCGCTCTTCCAGTTGGCCGGATAGCGACCATAGTCGATGGGCATTTCGAACGAGCCTCTTCAGAAAATGGACGATGCCGCGCTAGACTATCCGATCAGGCCGATGATCGTCCTGACAGCGGCCTTCGCGGCTGGAACCTGTCTGCGCCACGCATACTCGTAGCGAAGTCCGCATTCGTCCTCGTGGTCAAACGCTTCCTCTCCTGTGAAGACGTTGATCTGGTATCTGGTCTTCGGGTCCACGCCCTTCGCCTCCGTCATGGCTATGGCGGTCGCCTCGACGATCTTCTGGGCCTCATCCTTAGTGAGGCCGTTCAGGCAGAGCTTATCCGCTATGTTAGCGTCGGCCCTCGCCTTGCGGAGATCGTCGCCATGGTCTCGACGTCCGTTCTCGATCCCTCGAGAGATAGCTTCAAGCTGAAGGGAAAGCATGCAAATGACGTGGGCCTTGTCTATGCCTAGTCGGGCGGCTGCCCTGCTGATCTCCGCCTCCAGGGCGTTTTTCGAATTTTGTTCAAACGGATGCATGACGTTTCTCTCTTGTTACATTAAGTCCCCGATGGCACCCTTCTTTCTGCTGCTTCCGGGTGAAGAGTTCGCTGGCTTGGTCATCGGGGCGATGGCAGGTTTTGCCGGAGCAGCTCTCTGAGCGCTCTCTGGAGTTCGCTGAGGCTTTTCCGGCGCAGGCCGCTCGTGGTTCTGCGACGGCGCTGGAACGTGCTGTAGGGGCGCTTGGGGCGGCATCGGAACGTGCGCCGGATACGGCGCGTAATGCGAAGGGAACGCTCCCGGGTACGGGTAGGCCGGAGCCGCCGGGTAAACAGGTTCCTTCTCGGTCATCCGTTTCGGAAGTTTCAGATTACATTCCTGGATGAGCGCCTCGGAGATTTCGCCGGTCTCGAGCATGCGCTTCAGGCCATGACGGAGCATTGCGCGGAACACGTCCTGCGGACGGTCCATCCGCCGTGCAGCATCCCAGATCTCCAGCATGAGGTCGTCATCTGGAATTCCTGGCTTCATGTAGATCTGTAGAGCCTTACTGCGCGACATTTAAGGGTGCCTATTTCCGATTCATGAGAACCGCCGATGCCTGGCGGCCCGTTTCACTTAGGCGTTGGCGGCCTTGTATGCGGCGTACTTGAACAGTCCGCGCGCATTCGCGAATTCCGGATCCTCTGGAAGGTGGCCGTTCGGGAACGTGCCGGCGATGTCGTGGAAAAGAGCACTGCCACCGCCGACGAACACCACCGCGTTCATCGTTGCGCCGGAGGCGATCTGACGTTCGACTTCGCGACTGATCTTGGACTCGTACTCCTTGATCACATCGCTCACGAGATCGGCGACATCCTCCTCCTTGCCCCAGATGTGGATCTTGCCGGTTCGCACGGCCTTGTCGATCGTCGCGATCGGGAACTCGTCGCGCATCTTGTATTTGATGCCGATGGCGCTCTCAACGCCCTTGTAGACATCCAAAACACCGATGTTCGCGGTACCGGAGCGAGCGTGGTCGATCGACTGGCCGTTGACGACGGTTGCGATGTCGGTGGTCCGCCCGCCGATATCGACGATGGCAACAGCGCCGTCGACGCCGTCACGCAGTTCCAGGTCGTCGTTAAGCGCGAAGTCGACCCAGGCGGCAACGGCTTGACACCCGATGTCGACGTTTTTGATATCAGCGACGAGGCCGTCGTCCGAATCCAGCTTGACCGGCTTCTTGAGGTTGGCCTTCTTCTTCTCGATCTTTTCCTCGTCCTTTAGTCCCCGGATGAAGAAATCGGCGACCGGAAGACCGGTTATGATGTCGACCTCCTTGCCGCCGAAGCCGGCGACCACGAGCGCGTGATTCACTAGGACGCGGTTCATGGCGGACAGGTGAAAACCGTCGAACTGGGTGTTCTCGCTCTCGATTTCATCGGAGACCGTGAACGAGCCGTCGTCGGTCTCGTACAGACCAACGTTCCCCGTGCCGGAGATCGCGCCTAGGCCGTAGCGCCCCGGACGAACGGAGGAGCGCATGACGTGCGTGACGACGTTGCCGTCCTCATCGATGCCGTAGAGCTTCGTCTGCGCGTAGCCGTCGTCGATGGCGACCTTGAGGAGCGGGGCATCAGGGGTTTTGATATCAGACATTTTTATAGGCCCTTCGGGTATCAGGATTCGTTTCAGCGTCCAGCATGGGAATCGGGTTTAACTCTCTCGAGCTTCAGGTCTCCGGTCTCCCGTGGTTTGTCCCAGGGCATCAGCTGCCGCTGGAAATCCACGATCCGCCGAATTTTGTGTGCGGGCAGCGCGGGCCGGACCTCTCCGACGAACCAGGTCCTGACCGCCCGCAGGGCACCGTCGAAACCGAGCCCGATCCGCTCGATGTACCAAGCAAGGATGACCACGATGACATCGAGTGTGATAGTCCAGAGCCTGATGTGGATCAGGGAGGCCAGAATGATGATCCCGGCGCGGATATCCAGAAAGAAGAAGCGCGCGGGTCGATAAGTGTTCCGCCAATGAGCCATTGCTACACCTTCCCTTTCGCCGCGACCCGCTCGAAGGTCTCCTCGGTGATGAGATCCTGCTTCAGTAGCTCCAACGACGAGTCGATCATCGTCTTGCCGACCGCCGCCTGGGAGGCAATCAGCTTGCGGGCGTGCCTCGGCCACGTATCGATGCTCTCGCGCAGGAAGGACTCGCGGGTGCCCTCGTCGAAGACCATGTACTCACGGCAACCGACCTTGCCGCCGCCCTTCTTCGGGATGAGCAGCTGCGTCACGATCATCCTCAATGATTCCATGATGTCGATAGCCATGGCGGCGCGGGTCGATTCCGGAAACGGCATAACCGCACGGCGAAGGGTCGGGCCGACGCCGATGGTATGCATCGTGGAGAAGACGAGGTGGCCTGTTAGGGCGGCTTCCGTCGTCGCTGCGATTGTCGCCTTGTCGCGCGCCTCGCCGATCACGATGATCGTCGGCTTGCGGCGAAGGGCGTTCCTGACGCAGAGCGCGAAGATAGATTCCTCGCTCTCCTCGCCCCGCGGCCGCAGATGAACGCCTGCGTGCGTCTGGAACACCAGCGAGGACGGCATGTCGATGCCGTCGTAGACGTATTCGATCGGCGATGAGTATTCGAGGATCTTCTCGTTGCCATCCGGCTTTTCGACGAGCATGCGCAGGCCGCTCGACAGGAGTGTGGACTTGCCAGATCCCGTCGGTCCGGTGACGAGAATGAGTCCTTGCTCCGGGCGGAAGTTTTTGATGATGTCGTCTTCGATGCCGAGCTTCGAGATGTGGATTGGGTTCTCCGGCAGCGTGCGGAGCGTAATCTGTACGCCCTCCCCGCCCGGAATCCGGCCTCCGGTGACGTTCACGCGGTAGCGCTTCGTCCCGACCCCCTTGATCCTGATCTCGTGGGAGGGGTCGAGATCGCCGCCGCCGAGAATCTCAGCCGGGCCGTTCTCGCCGTAGATGTAGCGAACGATGCCATCGACATCGGCCTTCGAGGTCTTCACGTCCGTGATGCGATGGATGCCGCCGCCGATATCCGCCATTACCTCCAGGTTCGTCTGGATGGTGATGTCGGAAGCCTTCTTCTCCGTCGCCCAAATCAGTAGATCGTCGAGCTTCGTATAGTCAAGGTGACCCATCGCGCTGAAAACGCTGCCGTCGTGCGTTCCCGCGAACGGGTTCTTGTCTTCAATGATTTCTTCAGGCTGAGCCGAAGTTATCGTTTCCATTTTCGAAGCTTTCGATTCACAATTTCGAGCGAATGATTCGGAGTTCGATATTTACGATTCACGTATCCGGGCCAACGATTCTGGGTGCTTCCAATCAGAAGCGTCCGTCCCCACCAGACGTGACTGCGTCAACATTTCTGACGGGCGCGGGACGTGACGGCTTTTTGGGGATGGTTTCCGGCGGCGTCCTGGGTTTCGCGGGAACCGGAACAGCCCTTTCGGTTTCCGAAACGCCCCGAACCGTGCCCCGTTCGTCCACCCGCGTCGGCGACGCTTCCCAAGAATTCGGGTTGGCGACCAACGACGGATCGCGGGTGATCCTGATGGCGCGATCGTTCACGCGCAGATCCTGCCCCGTTCCAGTGGTCCCCAGATTGCCTTCGGCCAGGATCGCCGGCGAGACGCGGCCTTCCTCGACGAGGGTCTTGTAACGAACCATGCCGCCGAAATCGCGATTGAGGCGATTGAGATTGGTCTCGAAGATCTTGCGGGCCTGCTCCTTACCACTGCCCCAGCCCTCGCGAACCCACTCGTTCCAGGCGGAAACCTCGTCGTCCGAGGACGGAAGAAGGGCTGTCGGCGGGGTTTTTGGCTCGTCGTAGCCGGTGACTAGATAGGTCTGCCACATCGGCGCGACCGAGGTGAATCGGGCCTGCTCGATGATCTCGTAGACCGTGTCGGCGACGCGCAGGGTTTTCCCTGCATCGAAGGATTCCCAAGTATCCCGCGCCTCGGAGATAACCGGGGGCTGAACCATGACGCCGTTAGGCCCGATTATCATCAGACTCTGAAAGTCGTAGACCTCGTTTAGGTTCTTGGAATCGCTAGACAATTCCAGATTGATTTCCCGCGTGGCATGAGCTAGCCCGGCCCGCGCGCCGAAGGCCATCGCGGCCTCCTGCATGGCCGGGGCGCGGAGTTTGTCTTCGGCGTCCTTTGGCTTCTCGCGTTTATGGACGCGCCCTGTCTTGGCGAGGATTTCGTTCAGGGAGGCGGCCGGAGGTGTCTTTGCCGCAATCGGATCCGGAACGCGCTCCGCGTTGACATCGGCACGGAGCTGCGCATCGCTCGCGGGCGATGAGATCGGCATCGGAGCCTCGAGATGACCGAAATGGTTGCATCCGCCCAACATGGAGGCCAGCAGCGCCGCTGAAATGAGTTTGGTTCGCATAAACGAGGCTCCGTGGACTTACTTGTGCACGCCGAAGGCGGGGGAAATGCCAGCCGCCGATTTCGGCTGCTGGCCCGTCTGGGCCTGGATGTAACGGAATTCCACGCGTTTCACGTTCGGATCGACGGCGACCTCGCCGAACGGGTACGCCTGAAGTCCGACCTGCTCCAGCGCTTTGGCGGCCGGCACGTCGACCAGATTGAAGTGGATCATCGGCGGGATGGACGGCGGATTTCCGACGATATGGAAGTCGTAGCCGATCATCATCGCGATCTTTTGCGTCGCCTCGTGCGCCGGACCGGACCAGTCGATGGTTGCGGGGCGTTTCAGTTCGGCGGGAAGCGAGGATTCGTCAAGCGGGAGCGGCGCGGGCTTGGTGCGGGAGATTTGGACGCGAGCCAAGGTTTCCTGCGCCTTCGCGGCATCAGCGGCCGCCTCCCCGAGCATGTTTGAGACATCCGAGCGGAGCCTCAAATCCTGCGCCGGGGCGCTTGGGGCCGTGGTTTGCGTGCAAGCGCCCAGAATTCCGGCGACGGCGACCGCAACAACGCCTCGCAACGCAATCGAAGACTTCATTTTCAATTCTCCTGAATTTCCGGGAACTGAACACAAGTCCCCCGCAACTGGTCTTGAAGATATGTTCATACTGGAATCCATTCTCCGCAACCCGAATCCTTATGATTTTAAATCTGGCGGAATTTGGCCGTAATCCATTGTGACCCGCCGGCGAATTGAAACAAATTACGTTCTTTCGATTCTTTGTCCTATTATTCCGATTCAGAGACGAAAATTATCGATTCGAAACTGGATATGTTTGATTCGGAATTCGAAGCGCTATTCCAGGTTTTACGGGGTCGTATCGTCGAAACAACGACCCGACCAACCTGAGAAATCGGAATCGGAATAGTCTTGAGGGATTCCAAAGCGGGTCGATCGGGAACTCGGGGTCGCGGACATCGATCCAGGTCCGGTCCGTCGGCCCGATGTCGGTATCGCCCCGGCGGACGGTCGAGAAGGTGGATCGGGCGGAGTTCCGCTGATCGCAGAAACTGAGGGCTTTCGGGGCGAGAATCGAATTTTTCGAAAATCGAATCGATAATTTCGATGAAAACAGACTTGGGATAGGACTCATCCCTTCGGATGTCGAACGAATCCCATATTTGCGATTCACAATTCTTGAATCGCGTTTTTTTGAAAGGTAGTAATGGGGGGACAACGTTACATGCACCGAAATCGCCCTGACGGGCAATTCGGCGCTCGAAAGGCCCTTTCAGGGGTCTCGGAGGGTCCATGACCGATCACAG
>NZ_SMMF01000049.1:0-225 GCF_009711355.1 Roseibium sp. RKSG952 | reverse complement strand
TTCTTGGTCAAGTCTGGAGGGTTGCATGGGGCCGCAACACAAGATGCAACGGCGTAGCGCGGAGGAGAAGCGGGAAATCTACCGACAAGCTTTGGAACCGGGCGCATCAGTTCGGGCAACGGCTCTGCGGCACGGAGTCAATGTCAGTCTGTTTCATCATTGGCTGAACGATCCGCGCGTCCGACCAAACGATCGGGTTTGCGGCAATTTTCTAGCTGTCGAAAT
>NZ_SMMF01000091.1:0-244 GCF_009711355.1 Roseibium sp. RKSG952 | reverse complement strand
CGGATAGTCCGGATCAAGCGGCAGATAGGCCCCGCCCGCCTTCCAGATCGCCAGCAGGGAGACAATCAGCTCCGCCGAACGCTCCACACACACACCGACGACGCATTCAGGCCCGGCGCCCCGGGCCACCAGATACTGCGCCAGACGGCTGGAGGCCGCATCCAGATCGCCATAGGAGAACTCCCGGGGGCCATCGATCACCGCCGGTGCCTCGGGGCGCGCCTGCGCCTGGGCTGCAAACAGG
>NZ_SMMF01000957.1:110472-197594 GCF_009711355.1 Roseibium sp. RKSG952 | reverse complement strand
CGACGGCAGGCGCGAAGCTGCAGGCGTCGCAACAACTATCTCGCCCGAGGCAACAACTATGCCTGCCGAATAAAGGTCGATTTGGTTTATATGAATGGCCTCCGACGTTTCGGAGGCCATTTTCTATACTACCCTTGGCCCGGCATCGGTAATCTGAATTCCCACCATTCTCTGAGTGTCAACGAAAAATCTGGTTCTCAAGCTGTGGCATACATTTTCTCCCCACAAGTGTCATAGAACGGGCCACTCGGCCGCTGATGAGGTGGCTTCACGACCAAAATCCATCTCATCGTCAATGCACACGGCCTGCCCATGAGGACGGAAATCACACCAGGCCAGACATCCGACTACCTCGGCTTCATCGATATCACACCAATCCGCCTCTGGTAGCGTCAATTTTCAACATGACCTAAGGTTCAATTATCGATCGCATGGAAGGATGATCTCTCAATCGCTCTCCGTAATACTTCATTCCGGCTGGCGAAAAATGTTGAGAATCTGAATACAACAGATCATTGCCGACGATCACTGCGCATTTGAAATTCGGACAGACAACTTCACGTTTCAATACAAACGTGACTCCTGTCTCTTGCGCGATTTCTTGAAGCCTTTCGTCAATGCCATCGAAGTATGGGTGCCGCAGGGACCAAGCGCTGTCATTCAACTGCTCGACGCTATTAAAATCCCGGAAAACAGTCTCGGGCGTTCCGACCCACTGCGGCACCCTGCCCAGAACAACAATTTCAGCATTTGTAACGCTCTGCAGCTCCTCGATAGTCGCTTGGAGAAACTCCAGTGACACCTTTCTCCAAGCCTCTGAGAAAACAATAAAGTCCGGGTTCTGAGCAGTGACGTGGTCCAGGAAACTCTGATGAAAGTCCAAGCACTTTTGGGCAGTAGCTTCCGGGTTCGTATGATTTTCATACAGCGCATCAAGCGAAATATTGATACTTCCGCTCGAAAGTGGATCGCAGGCGCTGTTTCCGGAAAGCAATGTAAGATTGTATTTCTTCGGGGATAGCGAATACCTCAACGCTGCAAACACGTCATAAGCGTGAGAGTCTCCGAGAATCAGGATATTCTTTTTCTCGCCATTATAGTCTGGCCAGCTGATCTGGGAGATCTCACTTTCGGCAATTTGCACGACGTCTCGGCGCGCGGGAATCTTATCCAATATTTCAGCGACCAAACCTCTATTGTGATGGATGGTCGAGTAGATGCGCTGATGCGTGAATTGGAAGGCCAGACCGAAAATGAATAGGCCAGCGACCATCCCGACCAGAGCTTTTGATCCGGTTTCCAATGAAATACGCGATGCGGGCTGCTCTATACAACGATACATGAACTCGGCGATGATCACTGTTGCGAGAATGAGCGCCAGAATGCCAATCGCTGAAATGTCTCCGGGGAAGTAGGTCTTGTAAACAACCACCAGGGGCCAGTGCGCAAGATAGATTGAATAGGAAATCAGGCCTATTCTCAGCATGGGAGCTGTTATGATTGTATCCTTTTGCAGCAATGGATGAGATGCGCTGATAATCCCAGCCGTGCCCAGGCATACTGCCAAAGTGCCCCAACTCGGGTTTGGATCGAGTTCCGAACTGAAAAAAAGTGACACTCCCACAAGCAGAAATGAAACGGGAAGCACGAATGCTCTGTAATGTACAAGTCTGGAGCTAAGCGCTGCGCTGGTTAGCAATGCGCCTATCGAGAACTCGTAGATCCTGAACGGGAACTGAAAGAATGTGGTTGAAGAGGAAAATGCGGGAACCAGCCCAAGCCCCAAGGAGAGCAGGCCCACGAGAACTATCGCTCTGGCATGTAGCCTGAGTGAAATGAGCATGAGAAACAACGGCCAAATTAAATAAAACTGCTCTTCGACCGACAGGGACCATGTGTGCAGCAAAGGCTTGTAGATGCTCTCAAAGTCAAAATAATCAGCGCCTGACCAAAAGTGTATGTTGGAAAGATAGACGGAGGAAAAAATCAAAGATAACGCGAAATCTGAAATCAGATTCGGTGGGAATACGAAAAGAACAACGACCGCTGTAGCGAAAAGTGTAAACAAAAGTGCGGGATATAGTCGTCTGATCCTCTTTAGGAAAAATGACGATAACTTAAAACGCTCGTTTCGAATTTCACTTCGGATATGAGAGGTGATCAGATACCCGGAGATGACAAAAAACATGTCCACACCGAGAAATCCGCCGGAAAACCCAGGTGCCTCAAAGTGAAATAGAACAACCGCAGTTACCGCAACAAAGCGCAACAAGTCGATATCGCAACGTCTGCTTTTGGGATGAGAGTCTTGCCGATAGTCACTAAAAAGTTGCACCGCTGCAGGCCTCTTCCTAAAAAGCTCGTCTTGGTTGTTCGAACAGTTTGTTATAACAAGGTCGTGGGATCGTCCATCGTGTTACGCCCAATATCGGCCCTGAGCCGAAACTGTCGCAAACTCTAAGCTAGGTTGAGAAGGATCGACGCTCGGGTTGACCAATCCTGCCGACTGTACAACCTGATTTTGGGGAGAGATTCCTGGCGTGCTTTGCGGCATCAGGCCTTAAAGACAGCAGCTTTGCGGGCAAAGCGGACTTAGGCTGCCTTCTCAAACATCACGTCAGTTCTTAAGACAAACTTCTCTCCGCTTATAACTGGGTCACCTCGGTGAGACAGCGGGTGGTTAAAGAAAAGTGCCTTTCCCGTCTTTGGCGCAATCGTGAAATCATTGAAAACATGCGGTGAGAACACATCGGCAAAGGATGTGCCGCCACCTTCGCAGCCTTCATTGAGGTATATCATCATCGTAAACATACTGCGGTGACCAGTTGACGCCTGAAACTCGCCGTCCTGATGCCAATCGAAGAACTGATCGGCGCCATAGCGATACACGCGAAACCTTTCATTTAGGCCGACAGCGCGATGTCCTTTGAATGAGCTTGAAAACAGAGGATCCGCTTTTCTCCATAGTGCATTCGCTAGCTCCGGATCATCGAAGATCACTCGATCATTGTTACGAATTTCCTGTGCGACGCTTGTACCGCGTTCGGTTGTGATTGTTGCCGCACCAAAGCCAATTTTGTTGGCTCGACCAATTATCTGGTCACAAAATTCTGGTGTGCCGAAATCTGATACCTCAAAAACGAGGTGTTGCAGGCAAGTTGGAATGGTCATCGTCCATCTCCATGTGCAGTTCAATAAAGGGGTGTTCGCTAGATCGCCACGCGATCAACGATGGGAGCCCCTGAGAAGAGCTGAGTGGCAGGGCCACAGGAGGGAAATCGGCATTAGATCCATTATCGCTTATTGTCAGAAGGGCTTGTTTTAATCAACCGGTTTGCACTTGCAGCATATGTGAATCTAGGCTCTTCGCTTACATTCTCTGCAAACGGGATTAATGTCTGCTACCAGGTAGACTTAATTAATGGTGTATGGGATTCGCAGGGGAACTGACACCTCAGCCAGAGATCGCTTTACGTACCATCGGCTCAGTGATGATCGTGTTTGATGTGATACCCAATACACCCTTGGGAATCTGCGTCTTAGGCGAGAGCATATGCCTCACCTCGGGCCCGAGTTACTGTGTGATGCCGACCCCAAGCAAACAATTCCTCCGCCATCTACTATGCCGTTAACACGAGTGCTTCATTTCAAACAGTCAGACTTTGTAGATTGCGACAGAACCCGAAAAGACAATAGCTACTCAGTTCGCCAATCATCAATACATTCCAAAATGAACGACTTACACGCATCGGTCTGTTCCCGAAATCGTGTTCTGTTGTGGACATACAGATAGACCTGCCTTTTATCCGGCAGGTCGGAAACGGACCGAAACGCTATGGTTTCCGGCATAAACCGTGAAACGGTTTGGGGCAGTATCGTGACCCATTTTCCGGTTTTGACCAAAGCAATCAACGAATGTGTGTTGTGGAGAATTATCGCCGCGCCCTCCATTGCGCTCACGAAGGCTTGGGTTTGGATATTATCGCTCAGAGCGTTCCGCACGAACGGCGCGGCAACCACATCCTCGATTGTCGGAGGGGCCGTTTGCGTGATCAGAGGGTGATCCGCCGCACACACTAGTCCGAAGCGATCCTCAAACAGAGGGATCGCTTCAACGCCGTTGATCGGGTGGTGACCGGACGCGATCCCGATATCAGCCTCTCCTTCCGCAAGCGCATCCAGAACGCGCTGCGTGTCGGTATCGCGTATCTCAACTTTCAGTTTGGGAAACCGGGCTGCCAAGATGTCAAGAACGGCCGGAAAGATCAGCGCCCCGACTGACGGGACCGATACAATTCGAACCAGACCTTGCTCGGAATTTGCGGCTTCTCCGATGCTGTTTATAGTGTGTTCGAACTGGCGGACCTGTTTCAATGCCAGTTTAAACACTTCCTCGCCCAATACCGTTAACCGGTTCTTGCGTTCGCCTTCGAACAGCGGCTTTCCGATGTGCTGTTCCAACTGCTTCAATGACATTGAAATAGCGGATTGTGTGCGGCCAAGCCGTTCTGCTGCTTCGGCAATGTTTCCGGTTTGCGCGACGGTGCAGAAGCAGCGCAGCATTTCGATCTTGATAGCCATACTTCAATTCCTCTGAAGTTCGGTCAATTTATTTGAATTTGACTGATGCAATCAAAGGAATCCATCCTTCTGCAACCCGAATTTCTGTTGGTGGGATCCAAAGTGACCAAATTGAACTTGATTGCTGGCGAGTGGCTGGCTGGCGAAAGCGAGATTGAAAACCGCAACCCGTCGGATTTGAGCGATCTGGTGGGCATGTTTGCCCAGGCCCGTGCCGATCAGCTGGACGCAACGCTGGATCAGGCCCGCATCGCACAGGCCGAATGGGCATCCTATGGGCTGGAGCGTAAGCAAGCCGTGCTCATGAACATCGGCAATGAGTTGATGGCGCGCGCTGAGGAACTGGGTGCATTGCTCAGTCGCGAGGAGGGCAAACCGCTTGCAGAAGGCAAAGGTGAGGTTTTCCGCGCCGGCCAGTTCTTTACCTACTATGCCGCTGAATGCTTGCGCCAAATTGGTGAGAACGCTGATTCCGTGCGCCCTGACATCGAGATCGATGTGCGACGTGAGGCGGTTGGCGTTGTTGCGATCATCAGTCCATGGAACTTCCCTACTGCGACCGCCTCGTGGAAGATTGCACCTGCGCTGTGTTATGGCAACGCGGTTGTGTGGAAGCCTGCGAACATCACGCCTGCCTCGGCTGTGGCGCTGACCGAAATCATCGAACGTCAGGATATTCCGAAGGGCCTGTTCAGCCTTGTGATGGGCTCGGGTCGTTCAATCGGGCAACGACTGGTCGAAAGCCCCAAGGTCAACGCGATTTCCTTCACCGGCTCCGTACCGGTGGGCAAGGGTATTGCCGCTGCCGCCATTCAGAACCTGACCAAGGTCCAGATGGAAATGGGCTCCAAGAATGCTCTGGCCGTCATGGATGACGCCGATCTGGATCTGGCAGTCACCTTGGCACTGGGTGGAGCCTTTGGCGGTACGGGCCAGAAATGCACGGCCTCGTCGCGCCTTGTGGTGCATGAGGGTATCCATGATGCCTTTGTCGAGAAGCTGGTCGCGGGTGCGCAGGCGATGAAGGTGGGACATGCGTTGGAAAACGGCACCCAGATGGGACCTGTCGTCAGCCTGCAGCAACTGTCTGAGAACCTCGCCTATGTCGATCAGGGCAAATCCGAAGGTGCGGAACTGGCCTGCGGCGGCCAGCGGCTTGAGATGCCACATGAGGGGTTCTACATGTCTCCCGGCGTGTTCCTGAACACTACCAACGACATGCGCATCAACCGCGAGGAAATGTTTGCACCCCTGACCAGCGTCATCAAGGTCGGCAGCTATGACGAGGCGCTAAGCGTGGTCAATGACACCAACTTTGGTCTGACCTCGGGCATTGTGACCAAATCTCTGGCCCGCGCCACTCATTTCCGCCGCAACGCGCGCACCGGTGTTGTGACCGTTAATCTGCCGACTGCAGGCACCGACTATCACGTGCCCTTCGGTGGCCGTGGTGACAGCTCCTATGGCCCGCGCGAGCAGGGCAAGGCAGCGGCCGAGTTCTACACTACCGTCAAAACCGCCTATATCAGCGCAGGCCCTGTCTGATGCTGATCGATGGCCTGCAATATGCCAACTGGTCGGAAAAGATCTTCCGCCAACTGCGCGAAGGCGGCGTGGACGCGATCCACGTCACCATCGCCTATCATGAGAATTTCCGCGAAACGGTTCTGAATTTCGAGAAATGGAATCGCTGGTTCGAGCAATACCCGGATCTGATCATGAAAGGCCGCTGGGCCAGCGACATCGACGCCGCCCGCGAAACAGGGCGGACGGCGGTGTTTTTCGGGTTCCAGAACCCTTCGCCCATCGAAGACGATATCGGTCTGGTCGAGATCCTGCACGATCTGGGTGCCCGGTTCATGCAGCTGACCTATAACAACCAGTCGCTGCTGGCGACCGGCTGTTACGAGGCCGAAGACACCGGCATCACCCGCATGGGCAGGCAGGTTATCAAGGAAATGAACCGGGTCGGACTTGTGGTCGACATGAGCCATTCGGCAGACCGCTCGACCGTCGAGGCGGCTGAAATTTCCGAACGTCCTATCGCCATCACGCACGCCAACCCGCACGAATGGTCTCCTGCGCTGCGCAACAAGCGCGAGGATGTGATCCGCGCGGTGACACAAAACGGCGGTATGTTCGGCTTTTCGGTCTATCCGCACCACCTGAAGGGCAAATCTGACTGCACGCTGGAAAGCTTCTGCGAGATGATCGCCCGTACGGCCGACAAATATGGGGTAAAGCACCTGGGGATTGGTACGGACCTGTGTCAGGATCAATCCGACAGCGTGGTCGAATGGATGCGGGTTGGGCGCTGGACGAAAGAGATTGACTATGGCGAAGGCTCGGCCTCGGCGCCCGGCTTCCCTCCGATGCCGCACTGGTTCCGCGACAATCGCGACTTTGGCAACATCAAAGACGGGCTTCGCGCCGTTGGTATGAACGCCGAAGAGGTGGCGGGCATCATGGGCGGCAACTGGTATCGTTTCTTTGCCGAAAACTTTGGATCGCAACAGCCATGACCACCACGCCCCAAAATGTTGAACGTCGTGACCCTGCCCGGGTGATGCGACTTTCGCGTCTTGGGTCATTGCATCAATGTCGGCTCAGCTTCATGCGCCAGCTCACCCGCCGCATGGCGGCTGAGAATTGGGTCTTTTCCCGGCCCGTTTTTGATATTGACGCTAACGGTGTGGGCCATGCGGTGTATTCCGCGCAAGGACCCGATCGCACCTATTCACTTGTCGCCTTCGCCCATGACCTGCCGCCCGAGCAGCGTTCGGATCGTGTGATAGCCGAGGCCTGGGATGCCACCTTCGCCCTGTTCGATGGTGTTCCCACCAAGGACGATATTCAACGTCTTTCCCGGAATGTACCGCTGCAAGAGGCTGGTCGGGTTAGTGAAAGCGAGTTGTCGCTGTCGCGTGCCAACCGCTCGGTTCGGTTGTGGGCCCATGTGGTAGACCGGCTGGCTGCGGGTCAGCAGCCGGATCTCGCGCAGATCTACAAGGTTGGGTATCTGATGCGCACCACAGCGGTTTATGGATCGGGCAAGTTCGGCGCTGCGGACCGGGAAAAGATCGCCGATCGCCCCGAGGTCAGCGGCCCGTTTCAGGCCGAGATGCTCTCGGTCTATCTGACCCGGATATTCGTACGTGATCTGGTGCAGCACATGGCAAAGGCAAAGGGCGGTGCACAGACCGCGCAGCTTGACCCGAATATCGCTCGCTGGCTGGGGATCGGCAACTCGACCGGGCTGGGCATGGCGCCCTTCATCGTCAATCACCCGATCCTGTTCAACAATTGGATCATGGCACGCGAAGAGGCCATCGCCCGCGTTCGGTCCGTTGAGACCGCGACGGACGCCGAAGTGACCATGTTCCGCGAGGTATTCGAGCGCAGCAAATTGTCGATCTCGTGGTGGCTGTCTGAGCACCCGACCCAGATCGAAAAACTTGTCGCTCTGAATGCCGATCTGGACGCGATAGCCGCGCATCTCGATCAGACAGATCTGACAAGGATCCAGCCCTGGGAGCACTTGATCCAATGGTCTCAGACTGCCCTTGGCGAAGAAGGGCAAGAGTTGCTGGCCTCTCTGATCCTTGAACCATATAGCGAGTTGGTGGACGGGTTGAGCAGTTGCATGGCGGATGGCAACAGCGCAGCCTTTGCAGTTGACGGTGCAATGCCGGTCAACCAGGTGCGCGAGCTGATCCGCACGAGCTTTGGCTGGGCGCTGGACCTGGATTGGAACGCGGCCGAACATTGCGCGCGCGCCTGGTATGTTTCCGAAGAAAAGCTTGAACCCCGCCTGGGGGAACGGTTCGACGAACCGATCGCGGATTATGAACAACCTCTTGCGCCGGCGCGCGATGCGGCGCGCGCGTTTGACGCGCTGGACAACTGGTCGGGCAAAGCCCCGGTCGCAGAGTTTCTGCTGCGCCACCCGGAACATCGCCACACGGTGCGCCGCGCGCAGATGAGCCGCGTCGCTCCGTATGGTGAAATCCGGGACAATACGATTGGCGCAGAGGTGATGCCCATCGACATGCTGCGCGCCAAACTCTCGTTTTTTGGCGCCACCCATTTCGATCCGCGCTCAGACCGCTGGGTTCGCATCTGTATGTACGCAGGCGCGCCATATCCCGAAGAGCTGGGCCCAAACAATGCCGATTTGTGGGTCTATCCGGAGCTTGCGCAATGAGCTTTTCCCTGAATGAAGTCGAAGCCACCGCCAAACGTGCAACGCGCGGTGCAGGCTATGACTGGGGTGTGGCGGAAGAGGCCGGGAAGGCGACGCGCTGGCTCTGTGCACAAGGTCTTGACGGGGTGGCCGAATTGGCACGCGTTTTGGAGCGCGGGTTTGCCAGCAATTTGGATGAACACGTCCCTAAACATATGGAATCCGACTGGGCCGGGGGTATGGACTTGTGTCCGCTGATGACTGGGGCATTGCTGTCGGATTGCTCGCATTTGCTGCAATCCGGACCGAACCGGATCAGAAATTTGGCCACGCCTGCTGTCTTGCTGCCATTTGCGGCCCAAGCCGCGCGCCGTCAATCCGCTGTTGTTAGCGTCGTAGCGGGCGATTTCTGCGCCGCGACTGACGGGACGCGACTGGTACTGGAAAACGAGTGTCCCGCCCACGCAAGCGTAATCGAGGTTGCACTGGGTGATACCTTGACCAACCCGCGCGCGCAAAAGACCCGCGCGATGCCCGATCCGGCGGCATGGAATACACTTAACAGCTTTGCACACCGCACCTACGCCCCGGCAACGGAAGAATCCCGTTTGCTCGGCGCTGGTGCCGGGCTTTCCGATAACGACTGAAAAGAGACCGTCATGATCCAGACCCGCACCCTGTCACTTGCTGAAATCGAAGAGCTGTCTTTCCAGGCACTGGTCGCTGCGGGCACAAGCGAGGAAAACGCGCGGCCTCTGGCGGTCGCAACCGCTGCGACCGAAGCAGACGGGGTTGCCAGTCATGGCCTGGCTTATATCCCGATCTACTGTGAGCATGTTCAATGCGGCAAGGTCGATGGGCAGGCCCAGCCGGTTCTGGCGAAGCCACGCCCCGGTGTTATCACTGTCGACGCTGCCACCGGGTTTGCACATGCAGCCATTGAGGTCGGGTTCAAAGCGCTGATCCCAGCTGCCCGCACGCAGGGGATTGCCGCGCTGGCGATCCGCAACAGCTATAATTGCGGCGTTTTGGGGTATCACACTCACCAGCTCGCGCAGGCTGGGTTGGTCGGTTTGGGATTCACCAATGCTCCGGCTTCAATTGCTCCTTCGGGTGGCTCTAAGCCGGTGGTTGGGACCAACCCGTTCTCGATCGCCGCTCCGGGCACCGATGGGCAGCCCGCACTTCTGATCGACCAGAGCGCCAGCACCATCGCAAAAAGCGAAGTCATGAAACATGCCCGGGAAGGCAAGTCGATCCCGGTTGGCTGGGCGCTGGACCCCGATGGCAACCCCACCACCGACCCAAATGTCGGGCTCAAAGGATCGATGGCCCCTTCGGGGGGCTATAAAGGCGTCGGCGTGGCCTTGCTGACAGAGGTTTTGGCCGCGGCGCTTACCGGTGCCACCCTTGGAATCCACGCCTCACCCTTTTCGGGAACGGCTGGAGGCCCTCCTAAAACGGGCCAGTTCTTTGTCGCGATTGACGCATCTGCGACCTCAGATGACGCTTTTTCGACCAAAATTGCCGATCTTGTCGAAGCGATCCGATTTCAGGACGGCGCACATTTGCCCGGTGATGGTCGCCGGGCAAAGCGTTTGGCGGCAAATTCTGAAGGTGTAGCCGTCAACGTGGCAACGCTGGAGAAAATTGAGGCCCTGCTCACTTAGGGCCCAAATGGTGAAGTTCCGGGACACCTGCCAAATCTTTTCTGGACATCTGGACACGTGCGAACAGGGAGGTAACACATGTCAATGAAGGATCCTTTTACCGATCTGGAGATCAAGCGATCTTCGGGCGGATTCTACGAAGGCCACAGCGTCGAAATTGCCTTACTCAGCAAGTCGATCATGGTTGCGCTGGTCATCTGGGCTCTGGTTTGGCCTGCAAACGCAAATGGCGTTCTGGGAAGCCTGAACTCGCGCCTATTGGAAGACTTCAATGCGTTCTACATCATTATCGTAGGCCTATTTGCCTTTTTCCTGTTTGTCGTAGCCGCGCTGCCGCAAACCGGTAAACGGCTTATGGGTCCCGAGGGTGAAAAGCCAGAATTCTCCGACTTTTCATGGTTCTCGATGATGTTTGGTGCCGGTCTGGGTGTTGGTTTGATGGTCTTTGCGACCGCCGAACCTCTGGGCCTGTGGGGATCAAACCCGGTCGTTATTGCCGGAGACGTCGCCGGCAACACCGAAGAGGCGTTGCAGTCCGGGTATCGTTATACCTTCCTGCACTACGGGTTTCATGCCTGGTCGATCTATGTGGTGACTGGTCTTTCGCTGGCATACTACGCCTATACGCGCAACATGCCTCTGACCATCCGTACCGCGCTGACCCCACTGTTTGGAAAGCTGATGAATGGTCTTCTGGGCCATGTGGTTGATGTACTTGGAGTGGTTGCGACCATTCTGGGTGTGTCGGTGACCATCGGCTACGGCGTCTCGCAGTTCATTGACGGCCTTTATGCCATCTCGGGCATGGAATGGATGATGGACATGACCGGAGACGCGCCCGCACCCAGCACCGTTGGCCTGCTGGCAGGTCTGATCGTGATCATGGGTCTGTCGATCATTTCGGCGGTCTCGGGGGTTGGACGAGGCGTTAAGTACCTGTCGAACCTTAATTTGGTACTGTCGCTGATCCTGCTTCTGGTCTTCGTTGTCTTTGGGTCGTTCCTATTTGCGATGACCACCTATGCAACAGCGTTTGTAGACTACATCCTGCACTTCATCTCGCTCAGCTTTGGTGCTTTCAACCCGCAATCGGCAACAGCGTTTGATGCGGCTCTGCCCAGCGAGGCCGCGCCGTTTGCCGACGCGCTTTATGCCGGTGCGACCAATCCTTGGGGATCATTTGACGGGTTCGTGTCGGGCTTGGAAGGCGATGCTGCAGCGTTGCCGGAATCGGTTCTTGCTTCGGTCTACGCCGCAGGCGATCCTGGCCGTCAGTTCGGCTGGCAGGCTGGCTGGACTACGTTCTATTGGGCCTGGTGGATCGCGTTCTCGCCCTTCGTCGGCCTGTTTCTGGCGCGTATCTCCAAAGGTCGCTCGGTTCGAGAGTTCATCATCGGCTGCGTGTTTGCACCGGCGCTGGTCTGCTTTGCATGGATGACCATACTGGGAGGCACAGCAATTGATCTTGAGCTGAACGGTACAGCCGAAGGTGCGATCATCGGCGCGTCGAACACAGCCAAGCTGTTTGTCACGCTGCAAGAGATGGTTACCGGTGGTTTACTCTCCGGGATCACGGTTATGTGCGTTGTACTAATCATGACCTTCCTGGTCACATCTGCCGACTCTGGCATTCTAGTGATGAACACCATCATGTCGGGTGGCGATCAGAACATTGGTAACAAGCACAAGATCATCTGGGGTCTGATCCTGACCGCGGTGATTGGTGCGCTGATCCTTGCAGCCGGCGAGAACAACCCGATGGATGCTTTGCGGAACGCGATGATCATCGGTGCCCTGCCCTTCACGATGGTCATGGGACTGATGTGCGTGGCTCTCGCCAAGGCCCTATACCGCGATGGCTTACGCCAGAAACTGACAGCCCCGGCTGAGTAGGCTCAATTCCGGGCAGTTGTAACACGATTGCCCGGATTTCCGCCCGACAGGGTTTGTTCTCGGATTTCGTGGGGCTCTCTTGCGAATATTTGGTTGGATGAAAAGTACGTGCCGTAGCAGCGGGGCTACCCTTCGAAGATATATTGTTTTCCAATGACGGCTTTGTCTCGCCGAACAGACGTTGAGCACCTCTAGCGCGGCGTTGAAGCCTAAACGGCTGCTTAGATGGGATGCATCGCAGCCTTGTGACGACACGCTTAATGTCGGGAATAGGCGGTTCGTGACCTGCTGAACGCGCGAAGCCCGGGCCGCTGACGAAAGACTGTTAAGGGCTCTTTCAGGCGGTTCTTAGCGCGTTCAATGAGGGACTGTCTTTTTATTTGTCTGAGTACGTAAATAATGGGGCTGAATTATTGGGACTCGCTTCCCATTGAATTCAACACCCTAAGATTTTTGTGCTTTTTTGAGTGTTTCGTCGGTATAAGCTTACGTCAAACAGCAAGCCGATGAGCCGCTTCGCAATTTGGAAACCGGCGCAGTGGTTTTTGTTTGGGCTTAGTTGATCAGCAGAATACTCTGCCCCAGCACTCGGCCCAAACCCGATACTTGCGCGGGTCCCACACTGATTTCGAAGAGGAAACTTGCCGCCTACTTGTAGTCGAAATGGACAACTGGGCACTCTTCTTCGGACAACTCAAGAAACCTGCTTTTTTCTCTCAGGCCAGAACTCGTCCACTATGACATACGCAACAATCACGAAGAAGGCGGCGCCTGCGACTTGCAAAACGCGCGTGATGCTTTTGACGTCAGCCTCATCCGAAAACGGCGCAATCGACCCGCCATAAACGATCAGAACCGTTGTTAGTGCCGAGCCAGCCGCGGTGGCGAGCGGGATCTGAGATTTTCCAAGCGCTCCAAGGGCAAAACAAAAGAGCAGGCACAATAAAATGGGCGTCAGAATAACCGGTGCGATCACGTTCACCTCGTAGCAGATGATCGAAATAGTCGCCCCAAGCAGGTTTGCCGTAAGCATCGCTTTGGCGACGGCTTTGCCCATAGATGGCATGGCTGCCAATTGTTGACTAAGAAGAGCGACAAAGAACAGAACCAATAAAGCTGATGCGCCGGACACAAAAAACGCCAAGGCAAATGGAACTGTTACAAGCGACATTCTGACAATGCGGCGGTGTGGGTCAAAGTCTGGTGGCGTATCAGCTTTCTTCTGAGTGGCTGTCAAGGTTTCAGCTGGTATCAGCACAAACATCAGCGTCGATACGAACCCAGCAAATAGCAGGTTCATCGGTATCCAAAATACGAGCACCAGAGCCAGATCCTGTGATTGCAAAACAAGGTTCGGGATCATCAACGCCCCCATGAGCGCTATGACACCGGGCAAAACACCGGCACCTGAAACTGACCACATGAAGGACAGGATGATCCCGATGGCCACCAGAATAAGGAATACTACGGGATAGGGCGCGAAGACTGACGATAGTAGGAACGAGATGAACATCAATCCTATTGAGAAAACGAACAGCTTTGCGAATGCCGCCAACGGCAGCGCGGCGGGCGCTTGTAGGAACAGCGCGGTGAAAACTGCCCCGACAACCGCCAATGGCCACCCCAGAAACAGGCCCAAGGCAAAAACGCCGGTTACACCCAGCGCGAGCCGAGCAACGGATTTTCGGTCCTCAATAGGCATAGGACAGGATTGAAACCAAACGGATATAGGTCCGACCGACCGCGTTCAGCAGAGAATTGTCGCTCAGATACATGATCACATCAGCCTGCCCATTAAGCTGGAAGCGCAGATCGTCTTCGGCACTTCCGGCCTCATATCCCGGCAGTACGATCCGAACAGGGAACCGCTCTGGTTCGCGCAAGAAGCCTTTGGTGCTTGGCGGACTCGCCAACTGGCCGGGCTCATCTCCACCGCTCAAGGATACCGCCGCGCTGAAGCTCTCAATGACACCCGGAACAATTTGACCGGGGTGCATATCCAATACGACATCAACAGGAGAACCTACCGCGGCCCGGCCAAGGTTGTTTTCGGTGAAATACGCCTCGATCCAAACGTCTGTTGCATCAAGGAATGTCAAAAGGTCCTGACCGGATCGGGCATAGGTTCCGGGGGCAATCAACAGATTAGATATTACACCTGTCGCCGGCGCACGCAGCTCAGTCCATTCAATGTTTAATTCTGCATCCGCCAAGGCCGCCAGTGCGCGCTGGATCTTTGGGTTTTCGATCCCTTCGTCACCCAACCTCTGCTTTGCTTTTTCCAGATCCGCTCTGGCGTTTTCATAGTTCGCCTCAGACTCCGCCAGCTGACCTCGGGCATCATCCGCCTTTGAGACGGCGATCAATCCTTTCTTCTCCAACGCAAATACTCGCTCGGTTTGAATGCGCATGGTGTCGAGGTCACTTTGGGCGCGTGCCAGTTTGGCTTGTGCAGCACTCACCTCAGCCGAGGATGCTCCCACCTCTTGAGTTGCTGCCTCAAGATCAGCTTGCGCCTTGTCGCGTTGAATTTCGTATGGCCTGGAGTCGATCCGAACCAGAACATCACCTGCCGAGACAACCTGACCATTTTCGACAAGAACCTCTGTCACTGTTCCAGTGACCTGTGGGACGATCTGGGTCGCTATGGCCTTTACTCTGGCGTTCCCGGTAAACGGTGTCTTTCGGTCAGCGACAAGGTACCAGATCAGGAAGACAAGAATGACGGCCAAAGTGGTCCAAATCGTCTTTTTCATTTCGCCGCTCCTTCAGCGGCGGTTTCGGTTTCGACAGGCGCGTCGATCCATACTTTGAACAGCTCGTAGAAGACGGCAAACAGAACCGGCCCCATGAAGATCCCGATTAAACCGTAAGCCATCATGCCGCCAAGAACACCAATGAGGATGACCAGCATGGGTGTTTCAAGCCCTTTCGAGATGAATACAGGCCGTAAGAAACTATCCATAACCGTGACGGGAACGGCGAGTATAGTGAAGATCAACGCTGTGCCGCCGGACATAGTGCTCCAAGCGTAGATGATTACCGGCAATAGCACCAAACCAGGCCCGATCTGGATAATCGAGAGGATTAGGCAGATAAATGCCAACGTAGCGGCCGAGTTAATCCCGAACAGCACCAACAATAACCAAACGACGACTGCCTGAATGGCAGCCACTCCGATCACGCCTTTTGTCACATTGCGTATCGTCGCCCCGGCCAGTGTCACAAACTCGCCACCGCGTGGTGCGAAGACACGGTTGGCAAAGCGCTGGAGGCCTTGCACAAGACTTGGCCCGGGGCTGAACAATGCTCCCATGATCAACACGGACAAAGCCAGTCCCAAAAGCCCAATTCCAATACCCAAAACCTTTCCGAAGAGGGACTTTGTGATCTCCAGAATCTGTGCGCCATATTTGGCAAGCGCGCCATCCAGATTTCGTTCGAACAAGCCCCAGACGTCAGCTATTTTGTCCCCTACTAACGGCAATTCCTTTAAGCCTTCAGGAGCGGGTGGTATATTCAGCTCTCCTTTGTCAGCTTGTGCCGCAAATTCGGATCCAAGTTCTGCAGCTCCGGATACCGCCGTTGCGACCGGACCCAGGGTCAGAACGAGGCCCAACAAAACCAAGATTGTCGTGGCCAGTTTTTTCCTGCCACCCAACTTGGACTGCAGCCAATCGAAAACCGGATAGAGCGCGACGCAGAGTATCGTAGCCCAGATGACCACGCTTGCGAGCGGGGCAACCATGACCAGGGCGCTGTAGAGGAATAGTCCAAGAAACAGCAATCGTATCGCGAGATCGACAATCTTCGCGTCCTGGGTCTTTTCCATACCATCCCTCCATTATCAGTTTTCTAAATATTACACTCAAATAACGTGATATGTATATTTTTATTCCTTGGATGTTCCTGCAACATCTTAAGAACCCCGATGAAATCGGGTAGCGTCTTAGGCTGTTCGTTCAGAGAAATACCTGTATGGAAATTCACTTTGCTTCGATTGGGAGTAACTCAATCGTCAGCTTTATCATCGCTCTGGGACAATATTGTATCTGCCACAGTGGTAGCCGCAGTTACGAAGATTCCGAGGCCCACGATGATATAGACCATAGTGAAGATTTTCCCCGCTGCGGTTTCAGGAGAAAAGTCTCCAAACCCTACAGTCGATATGGTCACAACGGAAAAATAGATGGAATCGAGCCAACTCCACCCTTCAACATAATGATAAAAAACCGAGGCCCAAAAGATCATACCAATCGTAAAGGCAAGAAGGCCTTTAACCCTGCCATCCTTTAGGGCGACGCCTATCCCTCGTGTTATTCTGGTTAGTGAGTTCATAAGGCCACCATACCAACAAATACATACAATCAAATCTTTTAATGAATTGGCCAGAGTTTATTCAAATCTAATTGACGGTTTCTCCAGCTTGCATATCGCAATGGATTTGCAGCTGCAGCGTAAGCCCGGAATGCGGGTCGGAGCTGCATTTAAATGAGTATGCACAAATGTCTGCTGTCGGAGCGACGTGTTGATCATTGCTCTGAAACACGCACAGGCAGCTTGCTCGATGCCTTCATCTCTTTGAGTGAGAGGTTTGAGCGAATGCTGGTCACACCCGGCAGGCGCCGCAAAGTGCTGTCAACAAAGGCGCTGTAATCGTCCAAATCACGAGCGACCACGATAAGTAAGAAATCGTCCGCGCCCGTGGTGTTATGGCAGGCGAGAATATTGGGCGTGATCTCGATAATACGTTGGAATTCGTCTGTAGCGGTCTGATCATGCTCTGAACAACTAAGTTGAACAAAGGCCATGACGCCGAGCCCCAGCTTGCGGCGATTGAGGTGGGCCTGATAGCCCTCAATGATACCCGTCTCTTCCAGTTTCTTCAGCCGCCGCCAACAGGGCGTTTCACTCATGTTCAGGTGCTCGGCCAGTTTAGCATTGGTCATGCGCCCGTCGCTTTGAAGTAATTCAAGAATCTGTGCGTTGACTGTGTCGATACTGTTTAAGGGAAGGTTTTCCTCTAATTTCTCCAGTGGCGAGAGCATTCTGCTCAAGATGCTCTTAAAATGAGGCAGATTAGCAAGTCAATTTCGTCAGTGTTTGATAGCTTCCACTTAGTTTATCGACACAACCGAAAGACCCTACCATGAAAGCTGTCCTGTTCGAGAAGTTCCAAGAAACCCCCAAGGTCGTGAGCGTGGCAGACCCGTCACCGGAACCGCATGGTGTTGTGCTTAAGGTCGAAGCCACCGGTGTGTGTCGCAGCGACTGGCACGGTTGGATGGGACACGACAGCGATATCGAGCTTCCACATATCCCCGGCCACGAGCTCGCGGGTGTTGTCGAGGCAGTAGGAAAGCACGTGAAGAACTGGAAGGTGGGCGACCGGGTCACCGTGCCGTTCATCTGTGGTTGCGGGTCGTGTAGCGAATGCCATGCGGGTCATCAGCAAGTGTGTCTGCATCAGGAGCAGCCTGGTTTCACCCATTGGGGCAGCTTTGCGGAATATGTGCCGATCCACCAGGCTGACCTGAACGTGGTCGCCTTGCCAGAGGCGATGGATTTCGCCACCGCAGCAAGTTTGGGATGCCGGTTCGCCACATCGTTTCGGGCCGTGATCGACCAAGGCAAAGTCAGCGCGGGCCAGTGGGTTGCCGTCCATGGCTGCGGCGGTGTCGGATTGTCTGCTGTGATGATCGCCAGTGCGGCAGGGGCGAATGTGATCGGAGTTGATCTGGACCCTGCAAAACTGACCCTCGCCAAAAAACTTGGTGCGGTTGCGGCTATTGATGGCAAGGGGGACGTGGTCGAAGCGATCAAAGAAATCACCCAAGGCGGCGCGCATGTTTCGCTGGATGCGCTTGGGCATCCGGCGACGATGACCGACTCGATCCTTTGCCTGCGGCCACGTGGCAAGCATATCCAGGTCGGCCTTATGCTCGGTGATTATACAGCCCCTGCTGTGCCCATGCCTAAGATCGTGAGCCAAGAGATCGAACTGCTCGGTTCCCATGGGATGCAGGCGCATCGCTATGGTGCGATGCTCGATATGGTCGAGAACGGTAAACTCGACCCGGCCCGACTGGTTGGCGACAAAATCAGCATCGACGCGGCTCCCGAGGCGCTCATTAACATGGACAAGTTCCAGTCCGTCGGCGCGACTGTCATCACGAGCTTCTGAGCCATGGACAAGATAGCATTCATCGGCGGCGGCAACATGGCGTCGGCCATCATCCTAAGCTTGATTGCAAGTGGGTGAGTGCCTTTGCGGACTACGGTTGTCGATCCGAACCCCGACCAACGGAATGGGTTGGCAAATAAGCATCGTACTGGGGGGCAAGCCGCAGATCATCGCTGCTGTCGCCAGGTAAATAGACACAGACCTGTCCGGCAAACTGATCCTCAGCATTGCAGCCGGGATCACGATTGAAGCGATTGAAGACCTCTTTGTTCCGGTGGCCGTCGCGCGCACTATGCCCAATACACCTGCTTTTCATGGACCGGGAGCGACTGGGTTCTATGTGAAAGGTCGCACAATCGAAGCGCAACGCCTGGCTGCTCAAGTGGTCATTGAGGCCTTCGGGATTTGCGTCGCCGACGAGCTGGGAAATGGATAGGCCATGTTTGAACAGGTTGAGGATTATCCTGTGGATCCCATCATGATCGGGACTGACTATTTCGCTGCTGATCCTTCCAAGGACAAACACAACCTGACCGTGGGCATCTATCAGGACGAATAGGGCCAATCGCCTGAAAAATTCAAAACTCTAAGTTGCTGATTTTGCTGTAAGCGCAGCCTCACCATTAAGGTGCTCCGGCAACCATTGTCGGAGTGCAAAAACAATGGGGCTAAATTATTAAGACTCGCCTCCCATTGGATTCAACGCAAACTCTGTCCTCCCTTCTCGCCGGGAGCTTTTCATGTATTGGTGATCTAAGGGATCTAATTTGCGTCCGTACAGCTATAATAGATTTGCCTTTGAGGCAGGAGGCTAACTCAATGCGTCTAATTTGTTTTTTTGTATTGTGTTTAGTTGTGAACAGTGCAGCGGCTCAGGACGCACTACCTCTCCCTCTGCAAACGCGCTTTGGAACACTCGAAGAGGGTATTGAAGTAGGATGCAACCGCGCTGGAGACGTCTGCCTTGAGCATGCAGCGACCTTGTTGGACGGTAAAAAGCTCTGGACACACAGCAATCGCGTAGCACCCGAGTTTTTACGTGTTTTTCAATGGGGGGACGACAAAGATGTTGTTCTTGTGCGCAATTGGTCTGGCGGAGCGCATTGCTGTACCGGCTATGTTTTGTTGTCACTCAAAGCAGACGACGTCACTTTCTCAGAGGAGTTTGGCGCTCATGGGCACACCCCAAGCATGTTCAGAGTCTCCGAAGAAGGAATTTCATTTAGATTAGAACGCGACTTTCCAGCCACAATCGACCATCTGGAGGTAATGTTCGATGGTGAAACAACCAACATTCGAACGGTCTATGAGGATGACGGCGACGCAGGGATAGCCGGCGCAGATATTGAGGTCTCAAAGTGGCTGGGACACCGCCCCAGCGAGTTTTGGGAAGATGGGGCCGAACGTAACAGGTTCCGTCAGATCATGCCGGAGGAAGCACTAAATTGTCTGAGGACATCGACCAGTCTTGGATCAGAATTTGAGCTGAAAGATGGGTACTTGTACGCCAGTGGCATGTGGCCAAGCCAAGGTGGTTCGCGACACGGCTACATCGCAATTGAAGTCAGCACAGGTCTGCCATTTGCCGCGCAAATGTGGGGCGATGATGTGCATATCTTTGGCGCCCAACAAGGAACGTATTCTGGGAATTTGGCTGATTGGGTTCAACAGGATGTTACGCGGCTAAGAAAGCGGCATCAGGTTGTCTTCGGAAGCCGCGTGGCAGAGCTAAGCTACACAAGTGCCTGTTCATGACTTTTGAGGATCCTAAGTTCTGTGTTCTGAGGGCTTCTTGACCGCCCCTCTTCGCTTCGGCAGGAAATCACATTGTTGGAAACGGTCTGCCCATTGCGGTCGCTCGCCACAGCAACCGGGTGCTGCGATGCGGTCCGCCAGAGGTGACATTCGCTGCAGGTGCATGGTTTGGGATTAGGCGAACTCACGCATCCGGGACTGTCCAGTCGTTCACTGCGGGAGCTAGTTAAAAACATGGACAAGCCCTTTGATGCCAAGGGCTCACAGGCTAGATGCGCTATCCAATCATGCTGGCTGGGGTTATTTCAAACCGGCTTCATCAATAATCCAATTCCGGAAAGCCTTCAGTTGCGGTTGATCCATGGCATCGGGTGGGTAGACCAGATGGTAGGACCGGGACGGAGTAAATTCATCGCTGAACGGCCGTATCAACTGCCCAGAGTGCAATTCGTTTTGAACAAGTGGAAGCAACCCAAGCGAAACCCCTTGCCCCGACAGGACCGCCCGCAACAGAACACTGGAGTCGTCGATTACGACACCGGGCAAGTGTCCATTGGTTTCGACCCCCATAGCGGCGAACCATTCCAGCCAATCGAACTGATCTTTCCAATGCAGTAATGGCCGAGTCAGCAAGTCAGCCGGATCGGTTAGATTCGTTTTGCCCGCCAACAGGGATGGGCTGATTACCGGCGAGGTATTGAACCGCAGCAACGGTTCGGAGATCAACCCGGGCCAGCGGCCGTCGCCCCAGGCGAGCATCATGTCTGTCTGTCCGTCCGAAAACTCCACCCCGCCGGGAGAATACTGCAGGTGCAGCCCGGTCTCGGGAAAGCGCTGCCAGAAACTGAACAACCGTTTGGACAGCCATTGCGACCCGATCAGCGCGCCGACACCCACCGTGATCGAAGTGCGGCTGGCGGATTGGCGGACCTCTTGCACCGCCTTGTCCAGCCGTACAAAGATCGTGTCACAGGCCTCTGCGAACTGACGGCCGGACTCGTTCAGTATGACTGACTGGGCGTTGCGATCAAACAGCTGGCATCCGAGGTATGCCTCTAGCGATTTGACCTGGGAGCTGACGGCCGTTGGTGTCACGCCCAGCTCTGCGGCGGCACGCTTGAAGTTCCCGCAGCGTGCCGCAACGGCAAAGACACGCACCGCTCCTAGCGGGGTCTGATCTGAGGGGTTCAGCATGGATAGGCCAACTTTGAATTACCCTAGGTGTAAAATCTTTCTATCTATTCACATCGACTGCAACAAGGCAGGCTACGGCTCGACAGGGAACAAGCAACGCGGCGGAGACGGGAAATATCCGCCAGAAGCGGGGGGCAATTGTCACAGGATATGCCATTGGCTGCGCGGTATTACGTCGAGCAGGAATATTTCGAGCGGGATAAGGAGCGGATCTTTTTCCGCAGCTGGCAATGCGTCTGCCATGTTTCCGAGATCGCGGAACCGGGTGATTTCAAGACTTTCACCATTGTTGATGAGGATGTCTTTGTCATTCGTGCGCCGGACGGTGGGATCAAGGCCTACTACAACATCTGCCGCCACCGCGGGCATCCGATTGTCGAAGGCAGAGGCAAGGGCAAGCGGGTGCTGGTCTGCCCCTATCACGCTTGGACCTATGAGATTAACGGCAGGCTGCGTCGCGCGCCGGGATCGGTTGAGAGCGACGGGCTGAGCTGTGACCAGATCAACCTACGCAAGATCAGGGTCGAGGAGTTTTGTGGCTTTGTCTTTGTCAACCTTGACGAAGCTGCTGCGCCAATGGGGGAAGAGCTGGAAGAGTATCGCCAGAATATGCTCAGCTTTCACCCCGACCCAACCAAGCTGAAGTTCGTCTGCGAAACCGAGATCGTGCATGACAGCAACTGGAAGCTTTCGGTCGAGAACTACAACGAGTGCTACCATTGCCCAACAGTGCATGCCTCCTCTCTGGCCCACGGCGTGCTTGAGATGGAAGGCTATACCACCATCCCCAAGGGCAAGACGATCTGGCATGATGGCAAGGCGCAAACCAGAAACGAAAAGCAATACGACTACGACCTCACGACCAGCCCGCGGGCAGGTGACTATGGTGCCTATTGGATTTTCCCCAATGTCTCGATGTGCTGCTATCCGGGTGGCTATTTCACCATCCGCCAGTTCCTGCCCATTGCCTGGAACAAGACGGTCTATCGCTACCGCTGGTTCTCCAGCGGCGATATTGCGGACGAGGACGTGATCGCGCTGATGCACAAGCACAAGGCAACCACCGGAGCCGAAGATGAGGTTGTTGTCTCGAAGATCCAGAAAGGTATGCAAAGCCGTGCTTTTGAGCCGGGGCCATATATCATCGGCGATGGTTGCGGCGCGATGAGCGAGGTCGGTTTGCGCCATTTTCACAACCTCTACCGGGATGCTTTGGGAGAGAGCGAATGAGCACTGCAATCCGCCAGGAATTGGCCGCTCTTTACCGGCTGGCACATCACTATGGCTGGACCGACCTGACCTCCACCCATATCTCAGCGCGCCTGCCGCAGGATCCGGAGCATTACCTTCTGAACTCGCATGACTTGATGTTTGATGAGATCACCGCCTCGAACCTGACCCGCATGTCTTTTTATGGCGAGGCGGTGGATGAACAGCCCGGCAGCAGCAGGGTTATCAATCTGGCCGGGCATATCATCCATTCCGGCATTCTGAATGCTCGCCCTGATGTGAACTATGTGATCCACAGCCACACCCGCGCAGGTGTCGCGGTCTCGGCGATGCCCGAGGGATTGCTGCCGCTGTCTCAGCACGCCGGATTTGTGCTCGGCACCTTGTCTAGTCACCCCTACCAAGACTCCACCGCGGTCGAAGACGAGGGCGCGCTGTTGGCCCGCGACTTGGGTAGCAATTTTGCCATGCTGCTGCAGAATCACGGACTGCTAGCAGTAGGGCGCACCGCAGCTGAGGCCTTCACCTATCATTACTACCTTGAGATGGCTTGCAAGATTCAGGTGGATATTCTGGGGGCTACGGACAAGCCTACCGCCATCACCGAAGACGCTATGACCGCCCTGCACGATTGGGGCGCGCCGGAAAACGGACCCCACGGCGGGGTACAATGGCCCTCGCTCATCCGGATGCTGGAGCGCACGGTGCCGGAGTACTGTTCATGACCGAAGACAGCCTGATCCTCACCCGCCGCGAGGACGCGTGCCTGACGGTGACCATCAATCGGCCAGGAAAGGCTAATTCGCTGACCACAGACATGCTGACCGCGCTGCGGGATATCTTCCGCGGGGCTGCCAGTGATGAAGATCTGCGGGCCGTCATACTAACTGGAGCCGGCGAACGGGTGTTTTGTGCCGGCGCGGATCTGAAGACGCTTTACGACGAACAGGACGGCCCCGATCATTGGGACGAAATGGCCGCAGCGCTGCGCGCTGTCCCGGTGCTGACCGTGGCGGCCATCAACGGGCCCTGCATCGGCGGCGGGCTGACTCTGGCGCTTGGCTGCGACATTCGCGTCTGCGTACACGAAGCGCGTTTTTCCTACCCAGTCCTCAAAAACAACGTGCTGCCCGGTCAATATGACGTTGATAAATTGCAGGCGCTGACCGGCCCTGGTCGCAGCGCCGCAATTTTGCTTGGCGGTGACGTTGTGAGCGCTGAAGTCGCCGCCGCCTGGGGGCTGGTGGATCGGTTGGCGCCGCGTGAGGCTCTGGGAGACACGTGCCGCAGCCTCTGCGCCACAGCGCTGGCCGCCGAGGGCGCACATCTTAAAACACTCAAGTCCATGCTGAGAGGAGCTGCATCGTGAAAGGCATCCGTGTTGTTGATATGACCTCGGTGTTGTCCGGCCCGTTCTGCACCTGGCTGCTCGCCAGCCTCGGCGCTGATGTGATCAAGGTAGAGAACCCGAACGGTGACCTGGCCCGCAGTACGCCACCGTTTGAGGACGGCATCAGCCTTTATTTTGCCTCGCTGAACCGTAACAAACGGTCGATGAAACTGGATCTGAAGACCGCTGGAGGCAAGGAAGCCCTGCACAAGCTACTGGCCAATTCGGACGTCTTTGTCGAGAACATGCGTCCCGGAGTGCGCGACCGGTTGGGCTGCAGTGACGCTGATCTCCAGCGGATCAATCCGCGGCTGATATCCGCCTCGATCAGTGGCTTCGGTCAGACCGGCAGCCTGTCGCACCGCCCTGCCTATGACATCGTGGTGCAGGCGATGAGCGGCATGATGAGTATCAACGGCGAACTGGACGGCGACCCGACCCGTGTTGGCTTCTCTGTTGGCGACGTCGCCGCCGCGCTGTTCACCACCATCGGCATTATGCAGCGCCTCTATGAGCGCGATGCCAAGGGAGCGCAGAAAACCAGCCATTTGGATGTCTCCATGCTGGCTTGCCAGTGGGTGTGCCTGGAAAATGCCTTTGCCCGTTATCTCAATGCCGGTATTGTCCCGGGGCCAATCGGTTCGCGCCACCCGTCGATGACACCGTTTGAACCTTATCCGACCGCCGACCGCGACATCGTCATCGGATTGGGTAGCGAAAAGGATTGGCCGCGCTTCTGCGAGGCAATCGGCTATCCTGAACTGTTGGAGGATGAGCGGTTTCAGGGCGACGAAGCGCGGCTTGCCAACCGCGATGCTTTGGACGGCGTTCTGGGCGCGCACCTAAAACAGCATCCTTCGGCCTATTGGACAAAGGTCCTGATTGACAACTCGATCCCCTGTTCGGTGGTTGAAAATATCCAGACTATCGCCGACAGTCCAATTGCCAAGGAATATGTTGCCTTTTCCACTGTGAATGCGAATGGGCGCAACATGCGATTCGCGCGCAACCCAATTGCAGAAAAGGATTTGCAGGAAAGTCCGGCGCCGCAGCTGGGAGAGCACACCCGCGAGATTTTGGCAGAACTGGGCTTTGCCCCGGCTGCCATCGACACACTGACCGCAGAAAATTCCTAACGGCAAACTCAGGACACAGTACATGCCCGAATTTCAATCCTTTGACGGCATTTCAATCTACTACGAAGAGACCGGGGTCGGCGCCCCCATTGTCTTTGTCCACGAATTCGGCGGCGACTACCGCAGCTGGCACCTGCAGGTAGAGGAACTGAGACGATCCTTCCGCTGCATCACCTTTAGCGCGCGCGGTTTTCTGCCCTCGGCCGTTCCGGAGAAACGCAGCCAATACGGGCAATCCCAGTCCACATGCGACCTGCTGGCCCTGATGGATCACCTCGGACTGGAAAAGGCCAACATCGTCGGGACGTCCATGGGCAGCTTTACCAGCCTCGACTTCGCGTTGAACCATCCTGACCGCGTCGCCAGCGTTACCCTTGTCGGCAACAGCTCCGGCCCCCGCGATGAGAAGGAGCGGATCCGCTATAGGCGGGAATGGGTCAGCCATGAAGCTAATCTGCGCGAAGAGCTCGGCGGTGATGGCGCAGTTTCGGTACTCGAAGACGATCCTGCCTATCAGAGCTTTCAGAGAAACGATTCCGAGAATTGGGCCATCTATGCGTCGAACCTGCGCAACCAATCTCCCGAAGGCGCTGTTCATGTGCTATCGACTGTGCATTGGAACCGGCGGTCCTTGTTTGAGGATGAGACGCGGTTGAAAACTCTCGAAAAGCCAGTGCTTCTGGCGACCGGGGACGAGGACTACTACCTGGTTGGCGAGACAAATGCCTTCCTGCAAGACACTTTGCTCAACGCCGTATGGCACCGGTTTCCAGGGACTGGCCATTTGGTCAACATCGAGCGGGCCGCGGAATTCAACCGCCTGCTCGCCGAATTTGCCAAAGAGCCGGAATAATGGGCTACATGTAGCCGTCTCTCTCCTCGCGAACCTGTACTTGGCATCGGAGTACGATAGTACAAGCTAACATGAATGCCTGGTCGTCAGCTTCCTTGGATGACGTCGGGAGATATCGAAGTTGCGGAGAAGGTCCGCAAGCCGCCCGTCGTATTCAAAACCACTTTGACGGGAACGCGACACTAGAAATTAAAAGAGAGGTCTATTGGTGCGCGGCCTAGTCGGATTGATTTCATCAGAGCATTGGCAAATGCCATAGCGAAGTCTCTGAATTCGCTTTTGTTCTTGGTATCTGATCGCTCCGACAGTCCCTTTTCAAGCGTCAATTTCAAGTGGAGTACCTCAATCCAGGCTATCTGCACATGATGGTTGTCACGCAGCTCCAAGACGGTCGATGAAGACATGTTGGGTATACCTAATTGCGTCCAAAAGAGTGAGCCGCAAGTATTACAAACTGCTGTGTTTTCTTACTGGAAGAATGGCGCGGCATTCAGAATCGTGTTCCTTTGCTCAACTGCACTGCTGTTGAGGCGACTCCGTGCGTGTCCAGGTGGAGTTTTTTCCCAGATGCTTCTTGCCGATGCTTGCGCGGGTGGCAAAAGAGATAGTTTCAAAGATAGGCAACTCACCAGTAACTGCGGATACGCCCAGGTTAACGGCCTCATCTACGCTGGCGCCGTGAAATGCTCGCGCTTCGATAACGTCGGCGGATTTCATCAGTACGATGAGATTCAGAACTTCTCCCTCGTCAGGATCATACAGGCGACCAGTGTATATTTGTGTTTCTTCCGTGGGGATCAGATCGAAGACAACAACGCTGTTGCAGATCTTTTGCCCCCAGCTGAGGAGGTCTGGGTTCAGCACGTCGCGCGCGTCTGGATCGCCTTCGAAGACAACAAGTTTGCCGCAGAGCTTTTCTGACTCGGCATCGCAGGGTTCCAGAAAAACAGTGTTAGGTGTCTCCCCTAAGCTCCAGTAACCTTCTAATGGACTTGGGTTTCTTGACACCATTCCCGTGTCCTGGTCCGCTTGGGCGCAGGCACCAAGGGCAATTGAAGCGACAAGTGCCATGTCTCGAACGGGATTGTTCTGCCTTGGTCTGTACCATCTTGCGCCGATCTTCATGGCTCATTCCCTCCAACGCGCCGAGTTTCCTGCAAAATAGCGGCGGAGCGTTAGGAGGTTGCCCAGACCTGGTGGAGGTTGTGTGGAGATGTGTGCTTATGCGATTTGGCAAATCGATCGTTTCATCTAAACCCAAAAAAGCGATGCGGGTTTGCAATCGTCTTCTCACAGCCTTCCGCTGAAGACTGCAATGGAAGTTTCAATATAAACACCGCTCCTCGTTCACCGTTTGACTGTGCTTCAGTGTCACCTCCATGCGCCCTGGAAATCGCCCGAACCACCGACAATCCTAACCCTGTTCCTCCTTCGGAGCGGTTGCGAGACGTTTCGCCACGCCACCAGCGCTCGAAAACCTTGTCGCGATCAGAGGGCGCGATCCCGGGGCCACAGTCAGCGACCGAGAGATAGGCGAATTGGCCGTCAGCAAACGTCCCTATCTTTAGATATTCACCACAAGCTGCATATCGACTCGCATTTTCGATCAGAGCTGCCAGCGCTCGACGAATAAGGACTGGATCAGCAAGCAGATCCACCGGTTTCAGCGAAAACTCCATCCGCATTCCAAGCCGGTCCAGATCGGGGCGCATCGTTGTTATCACCCGCTCGACCTCTTCAACAAGGTCCACCTCAATACTTTGCGGAACGAAACGACCTGCACTCAGTCGCGAGAGCAGGCCGAGTTCGTCGACAATCCGAGAGAGAGAGTCTACCTGCGCGATCAGCCCGTCAGTCATTTTCTTCGACAGCGAGAAAGCCCCATCACCAAGGCCCTGGAGACGGCCACGCAAAATGGTAAGAGGCGTTCGCAACTCATGTGCGATTGCAGCAGAAGACTCCGTGGCTTCACGCTCGGCCTTTTCCAGGCCTTGTGTCATAACTCGAAAAGCGGCCAGTAGCTCCTGCGTTTCGGAGGCTCCGCCTTCGATTTCGGGAATATCCAGCCTGAGGTTGCCTTGCGCGATTTCATGCGCGGCGCGCGTTACGCTTTCAATTGGTGCGCTCAACCTGCGCGCAACCAACATTCCAGTCACGACAGACACAAGCGCAGCAATTGTAACCAGCGCAACCAGAGCGGCCAACTCCGCCTGCGCATACCCGCCTTCGCCCCAATAGATCGAAAACGCACTAACGAGAGATGTCAGGGCGTCAGGCGAGATGGTTTCGTCCCTGATCAGGGCCTGCAGTGTGGCCTGGTTTGCAACATTGAGACTGGTAAGCCAAATATCTTGCGCGACCAAATAGAAGGTGACCATGCCAACGATGAAAACTCCAAGCGCAGTCAGAGCGATAAAAATCATCGAGAGCGACAGTTGGGTGCGGAGCTTCCACTGACGGCTGCTCATGTCAACGGTTCCAGCCGGTAGCCAACGCCACGGACCGTTTCCAGAAAACCCAAAACGCCCGCCTCTTCGAGTTTGCGGCGCGCATTTGAGATGTGGCTGTCAATTGTGCGTTCCAACACATCGCCTTCGGGCACACAGGCATCGATCAGCTCTGCGCGGGAAAATGCGCGCTGAGGCGTGCGACACATATGAGCAATAATCGCATATTCCGTCTGTGTGAGCGGGACAGGTGCGCGTGTGTCATCGTCAATTGCGAAGACAGAGTAAGCGCTCTTGTCGATGACTAGTGCGCCGACTGTCACCGGTCGTTCCTCTGGCCAGGCGCCCGGGCCCGAACGGCGCAGCACGACCTTGACCCGCTCCACCACCTCCAGAGCATTGAAGGGCTTGACCACATAGTCATCCGCGCCCAGCCGGAGCGCCGATATCTTCTCAATGTCTTCGGCCATTGCGGTGACCATGATAACCGGCGTGTCCGAGCTCTGCCGGATCACGCGCAGTACCTCGATACCGTCCCTTTTTGGCATCTTGACATCCAACAGGGCGAGCGCTGGCTTGAGCTGGCGAAAATGAGACAATGCGAGATCGCCATCTGCCGCAGTTACGGTGCGGAATCCGGCGCGCTCCAGATAGGCTTTGATTATCTCTGCAATCTCGCGCTCGTCCTCGGCGATGAGGATCAGATCATTGCTCATGGTCAATTTCCCTTCTGGTTGCCGCCACCCTACCCCGCGCGCGTGCAGTCCTTAACCACGCATTGTGGAGATTTGGTGAAGACAGGGCGCAGCGCTCCACCAAATCTGGACCGTTTCTCCGCCGCCGTCGGATGATCAGTGGCCATCTCCTTGGCTGACAACTTGATTGGCGAAGTCGGTGAAGGCAGCGCAGCAACCCGCACCGAGAGACCAAATTAGGAGACCGGACATGTCTTTTTCGAGTCACGTTGCCTGTGGTGTGTTTATCGCGTTTTTGGGCTGCTTGCTTTTGCTGCAGGGTGCGTGGTCTGACGCGGCAGGCACAGAGCGGCTGAATTTCAGGCATTCAGATGATACGCTTGCCGGAAGGCTCCTTCTGCCTGAGACACCCGGGCCCCATCCGGCAGTCATATTAGTGCATGGCGACGGAGCCCTCCGCTGGGACGCCTACGGTTACTATAAACCTTTCATCCAAGCCCTCAACGATGCCGGCTTTGCAGTTTACTCCTGGGACAAGCCCGGTGTTGGAGACTCCAGGGGCAACTGGTTGAATCAGTCCATGCAGGACCGCGCCGATGAGGTCGCGACGGCTGCTGCCAAATTACGCAGTGATGCACGGGTTCAGCCGGAAGGGATCGGGCTCATGGGGTTCAGTCAGGCGGGTTGGGTCATGCCGAAAGCTATCGCCCAGCATTCTGGTTTCACTTTTATGGTTTCCGTTTCCGGTGCGATCAACTGGATTGATCAATCAAAATACACGACCCGTAACAGACTTCGACTGGAAGGCGCCACCAATGCGGAAATCCAGAAAGCCCTCGTTTTCGACCATATGATCGTGGCGATGATGTACGAAGACGCGGATTATCGGACCTATAAGCATTTCATGAAGGATGCCCCGGCTTGCTGCCGCGATACTATGTCAAAGGACAGATGGCACTTTGTCAAATCTAACTTCCAGAGCGACGCGCGGGCAGATCTGCGTAAGGTAGATGTGCCCGTTCTTGCGCTGTTCGGGGATAAGGACCTGAATGTGGACTACGCTGAAAGCGCCTCGGTCTATCGCGATATTCTTACGCGAACACCTGGAGCTGATCGCATTGTTGTATTGCCCGGAGCGGATCACTCACTGCTTCCAACGGAATCTGAACGGCTGGTAACCACGGGTCCGTCTTTGACAAAACGATTGATTGCGATCGACCTGTTCGGCGCGGATGCTTTTGCCGATGACGCGCCCGGTCTCGTTGCCCGGTGGGTCTCATCGGCTCAGCAACAGTTTTGAGTAACGGCCACTAATCTGAGCAGCCCCTTACGGCTGGAAATCAACTGAGTGTTGGGAGTACATTATGGATCAACTTGAATCAGAATTTGCCGTTTACGAAGCAGTTTTCCAGGCCACTGGGATACTCGGGCTCGCGTTTCTCTTCGCCGTCGTGTCCGAGACCGTTTGGGATGTCGCGCGAGGACGCCGTAAATCCTATGGCGAAACTCTGGCAAACGGGGCTATTGCCATCGTAAGCGCGCTTCTCGAAAGAACGGCCTATGGTCTGGTTTTTGTTGTCGGCTTGCTGATTGCGACTCCTCTGGCGGTGTTCGATGTACCTCAGGGCTGGTGGACAATTCCGGTCGCGGTGCTTGTGGCGGATTTTACTTACTACTGGATGCATCGCTGCGAACATGAAGTGCGCTTGTTCTGGGCAAACCACAGCGTTCATCATTCATCACCCGAGTTCAACTTCTCAACTGCTCTGCGTATCTCATGGATGGATGCACTCATAGAATGGGTTTTCTTCATCCCTATGATCCTGCTCGGCTTCAGCGTCGCCGAAACAGTTGTTGGCCTGGTCGTCGTTGTCGCCTACCAGAGCTGGATCCACACCGAAAAGGTCGGCAAGCTGGGATGGCTTGAGGGGATTTTGAATACACCTTCGGTTCACCGCGTTCATCATGGATCGAACGCAAGATACATCGACAAGAACTACGGCGGCATTCTCATCATCTGGGATCGTATGTTTGGCACCTATCAGCCCGAGGTCGAACCTGTCGCTTATGGCATCACAACTCCAGTCAATTCCCACAATCCTCTTGTGATCAACTTCAGGGAATACACAAACATCTGGCGGGATATGCGTTATGCCGAGAGTTGGACCGATGGCGTAAGATATCTTTTTCGTCCACCCGGATGGCGCGCAGAGGCCCGGCAAGACGGAAAGAAACCAGCACAAAGATGAAACGCGCCACTGTTCTTTCTGGCATCGGTCTTTAGGCTGGCCGCGCAGTTTTCTTCGCATGCCGCGCCCTCAAGACCCAAGAGAGCTGCACTACGGAATCGAACAGGTTGAATTTGCCTGGGATGGCAGCACGACCCTTGATGGAGAGTTTACCAAACTGCCAGTGGAAGGACCGTTTCCAGCAGTCATTTTACTATCTGGTTCAGGCCCGAGCGATCGCGATGAAACGATCGCTGGCCATCCAATTCGCCGATACGGGTCGCCGTGTTGCGGCGTCTCGACGGAATGGCGATGGCGGCTATGGGCTTAATGAGGCCGTTCTCTGCTGTGAGACATAATAGGTCCTATGAGTCCTAAGCAGACCTATTTTCCCCTGTAGTATCCAGCATACCGGTTGCGAAACAGTTACTCTCTGCCTCTGCAAAAAATTACCATTGAGTGGATAAGGCTATCCATATGCCCGCAAACATCAGGGCTCCGCCAATGTTTACCCATGTGTGCCAAACAGCATACCGGTAAGGCAAAGTTTTTTGGGCGTAAAACACCGTTCCAATGACGTAGGCGACGGACCCAGCCAAGATGCACCACAGCGTCGTGATAGGTACATTCGTGAGGTCAGGAAGGGCACTCAACCCAATTGCACCCAGTCCAAGGTAGGATGCGGTAGACCATCGAGACTTGACCGTTTCGTTTGTGATTTTGTTCCAGACGGCTACGGCTGTCAGCCCCCAACAAATCCACAGCAGCTTCATCGTCCACGTCGTGTCTGCTAAGACGAAAAAAGGAGTGAAGGTACCCGAAATGCTGGAGTAGATCGCGGCGTGATCAATGCGTCGCAATAGTCTGCGCCTGTGGTGCCATGTGGAAAAGTGATAGGCGACGGATGCCAGATTGGACGACAGCGCACAAAGCACGTAAACCACGACCGCAAGAACCAGTTTAGGTTCGAGGCCGAGGATGGACTTATAAATAAGTAATCCGCCTGCCGTCAGGATTGCCACCAACCCGATCGCATGGACGACAATGTCGGCATGGCGGTGTGCTTTGACAGGGCTTGGATATGTCGTTTCCGTCATTTTGGTTCCGGGCAAAGGTTTGTCTGGCGCTACATCGAGACACGCGGGGTGTCCATGCTTCCGGAACGTCAGATCTCGGTGCTACGACAGATGACTGCTCCGTCCGCGAATTCGTCTTTGTTCTTCAATATGCCCAACGACTGGTTTTGTGTTGTTCGCGATATGCCGCACGAGCCAGGCTCAAGACATCGGTCAATGTTGGTTCTGGGCTAGTTCCGGACATTCGAATTCAAGATAGCTAGCAAATGTCGGCTGCGCGGATGAACCAGACATTCAACTTGCGAAATTGAACATCTGGTTATTGCTTGAGTTGAGGATGAAATATGGTTTCACCCGTGCTGCGACGTGTCCCACCAATGTGAGTGCATGAACGGTGTGATAGCTATCGTTTTACCGCTCAGCTTTTCGACCGAACCTGCAGTTAACTCCAGTGTCATCCATGCCTCCGGTGTTGTCAGGAGATCTGGATACGGCGTCTGCTTGTCGGTCGGGGTAAACCCAAAACGGGGGTAGAATGATGGCACTCCCAACACGAATACAGCGTCTGTTCCTATGGATTTGAGGTGATTTATGCTGGCTTCCATGATCTCCTTGCCAACACCAAGGCCTTGGTACTTCGGCGACACCCCGCAAGGTGCCAGCAAGTAGCAACTTGTGTCAGGGTGGTCTTTGAAAACAAACGGTGTGAACAACACGTTGCCCGCGATCTTCCCATCACGCTCTGCACTGATCGAGATTGTCTTTGGTTGGTCGAGAAAATCTCTCGCGAGCTGAGCTATTTCTGCTCCTTCAGCCTCGCCAAACGCCTGTCGGTGGACTTCCACGATGGCTTCAATTTTTGCGTGGTGCATTTTCATTCCTATCTTTGGTTCATTTGTGCGCGAACGGATTGGTTGCCCAAATGGGTAATCCGGTAGGGACCGCCATTTTTTGATTTGATGAAGCGCTTGTCCTTGAGACGTTTGAATACGTCCATTGTGCAGGCCGAGAAGACAAAGCCGTCGCGGGTATAACACTGAACGGATTTTACTTTTCCGTTGTCGGCGCGCGTGTATTTAATCTCGCCACCTAAGGCGAGTTCATGCAAAACACGTTGCTCGTGCTTTGAGATGTTCATTGGGATGTCTCGATTTTATGAAGGTACAGAAACAGGTCACTCAGCGTAGCGCGTGAGTGAGCCTATCAATGTTGGTGTTCCTGCATTTGCTTCGCCAGGAACGGGCGTTAGGCCCGGGACTCTTTCATAAAATCTCCATAACGAGAGGCGATCTGCCTCAAGTGTGTGACGCACCTAGTCTTCGTTCCAAGTATCGTCAATACGAGTGTGTCCAAAAAATTTCCAAGCATGTGAATAAACCGCCATTCGACTGAACTGCAGTATTCGGTAATATCAGGCTCGTTCCGCCAACTCGCCGCATTGGATACGAGTGACCAGCCCAGGACGCACCCGTATTTCGCTACGTCGTGCACGAACTGAGGCTGGGCGGACAATGTTGTCGTCGACATAAAACTCCCCAATGTCGGCTGACAACATCGAGCCTCAGATACAGAGCATTGGCGGTAGCCATGTTTCTCTTAGCGGGGATTGGTCCGGTTTTACAAAAGTCACGCGGAAGCTCGTTACATTTTGCTGATATGCTAATAGAGCAGCGCCATGTTCCGAATTACACAATGGTTTTCGCAGCCAGCTTGCCGCTTTGCGAGCCGCCATGTTGCCTGTCCAAGTCCGAAACTCGTTCGGTCTTCGAACTTCAATCGTCAGCGTGATCATCTGATCTGAGATGGTGCCACCGAGAAAGCTGAAATCTCGCGACGGTCGTGTTTCTGAAGCCGCAGACAAGATGCCTGGCCCAGATTCCCTCAGTGCTTGTTCTCGGCCACTATCGTTTTTGATCCAATCCTGAATCTGGAGATACGTTTGCAGGTTGGCCGAAGCCCGCCGCTTGGTCGGATTGCGCCGCCACCGCGATGTCATCTCGGACTCATTTTGTGACAAGGCAAAAACGTAATCGGATGACAGTTCGTAGGCATAGCTTTCAACGACACCTTCTGCGGCATCCACAACCATGACACATAGAATGAACTTGTCATCGGGATGCACAATCGTGGTTGCCCAAATGCGTGCTTCGGCAGTACAGCGTTCTCGCGGCAAAGAAACTGGTTGATGATTAGGTGCGCCCCAGAGCAGCCCAATGACCGCTTTGGGAGATGCATCTTGGTCATAGATGCCATCAAACCCATCAGGTTTCTCGGCGACAACACGGCAGACCACATAATTTGAATAGGCAAGCGCGAGGTCTTTGTCGTTCGTCAGTGCCTCGCCACGATGCGGTTCTAGACACGAATTTCCAATGATGGGCGAAACATCGGGGTTTTGGGGCCAGTTAGGGCGCATAGTTTCGAGCCAGAGACTCTGAGGGTTTTCAGTTGCAAATTTGAAATCTTCAAGCATTCGTAACTGGTATGAAAACTCCTGCTTTCCTTTGTGACCCGTCTGAAAACGTACATATGCGTTCAGGTGTGGGTCAATTTTTCCAGCGACTGGTTGGGGTCCGACCTCGATAACGGTTTTTGCGGTAGTTGCGGTGCTCGAATTTTTAGTGCCCATCCATTTCGCGCGAATTGGATCGTAGAGCAGAACCAACGCGAGAATAAGCCCAACAACACAAATCAGGGCTGAGATCGAAGCCAAATATCTTGCGAACATTATGTATCACCGAAATGTACTTATTTTCATGCCTAAGTAATGTTGGCTTGCAACGCAATCACCCTTTGGATGTGTTGGTAATCCTACCCAGTTTTGTCGTAACCGCAGTCTGATCATTAAGGTGATCCGGCAACCATTGTCGGAGTAAGTAAATAATGAGCCCGAATTGTTGAGACTCACCTGTAGTTGAGTTTAACACCTAGAAATTTCTGTGTTTTTGGTGTTTCGGCGATTCAGGCACTACAAGTCGATGTCAGCACGCGTTGGAACGTTCACTGATCTAAAGAACTGGCAACAGCTCGATACCCGAGGCACTAGTGTGATGGAGGCTTCTTACCGCATCAACCTAACTTCAGGCGCAGCGGTGGGCGGTGCAATTTATCCTCCCACGTAAACACCGCTTTTAGGTCGGTAGAAAATCTTCTGATCATGAAGCCTGCCTAAGAGCGATTGAATACGGCGTAATGACTCTTCCCGTTCCAATCTTTCACCCTCAAGCTCACCGGTTGTTTCATGAGATAGTGAAGCCATTGCGCGTCGCAGAGAGGTTTCGATAAGATCAATGTCCTCGACCGACAGTTCGAACATGTCATTATAAAGGGGCATTCTAAGACCTCGTGCTTAGGCGTGGATCTTCAGATTGCCTCAGCCAGCCTCTTTTTTCCAGTTGTCTCCAATGGTGACCCCATCCGTGTCTCATTGTGAAACTGTCGTGCCAACTTTCCAGTAGACTGGCGTTATCCTAATTTGAAACCAACGTCAGCTCGAGGCTTATAGCTGGCCTTGTAGGCAGAGCAACTCCTGTTCGTGGGGTCATCAGGATCGCCATCAATTGCGGCTCAAAACTGCCATTTACCCCAAGCAACGATTGATGCGGTGCTTCATACCGGTCAATGCCGGAAAATGCAGCCTCTAGAGCTGGTTGGCCCATCAAAACGGCCACAAAGCTGCAGTTCGCCGCATTTGCGGGATTGAGTGAAACTAACGACAATCATGCGCAGAAAGCGGACTTTCCGATCGACCTTGTGAAATTTGGGGCGGAGCGGCGCCAGATTAACGAGCCGAATGCCCCTGAAGAACTAAATACGACAAAATCACCGGCCAAGTCACAGCGTGGCTGGTTGATGAAAAGCCCCAAAAAACTGAGCTCTTCTCACAATAACCAAAGCTGTCTCGTTCCTAAGTTGGAGTTGTAACCACAAGATAAGGAGATGAAAATGGAACGCTTCAGCACAATCAAAAAACTCAGTGTCGTACCCGCACTGGTGATTGCACTGACGGCAGGATCGGCCATGGCAGGACCGGGTCAACACTTGGGCGGCACTGCTAATCAAAGCACCCAAATTGGCCGAACTGAGACGCCCCGGGACATGGCATATGAAGCAGCGAATACTTCGACAACCGTCACCCGGAAAATTGCTAACCTCTCTCCATTGGAAGCGACGCAAGATATGGGAAACGCCCAGGAATTTCCGACTGTCACTGGCAAAGTGGTCAATCGTATCACAATCCTCTCCCCGCTAGACGCATCGCAGAATGTGGGCAACGGTCATCTTGACACAGGCGGGTCACAGAAAGCGGACAGTGATTTCTACCTTGATGGTGAAGCACATTTCCTGTCAGCCAGCACGGATACTGAAAACGGCTCAACTGAGACGAACGCGCGTGTCGGTGCTACTGATGGAGCCATCACACAGGACGCAGAGCAGAAAATTCAAGACATGTCCGCTAGTCAGTACATTGATGCGTTTGGGAAAGCCATAACCGGAGCCCTTAAGTTCAATGCATGGAAAGATAACCCCAACAAACCGCCAATCGGCCGCCCTATCGGAAATACAAAAGCAGCGCATACTGCTCAATTTGAGACAAATCAGAGCTTATAAGCCTTTCGTTCTTGGTCGCAGCATTAGTGCGCGTGAAGATTACAGGGAAACGGAACTAGTTTTGAATCAAAGGTGGTCGGGTCAAGTGATTGACCCAGCCACCTAAAAGCCATTCTGGATATGTAGTCGGCTCTTTACCGCGCTTCGAGCGGATCAATTTTCAACAGCTGGAATATCTGATTGGTTTGATTAAGCGCGACATCCGGACGGTCTCAGATCTTGAATTGAAGATGATCTGTGACCGCCTCAATGCGACACAAAGAAAGTGCCTGAGATGCAAGACGCTCTCAGAGGTGTTTCCGGAAAAAATGCTAGAGGAAAGCGATGAGGCCCCTACCCTGACTATCGACAGGTGTTGCAGCTTAAGTATCGCTCACAGCTTTCGCTTGGCTCAGGGTTCCGCACTTTCACGCAACCAACCTAGACTATATCCAGAACGAACCTCGTACATCTGCTCGCCGGAAACCCGTTGGAGTTTTTACTTCAAGCTCCGTACCGGAGTCCCAGTAACCGGCATCCACCATTCCAATTGCAACGTTTGTATCGAAATCTGGAGACCAAGCAGCTGAAGTAACCTGACCAACTCGCTTTCCACCGTCGAACAGAGGCCAAGCCGAGCGAGCTGGGGGCACGGGATCACCTAGTATGGAAATTGCGCGGATCTGTCGGGTCGAGCCAGTTTCAACTTCGCTGGCAAGTGCTTGCTTGCCAATGTGGTCACTGTTCTCGCCCGGTTTGCAGAATTTGCCTAATCCGCACTCCAGCGGCGAGTTTTCCATGGTCATATCGTTGCCATAGCTCAACAATCCGCCTTCGATCCGTTCGATCAAATTTGGACATCCCGGACGAACATTCAGATCATCTCCGGCTTCGAAAAGGGCGCTCCATAGCGGCATACCGTAGGCACCATTTTCGACATAGATCTCATAGCCGCCCTGCTTCGAGTAGCCAGACCGCGCCACCACAAATGACGTGTCCTGAAACGCTAATCGTTTATACCTGAAAAAGCGGATGTCGCGCACCTCTTCGCCAAATACCCGGGCCATCAGGTCATCAGATTTTGGTCCTTGCACTGCCAAAGGTGAAACGTCAGGCTCAAACACGCGTACATCCATGCCCGCACCAACAGCCAACCCCTTGACCCACAACAACAGATCGCTGTCGGCGATCGAGATCCACCAGCGATCCTCGCTGTGTTTGATCGCCACCGGGTCGTTCAGCATGCCACCGTTTTCATCAACAATTGGTACGTAGTAGCACTGGTCTTCCTGCATGTTCTCAAGATTTCGGGGTGTCAATTGCCGCATAAGGCGACCAGCATCCGGGCCGTTTAGTTCGATTTGCCGTTCGCAGGATACATCCCAGACCTGAACATGCGTTTTGAGATGCCGGTAGTCGGCCTCGACACTCTCGAAAACCGTCGGCAGCAGCATCCGGTTGTAAACGGTGTAGGCGGTAACGCCCTTGTCTTCGACGCCCTCGGAAAAAGGTGTCTGGCGCAGGCGACGGGATTGGGACAGCAGGCGCATTTCAAAGGTCCATTGCTTTGGCGCGATCCCGAAGCTGGAACTTCTGAATCTTACCGGTGGAGGTTTTGGGAAGAGTTTCGAAGACGACGACTTTGGGGGCCTTGAACCCGGCCAGATGCTCGCGGCAGAAGGCTATGATCTCGTCAGATGTTGTTTCGGCACCTTCGCGCAATTCGACAAAGGCGCAGGGGACTTCGCCCCATTTATCGTGTGGCATCGCAACCACGGCAGCGGCCTGTACGGCCTCATGGCGGTAGAGTACTGCTTCGACCTCGACCGAAGAAATGTTTTCTCCGCCGGAAATGATAACGTCTTTCAGGCGGTCACGTATCTGGATGTAGCCGTTTTCATGTAAGACAGCGCCGTCGCCGGACCAGAACCAACCGTCCTCAAAAGCTTTCGACGTGGCCTCGGCGTCCTTGTAATACCCCGCCATCACCGTGTTGCCCCGAATGGCGATTTCGCCCTGTGTAACACCATCGCGTGTTACGGGTGTGTCACTGTTACGGTCGATCACTGTGACCTCTTCGACCATCGGAAAGGCGATGCCTTGCTGCGCTTGCAATTCGGCTTGCTCCGCTGGACTGAGTTGGTCCCAGTCATCCTGCCAAAGACACTGTGAGATATGGCCGTAGGTCTCTGTCAGGCCGTAGACCTGCATGACGTCGAGCCCCATCGAGCGGGTTTTTTCCAGTACCGAAGGCGGTGGTGGTGCACCCGCCGTCAAAACGCGGATCGCAGGATCGAAGGGGGCCGCGTCGCTCTCGGCTTCGGCCAGCATTTGCAACACGATGGGCGCCGCGCCGAAATGAGTTACGCCATGGGCGCGGATCGCGCCTAGTATACGGTCTGCGGCTGGATTACGGGTAAAGACGACCGTTGCGCCAAGCATGGCCATCAACCACGGGTGCCCCCAGCCGTTGCAGTGGAACATCGGCACCACTGACAAATAAACCGGGTAAGGCGGCATCTGCCAAGCCGTCCCTGTGCCGAGCGCCATCAGATAGGCCCCGCGATGGTGATAAACAACGCCTTTCGGGCGACCGGACGTACCGGACGTGTAGTTCAACGCAATGGCATCCCATTCATCATCGGGCAGTTCTATTGGTAGCGGTGTGGCTTCGGTCAACGCATCGTAGGTTTGACCACCAAGGCTCTCACCCTTAACCGCAGGATCGACGATCTCGACCACTGGCAAAGGTCGACCGAGAAGATCGAAAGCTTTGGACAGAAGCGGTACAAGCTCCTGATCCACGATCACCAATTTCGTGTCCGCGTGATCCAGAATGTAGGCGATAGTTTCCGGTTCCAGCCGTGTGTTCAGCGTGTTTAGAACTCCGCCCGTCAGCGGTAGGGCAAAGTGCAACTCAAAGAGTTCCGGGACATTCGGGCTCAGCACCGAAACAGTGTCGCCTTTCTGCACGCCAAGTTCGGCCAGCCCACCGGCCACAGCGCGGATGCGGGTTGCAGTTTCGGCCCATGTTCTTTGAACGTCGCCATAGATCACCGCCGTACGCGCGCCGTGCAGATTTTCGGCGCGGCGCAGGAAGGAAATCGGCGACAAGGGCACATGGTTGGCTCGCGTCTTCTGAAGAGCTTCGAAATGGTGACGCATCCCGGTACCGCCTGTATCAGCTGTTGGGCCGCACGCGGGCGGCGGTTTTGTTTGCAAAGGCTTCCAGGCGCTCACGGGCCGCAGGTTGGGTGTTGACCACTCCGCCAACCACAGCCTCGGCATAGGCTGCATCCATGCCGGACATGTTGTTCAGGTGGCTGATCGCAGAGCAGATGGCAAAGTTGGTCAGCGGCAGGTTCTGTGCAATTTGTTCTGCTAGCTCCATCGCCTTGGCCATGCTGCCGCCATCTTCGGTGATGTATTGCGCCAATCCCAGATCAACGGCCTCTTGCCCCTGATAGACGCGGCCCGTCAGGATCATGTCGATCATGCGGTACTTGCCGATCATGTCTGAAACACGGATTGTCGCGCCACCACCGGTGAAAATCCCACGCTGGCCTTCGGGAAGGGCGAAATAGGTGCCCGGGTCGATAACCCGGATATGAGCCGCGCTGGCCAGTTCCAGACCCCCGCCAACAACCGCACCGTTGAGTGCAGCGATGATCGGCACACCGCCGTACTCCATCTTGTTGAACGCCTCATGCCAGCGCAGGCAGACATGCATGAAGTCATCAGGGCTGCGGTCGGCTTTCCAATGCTCAACCAGATCAAGACCCGCGCAGAAATGGTTGCCTTCACCGGCCAGAACCACAGCTTTGACACCGGCCATACGGGCACCGCTGAAAAAGCGGATCAGTTCCTCGATTGTGGCCACATCCAGCGCGTTGCGCTTTGAAGGGCGGTTCAAAGTTACGACGTACAGGCCGTTTTCACGCTCAGAAATCGCGAGGCTTTCGTAAGTGTCAGGGTTCACGACATCATTCATGGGTCAGGTCCTTTCGAGGAATTATTCGGCAAAAGCCGCATCAAGCAGGCTGCGCGAGCCGTACAGAATGCGAGTGTGTTCGGTCGTGCACTCAGGCAAAATGTGCTGCGCAAAGAAAAGGGCGGTGGCAATTTTCTGGGACATGAATTGCGTATTCTGTCCAGCATCCAGCGCAGCTTGTGCAGCTAACGCACCTTTCGCCAGCTTCCATCCTGCCGCCAGCGTACCCGCCAACATCAGGAAAGGGACCGAGCCCGCAAAGGCTGCATCGATGTCCTTTCGGCTGTTTTCCAACAACCAATCCAATGCGGTTTCGAATGCACCGCGCGCCCGCGCAAGACTTGTGCTGATAGCTTGCGCCGTTGCGTCACCCTCGGCCAGTTCCGCCTCGGTCGCCTTTATCCGAGCTGCGAAGCGGCGGGCAGTTTCGCCGCCGTCGCGCATTACCTTGCGCCCTAGAAGGTCGTTGGCCTGAATGGCGGTGGTGCCTTCGTAAATCGGCAGAATGCGCGCGTCGCGGTAGTGCTGCGCGGCACCGGTTTCCTCGATAAAGCCCATGCCGCCATGGATTTGTACTCCCAGCGAGGCGACCTCAACTGCACGTTCCGAGCAGAAACCTTTGACCAGCGGAACCATGAATTCGGCCAGGGCAGCCATCTCCGGATTGTCTTGATGATGTGCGATGTCCAACAACCCAGCGGTCGCCGCTGCCATGGCCCGACCGCCTTCCGTCAGGCTGCGCATCCGCATGAGCATACGGCGGACATCCGGGTGTTCAATGATGGCGACTGCGTCTTTGGCCTGACCATTCACCGGACGGCTTTGCACCCGCTCGCGTGCATAGGCCAGGGCACGTTGGTAGGCCCGCTCAGAAGTCGCAATACCTTGCACACCAACGGAGAACCGCGCTGCGTTCATCATGATGAACATGTACTCTAACCCGTGATTTTCCTCGCCGATCAAGAACCCTGTGGCATCTTTGTATTCCAGAACCGCCGTCGGACTGGCGCGAACACCAAGCTTGTGTTCGATGCTCACACAGTTGACCGTGTTTTCGGATCCTACCGTCCCATCCGCTTCCACAAGCTGCTGCGGCACGATGAACAGGCTCAACCCTTTGGGTCCGGCAGGTGCGTCAGGTGTACGCGCCAATACCAAATGGATGATGTTCTCGGTCAGATCATGAGCGCCATATGTGATGAATATCTTCGTTCCTGAGACGCCATAATCGCCATCTGCACGTGGCACCGCCTTGGTCGCCACGCGCCCCAGATCGCTGCCCGCCTGTGGTTCCGTCAGGTTCATCGTGCCGGACCAGCGTCCAGCAATCAGCGGTTCAAGGTACATGGCTTTCTGATCATCCGAACCCGTCAGCAGTAGCGCCTCAATGGCTCCATCGGTCAGAAGTGGGCAGAGGCCAAAGCTCATATCAGCGGCATTCAGCATTTCCACCGCTGCTGCGCCGACAGTTCGCGGCAATCCCATGCCACCGTATTCCACCGGGTGGGTCAGGGCCTGCCAACCCATCTCGACGAACTGTGCATAGGCCTGCGCGTCGCCCTCAGGCATAGTCACGCGCCCGTTGTCAAACCGGGCCCCCAACGTGTCTCCAATATGGGACAAAGGCGCGATCTGCTCACCGCAGAACCGGGCATAGCCTTCGAGAACAGCACCAATATCCTCCAAGTCGTAGTCCGAATATGCGGCGAGCGCCGACACCTTCTCCCAGTGGGACAAGTGCTCGACACAAAACATCAAATCCTGAACGGGCGGCTGATAGGACATTCCAGGCTCCCTGGTGGTTATTATGGTTTCGCGTCATCTATCTGCCTCATGGATTGTCGGTAAGCTCATTATTTGACAAAATAGTATCCGATTACGCCAAATAGAGATTCTTATGACCAGAAATGACCCCATCTCTCTGACGACGGTTTCAGCGGCATTTATTCAGGATTGGCTAGATGCACTTGGGTCTCGTTGCACTGTAGAGGAGATGGATTCGCTGCTTGAACGCTCGGGCCTTCAAACCAGTCCGATGGCACCAACTCAACGTGTCACACTCAATGAAATAGCCCGACTGTATCAACTTGCCGCGCCTGAGACTGGGGACGAAATGATGGGTCTCTGGAGCAGACCGATCCGGCCACGCGCGTTGCAGCATCTTGTGACGGTTCAACGCGGAGCGAGCAGCCTGACCTCGGCTCTCTATCGGTTCTCGACGTTCTGGAACTTGCTTCTGGATGACTTCTACTTTGACTTGCGGAACAAACCGGACGAAGTGGAGTTGGCATTGGTACCTTACTTAGGCGAAACTCAGCCGCAGCGTTTCGGTCACATGCTGATCCTGAAGCTGGCGCATGGGCTGCTATCCTGGCTCAGCGGGTCTGAAACACCGGTGCAAACGGTTTGCTTTGCCTTTGCCCGCCCGGAATTTGCAGCAGATTACTCGGTGGTCTTCCCATGCCCCGTCGAGTTCGATACCCCACAAACCAGCATTCGCTTTGATCCACGCCAGTTTACACGCCCTATTAGTCGAAGCCCCGCCGAGGCATCCGTGTTCCTTGATCGCGCGCCGTTGGATTGGATCTTTACCGGTTCGCGTGCCCATACAAATAGCCTTCGTGTCCGAGCCTTTCTTTATGGAGCGACCTGGCAGACTTGTCAGCTTCCGGATGCGGCTCAGGCTCTTAAGATGACGCCTCGGACTTTGAACAGACGCTTGAAGGATGAGGGGACATCCTTTCAGGACATCAAAGATGCCCTGCGCCGAGACATCGCGATCCGTTCTCTTCAGCAAAGCACGGACAGCATAGATCAAATCGCGTTTGACACGGGCTTCTCGGCCCCCGCGAACTTTCATAGGGCCTTCCGAAAGTGGACAAACCGAACGCCTGGGTCATACCGGACATAAGAACTGAGCTCCGGCGAATTAAGGTAAATCGCCTTCATTTAACCTAGGCTATTTCATGATCCAATTCCTAACGGAATGGGGTTTCCCTGCTTTATCTACAGCCCGATAGAGGTATTTCCGCTTGCCGAGAACACGTAGATAGTTTTCGTTGAAAGGCCAAGATTTCAGCGTTGGCTGCTTCTTCGATTGTACCCGCGCTGGAACCAACGGCGAGTACCTCTTTACCCACCAGTACCAGCTCAATCAGATTCATGTATGCGATCTCTAAAGGTCGGGCACGGGCAGGCACTGGCAAAAAGCTCCGGTAGCAACGAAGCTCGGGGCTGACAACATTCAATTGCCAACCCCGTTTTTAATCTCGATTACGCATCAGAACTCGATTTCCGCCATGAGGCGCAGTGAGCGACCTGGTTCGTTCAGAGCAACCACTTCACCTACAAATTCTTGCCCATAGGTTGCGCGGTTGGCATAAGTCTCATCGAACAGATTGCTAACCTCGGCCCGCAGGGTCAGGTTTTGCATCTTTTTAGGAGTGTATTGAGCAAATACGTTGACCACGGTGTAACCTGGCAGTTCTGGACCTCGCCCGCGTGTCGCAAAATCGTACGTGTCGTCGTAATCAAACGCCACTTGTGCATCGCCACCAATCAGAAGCCCGTTGTTAAACTGATGCGCCGCTTGCAATGATACAAATTCGCCCATCGGCATAGTCAGATAGTTGCCAGTAAAGGAGTCTGCGGTGCGGCCATTGATGTCCGTATCAATGTTGGCATAGCCCACTCTTACGAAGCCACCATTCCACGCATATCCAAAGCCCAGTTCGTATCCCTTAGATTCTAGATCCGCTGTCTCCGCCGGCCCGGCGCGATAGGATGCAGCGCGGGCATTGTCAATTTTAGTGTGGAAGTACTTGGCGTTAGCCACCCAGACTCCAACATCATACTTGGCCGCGACAAACACGTTTTCAGAGGTAACATCTTCGATCCCTGTTGCCGGATAGCTCCAGGCTGGGTTCATGATGAAGTTCTCAGCCAGTTCGATGCCGCCCCAGACGTTCGAATATCCGGCGCTTACAGTGAATTGATCCGTGATGTTGTATTGTGCTGCAAAGTTACCCGAAACTCCGCTGGTAGACTGTTTAGAACCGTCAACTCCGGTGAAGTCTTGAAAATCACCACGCAGACCGAAGGAAAGGTCAGTCCGATCATTGGGCCGCATGCGAACCTGGGCAAAAACACCAATGTTCCGCAGCTTCTCTGAAGCCGCTTCATCCCGATTTGAGAACCGCAGGGACTTGTAGTCCGTATCAGCAGTATCATTGTAGAAATCCAGGCCGGCATTGATTTCGGTCCACCCGAAATCGAAGCGGTTGGAAATCTCGCCGTTGAAACTGTCGGTCTTGCCGGAAACAGTCTGGTTCGTCGGCAGACCGGATTCGTCCAGGAACAGTTCGGAACTGCTATAGGCAAGCAGAACTTTGGGATCCCACAACCCCTTGGGTTCGGCTTCGGTATAAGTGAAAACCACGTTCTCGCGTTTCAGATCATATGGGCGTGTGAGTGGCACGGGACGCCCACCAATGATTTGACCGATATTAGCCCGATAGGGTCGGACTTCGTCATCTCTGACGCGTTCATACGACAGTTCGAACCGGCTGCCTTCTTCGGTTTGATATGCGGTTTTTACCAATCCGCTTAACAAGTCTGTGGCGGACCCGATGATTTCGTTTCCACTACCATCCTTTTGCGTATTCCCGGTCGCGTATTTTAGGTAGCCCAAATATTCGAAACCACTTTGTTGGCCATAGAGTGTGAGGCTGTTGGCTACGATGTCACCGTTCGACTGATACTCGAACCGGTACCTACCCCCGAAATTGGCGTCTTCGGACAGCAGGTCCGCTACATCCTTGGTCTCGTAGGCCAAGGCCCCAGCAAGTGCACCGGGACCTGCGTCCGCAGGGGCGACGCCGGGATCAATCCGCGCGGCCTTGAGCAACCCCGGATCGACCAAAGTCGTCGTGTTGTGGTGGAAGATCTTGTTGTTCTGGCGCGCCCCGTCGATAGAGATTGCCAGATTGTTTTCCTCAATTCCGTTGACGTAGAGTTTCTGAGACAATGGGATCGAGCTGCCAACCTGTACAGTCGGCTCCGCCACAAACAACTCAGAAAGATCTGAAGGATTGGTAAGTGCCAGTTCGTCGCTCGTGATATCGATTTCCTCACCTTCCGGATCTTCCAGAGTTGGTGCAGAAATCAAAATTGTCCCCAAGAATATGTCATCTTCTGCATGTGCTGCCAGCGGCAGCAAGCCAGTGGCAACATAGGCCAGATATCGGTGTGCTTTCATGTCCTAACCCGTTCTTTTGTATTTTTATCGTTTGGCTAGGTGGTTGAATGGCTACCGATTTGCGGTTATTTGGCACAGTCAAAATTGTACTTCAACAAATAAAATACAATTAAGGAAGAAACACCGATCCTGCCACGCTAGAATCACTCACTCTGAAAACCGACCTAGTTCTGGACTGTCCCATGTGCCAGAACACTATGGACCCCGCTCAGCCAGTCATCGTGACAGCCAAGCCTTGATCATGAGGACTGTTATGTACAAAAAGCTCACTGTTGCGTTGTGTCTGCTGGCATCACCACTTTCGGCGCAAACTGTTTCAATCGAAACCTATCGTGGCCATCAGGATGTGCCTGTCACACCTGGCAAAATCGCTGTGTTTGACATGGCTGCTCTGGACAGTCTGTTGGCTCTGGGGATCGTGCCAGATGCCACGATACACCCAGTCTATGTGGACTATTTGGCAGAAGCGACCAACAATGCCGCGCATGTCGGTACGTTGTTCGAGCCAGATTACGAAGCAATCGCAGCAATTGCTCCTGATCTGGTGATTGCAGGCGGGCGGTCTTACAAGGCTGTGCCCAACCTGAACAAAATCGCCCCGACAATCGACATGACGATCTGGGAAGATACAGTAAGCCAGGGCCTGGACCGTTTGGAAGCTTATGGCGAAATCTTTGACAAGCAGGCAGAGGCGGCCGCGCTTGCGCAAGCGTTCGAAGCTAAAGTTGAAGCGACGCGCAAGTCCACCTCGGGTCAAGGATCAGCCCTTGTCGTAATGACCAACGGTCCCAAAATCTCAGCCTATGGCCCCGAAGGGCGCTTTGGCTGGTTATACGACACGGTGGGGTTGAAGCCGGCTGTCGAAAATATCGAATCCTCCACCCATGGCGAAGCGATCAGTTTTGAGTTTATCCATGACGCCAATCCCGATGTCCTGATTGTAATCGACCGCATGGCTGCCATCGGGCAAGACGGTGACGCCGCGCAAACCGTTCTGGACAACGCATTGGTTCAGGAAACCAAAGCCTGGGAGACCGGTAAGGTCATCTATCTCGACAGCACGCCGCTTTATATTGCGGCGGGCGGCATCCAATCCATGACGCTGACTTTGGATCAGATCGCAGCTGCATTTGAGGCTGATTAATCTGTGCGCACACTGCGATTAGAAATATGGATAGGGCTAGGTGTAATTCTGGCCCTGTCAGTAGTCTCGCTCGGTGTTGGTGTAATCAAGCTGTCGTGGGAACAAGCATTTAGTGATCCCGAAGCACTACGCGTTCTGATTGTCAGCCGCCTACCCCGCACCCTGGCCGTTCTTATCACAGGCGCTGTTCTTGCCATGGCTGGCATCATTCTGCAGGCCATCGTTCGCAATCGGTTCGTAGAACCCATGACGACGGGCACCGGACAAGGGGCAGCTTTGGGGATACTGTTGGCTACAATTCTGATCCCGACCGCGCCCTTGATCCTGCGCATGGGATTGGCAGCAACAACCGCCTTGGCCGCTTCGCTGGGATTTCTGGCCATCGTTCGGCGTCTGCCGATAAACCAGCCTTTGCTGGTACCACTAGTAGGGCTGATCTATGGCGCGCTACTGGGGGCAGTATCCGTGTTCTTCGCCTATCAGTTTGACTTGCAGCAAAGCATTGCAATCTGGACCACGGGTGAGTTTTCCGGCGTTCTGAAAGGCCGCTACGAACTGCTGTGGCTGGCCGCGTTGGCTGGGGGACTAGTCTATCTGATTGCAGATCAATTGGCGATCATCGGTATGGGGCAAACCATGGCGACCGGGTTGGGTGTGAACTATCGGCAGATCATGGCGGCAGGGCTGCTGGTGATTTCCCTGGTAACGGCGCTGACCGTGGTAACCGTGGGCATGATCCCCTTTGTAGGATTGGTCGTACCCAACATCATCTCGCGGCGCTATGGCGACAACCTACGCCAGACCCTGCCGTTAGTAGCGCTGACCGGAGCTGGGCTGGTGCTGATCTCAGACATATTGGGGCGCATACTGCGCTTTCCCTTCGAAATCCCGGTGGGCTCGGTCTTTGGTGTGATCGGAGCAGTGTTTTTCTTGATGATCCTGTATTCGAGTTCACGCAGTGCCTACTAAATTGTTGGTCGGCCTGAGCCTGGCTTTCGCCCTGATTTGCATCGCTTACATGACTGTTGACGCCAAAGCGGGTTGGGACTTTATCCTTCCGTTTCGTGGCACCAAGTTGTTGGCCCTGGTGGTGGTTGGTGTGGCTGTCAGCACCGCCACCGTTTTGTTTCAAACAATCTCGGGGAACCAGATCCTCACTCCGTCGATCATGGGGTTCGATGCACTTTATGTATTGATCCTGACCGGGTCGGTTTACGCTTTGGGCGGGTTGGTCGTGGCTGATCTGGCACCCATCAAGACGTTTCTGATAACGGGCTCGATGATGGTGGCGGTTTCTCTACTGCTTTTTGGATCCCTGCTGCTGGACAAGAGGCAGGATCTGTTCCGCATGATCCTGACCGGAGTGATACTGGCTACTTTATTCAGGTCGCTTACCTCATTCCTGCAAAGGATAATCGATCCCAACGAATTTGCGTTCATACAGGTGGCCAGCTACGCGAGGTTTAACGACCTGTCGATTGACACGCTAGCCATTGCAGCCCCGTTGACAGCACTCGCCGTAGTCACCGCCTGGTCTATGCGATTTCGTCTGGATGTACTCATGCTAGGCCGTAACATCTCTATCGGCTTGGGTGAAAATCCTCATCGCGGATATCTGATGACTTTGCTGCTGGTGGCGGTATTGGTCTCGGTTTCCACTGCTCTGGTCGGTCCCGTGGCCTTTTTGGGCCTGCTGGTTGTGTCCTTGGCGCGGTTTGTCCTATCCAGCCCTTACCACTCCCACCTCTTACCGGTTGCTGCATTGATCTCGGCCATCACGCTGGTCGGAGGACAACTGCTGATGGAGCGTGTTTTTCGCCTTGTCACACCTTTGTCCGTGGTCATTGACCTTGTCGGTGGGCTGGTGTTCCTGACCCTTATTCTGAAGAGTTTACGCAGATGATTACAGCCTCCAACATCACTCACCAGCATAACGGAAAACCAGTTTTGAAAGACGTTTCCGTTCAGATCCCCAGCGGCGGGATCACGGCGCTGGTCGGTCCAAATGGGGCTGGAAAATCAACGCTGCTCAGTCTGATCGCACGATTGCAACCTTTGCAAAGTGGGCAAGTCTTGGTCAACGGACTGGACGTGCAGACCACGCCTGCACGGAACATGGCCCTGACATTGGCAATCCTGCCCCAAACGACCGAGGTCACCCCCCGCCTCACAGTCGCCGAACTGGTTGGCTTTGGACGCTACCCGCATCATCGTGGGCGTCCGGGATCGCAGGACGTTGCCAAAGTCGATGAGGCAATTGAAACATTTGATTTGACAGATTTCCGCGATCGACCCTTGGACAGTCTTTCTGGTGGCCAACGCCAGCGTGCATTTGTGGCAATGGTTGTCGCGCAGGACACCGAATATGTGCTGCTGGACGAGCCGCTAAACAATCTCGACATTGCCGCCAGCCGTTCTCTGATGCAGACTCTGCAGGGTCTCACACGTGATCACGGTCGAACCGTGGTGATCGTACTGCATGACATCAACTATGCATGTGCCTACGCAGACACCATGATTACATTGACTGACGGGCGGTTGGGCCCCTGCGGCACTCCCGGTGATATAGTTTCGGATGCTATGATGCGGCAGGTCTTTCGAACCGACGCTCGTATCCTCAGAGTTGGGGACAGGGTGTTGGTTGAAGCCTGATTGAAACACATCAGATGACTTAGACGATTGCCGCGGCGGCAAAGCACGACACCAGTTTTTGCCTTGCCTATTCAGGTCAGGTGGTCCTTCAGGAACGCCTGCACCGACGCCACCAAGCCCCGCTCGTCATGTGACACACCGGAGATGAGATCAAACTGCACAGAGCACCCCGCTGTTTCAAGCGAAGTAGCCAGACTGCGAAGCCTGTCAATTCGGGTACGTCCAGTATCGTTGATACCTGGGGTCCAGAACAGCTCGCCAGGTTCTACCGTGATCTCCCAAGTGTCGGTGTCCTTCGAGCCAACCACGCATTGGACCGGCACGTGCTCGATCAGATCGGGCTTGATCTCACCACCCAGATAATCGGCCATTCCGTCCAATCCCAATGGATACCGCTTTGTTTGATCACACAGCGTCACCACCCCGGGTGCGCCAATTGAGACAGCGCTCAGACGGTCGGGGTGTGCATAGAGAAACCGATGGGCGAAATGTCCGCCTCCGGAAAAGCCATGAAGCAAGAACTTGTCGGATTGAACGCGGTAACGCGCGGCAACCTCATCCACCATCGACAACAACGAAAGATCGAACCGGAAATCCCGCGCCCGCAACAGTTTGTAGTTCTCTTGATCGCCAACAAACAACAGATTGCACGGAAACAAAGGCGCAAGCACGATCACTTTTTGCTGTTCAGCAAACTCGGCAAACCCGTCGCGATACAGATGTGCCCCTCTTTCCGTACCGTGCACCAGCACCACCAGCGGATAGATCCGGTCATCATCTGTTTTGTAATCCATCGGCACATACAGGCAGTAGCTGAGCCGCGGCTCGCTTTGGAGCGCATAAAACGGTGTGTACCCCTTGTCGTAGTACCCAAGCGGAAACGCCGCATTTGCGGCTTGTACCTCCGATTTCATCTGCTTTCTCCACCTATGGTTACACGCTGCGCTCGCCAGTGCTTTGCATTTTTCGCGACAAAGTACACTTGCGATTAACCTTTGAAAACCGTAAAGAAAATAGCATGTCAGATATTTCGCCTCCTGCTCGGAAGGTATCGGATCTTCAACGCGAGCTGGCAGCACAAATTATGAATACTGCCGAAAAACGGGGCCTGGATTCTGGTGACCCTCTGAGAGAATCTGTATTTGCCAAGGAACTATCGGTGTCTCGAACTCCGGTCCGGGCCGCGTTGGATTTCTTGTGTGAAATCGGCGTAGCAGAGCATCGGCCTCGCCGGGGGTATTTTCTATGCATTGATGCCGACAAGTTGCCCAATCTGGACTATCAGACAACCGGTCAGCAGGCTTACAAGCTTTATCACAAAATTATCGACGCCTATTTCGCAGGCGATCTGTGTGATCGGATCAGTGAGGCCGAACTGATGCGACGCTTTCAGACCGAGCGCGCTCCCTTGCAAGAAGCCCTGTTCCGCCTATCCAACGAAGGTTTAGTGCGACAGAATCCAGGTTATGGATGGCAGGTCACACCATTGGCAAAATCGCGCGAGGCGGAAGCGGAGGATATGTTCCGGTTTCGACTGCTTCTGGAACCAGCCGTTTTCCTAGAGCCCGGATACACCGTGGACCCAGAGAGGATAGCCGAACTCCGACTTGAACAGACCCACCTGATCGACACGATCATGACAGATTTCGACCTGACGTTGGTATATGAGTCCAACATCCGCCTGCACGGCACCTTAATCTCTTTTTGCCGGAACAGGTTCTTCATACGCGCGCTGGATTCCGATGAACCAGCTGGTCGGATAAAGGAGTATCAAAACTACCAGAACAAGGTGCGCACATTGCAGGCCTGCCACGAGCATGTTGCCATTCTGGATGCCGTCGATGCGGGCGATCTGGACCGGGCTTCGGACTTGATGCGAGCGCATATCTTATCTGCCAAAGAGGCGAGTAAGTGAACAAACCAATATTTGATGAGCAGGGCCGAGGGAATTTGTTGCAACTGCTCAGGTTAGACCGCGAAGAGTGCTGCGTGAGTGCAATGTCGGTAATGTCCAATAACTCGCCTTTATTCTGTTCCACATCCAATATCTGATTTGCACCGCTCGTAACTTGCTGCACGCTTGACACTCAGGCTACTTATCAAGCTCCGCTTTGGGCTCGAAGCGAATGCAGAGGTGACGTACTGGGCAGGGCTTCCACCTTTGCACACATGATCACTCCTTGCTGCTGGACGCCTCGAGCATTCGGAAACAACCTCATACTTGCCCAACACAGACTCGGTCAGAATTGGTACTGGTGGCAAGTACAAACAGAATTTCAAGTAACCCAGAGCAGTTACATCCTGTAAGCGTACTTCTTCCTTGTTGAAACATGGATCGATTGGTGGAGGATTTGGTTCGTCCTAGAAGACATATTGAAAGGACAGTGTTCCACGAATCTCGTAGTTGTCGCTGCCTCCGAAAAACCCGTCCGCACCCACTGAGAATACCCCGCGACCATCGCGTGTCTGTTGGCGGAACCCACCCCCAATAAACCCGCGAATGAGCTGGTCATCATAGGTTGGATTCAAGGTAATCTCAGAGCCTAGCACACTCGCGTCTCGCGACGCGTCCCCCAGTGTGAACTGCCCGTCAATGCCTGCCGTTAACTCCAACAGCGCGTCCGGACCTGCGCCCAGAGAGAACTCGTGCGGTAGTGTGACCTGAGCCCGGGCATTCACGTAGTCACTCTGACTGCCATCTACCGTGATTGGGCTGGCAACCCCAGTTTCGGTGTATCCATCTTCGGACGTATATAGATAGCTGAGCTGCAGGCTGGCCAAAATCGGTCTGTTCGCCAGCACATTATCGAGCCGAACTCCAAACTCGATAGAAGGCGACAGGAAGTAACCATCATAGTCGTAAGTGCCGGTCTCAACCCCACCTGCAGCCAGGTTGTTAAATACTTGCCTGTTGCCATCAGAACTTAGCTGCCCCCCGACAATCGATGCACGAATGTAGTTGGATCCAAAGTCGCTGTGGTACCGACCACCGACGAAAATAGATTTAGTGGTAAGCGAATTGCCTGAATTGTCCGAGGTTATGTCACCGGTTGCAACACCGCCGAACAAACCAACCAGCGAGCCGTAGGCTGTAGGCAGGTCCACGCCACCGATCACGCCACCATAGCTATCTTGAAGAATACCGGCCCCTGATATCTGATTTTGCCCTCCGAAACCGGTAAACCAGACATTTTTTTCGGTCCCGTTTTCGCGCCTGATCAAAGGAATACGAGTCCCAGTGTTGCCGGCGACATCGGAAATTGAGCGAACCAGATCGTTGGCAAAGATGTCAGATCCGGCGAACCCGGCAGGGTCGATCACAACGATCGTGTCATTACTAACAACAAATGGCGAACCTGCAGTGTCTCCAACAGAAGGCACATCGTTCTTGAACGTCAGATCAAGGTTCATTCCGGGATCAGTGTTCAGAGTGCTCGAACCGACAATATCGATCAAGCCCTGGATGTTGGACCCGTGGCGCAGAAAGAGATCCGTGCCAGTGCTCGCATTGATTTCGAACGCCACGGTGTTGCCTTTGATCAAACCGCTATTGGTGAAAGCTGTGACGTCATTCAGAACAACACCAACGTCATCTCTGCTTGAAATCGTTCCGGTATTAACGAATGAGGATATGACACCGGTGTTTTCAAAGCCTGCGTTGAGCCGTCCCGTAATAGTACCATGGTTTTCGAAACTGCCTACGTCTCCGTCGATACCAAGCCCGAGCTCATGACCTTCAATCCGACCTGCATTGAAAAAGGTTTTGATTTGTCCAGTAATCGTGCCCGAAGCGTTATCGCTGGAAATAGTGCCGGTATTGACGAATTTTTTGACGTCCCTGAGCGCAAGGCCGACACTGCCGTTCCCGTGGATCACACCGCTGTTGTTCAGCGATGTCATGGTTCCATCGCTAAGAACACCTACTTGCGCGCCGCTTATTGTGCCCGAATTTGCAAATGTCGAAATCCCGTTACTGGCTGTCACACCATTGCCATCGTGAGATACAATCTGTCCAGTATTGTCCAATAGAGCGACTTGGCCGTCGATGGATACTCCGTCACGATTTAGCGACTCGATGAAACCATCATTTCTCAATACCCCCAAACTTCCACCAATTGCGATCGCGTCTTGCCCCCCGCGAATGACCCCTTGATTAGAGAGCTCGCCCACATTCCCGACGGAGCGAATGGCGTTAAATGTGCCCAGTATCTCGCCGGAATTCAGGATCTGACCAATGTCAGCCTCACCAAATATTCCGAAAATATCCGTGCCTTGGATTCTACCCGTGTTCTGGATCGTGCCGACCGATCCTGTTCCGTGGAACCCGACGTCATCGCCTAGTATCAACCCGTCGTTAACAACGGTCTGGCTCGTACCTCCGACCCGAACCGCGGTTCCGGAGACGCCGCTAATGACACCGGTCGCATCATTATGAAGGTAGTTCAGCGACGAACTTGGTGAAAGCAGATGTATCCCGTCGACATTGCCAACAATTTCACCAGAGTTCTCGAGTCGAAGCGTGCTTGTTGCCAACCAGAGCGCTGTAGAGTTGACCGAACGTATTTGACCGTTGTTGATGACCTCAAGCGCTGCGTCCGCTTCGCCTGCCAGTACAGTACTATCAAGGTTGGATACGGTCCCACCGCTTTCAACCTGCAAGGTTGAGCCATCGAACAGTAACACTTGGTCGTTTATCGTATTCCCCGGATTCACAACCAGAGTTTCTCCGGGATCGACGATCACCTGCGCTGAAACCGCCCCAACTGTAAGCAGCGCTGTAATTGATGTACTGCCGAACAATTTGATCAGATGTGTCTCTGGAAACATGCGTACTCACTTCCCCGTTGCAATTTTGAGGGAGCGATAGAATGCCGACATGTCAGGCTTGTTTCGGGTAATGTATCAATTTTGTCAGTACCTTGTTCAATTCTTGGAAGAAGGAACTCTTAGAAACGCAAAGGTCTTTCTGGTCATTGATTGGTGCGACACGGCAAACAGGATTGTCGGCGCCTTCGCGATTTCGAAAATCAAGCGATCCTGCTGACGACGGGACATTCCCGGTCGAAACCGCAGCAGGACCGCTATCACCACTTAGGTCTCGTATTCTTCTAATACGTACCCGCTCAGATAAGACTTGGATGCGATCTTTTTGAAAGGATGCGGACTTACCTTACCACCAAAAAGAGATACTCCGTCGCCATAAACGAAAGGCGCGCGCTTAAGAATGACCCTGTCGATCAGGCCTTTTTTCAAAAGCCATCCAGCAAACGAACCGCCTCCACAAAGGTAGATTGGTCCCTTCGCAATCGATTTAAGTTCCCTGATGATATGGGTTGTTGTCGACCTGCATATCTTCACATCGCTGTTTTTCAGATCACCAATGGACTGGGAAAACACGATCGTCTCCATGTGCTGATAAGGATTTTGACCCGGTTCCAGGCCATACTTGTATCCAAACTGATATGTTGATCGGCCCATGATTGCCGTCGTGTATGTAGCCATACGGGCATGGTAGTCTTCGACGACCGGCCCTTCATTGGCGAACATTGAGATGTCACCGGATGGACCAGAGATAAAACCGTCCACTGAGACGGCGACGTCATAGATAATGGGATGCATTGTGTGCTCCGAGAAAGTTAATCCAATTTTTGCCGTTTGGGCTGGCTGCGTGATTGGACTTACTTGATCACTTTCAGGGCACTCCTATTGCTCATGATTGGATACTGTTGCGTGGTAAGAAAAACCAGCACCATATCGGTCTGTGTTCGGTGCAGCAATTTAACCAAAAACATAGCCGATACCGTGAACAGTACGGATCACCTCGGGCTTTTCAGGGTTTTTTTCGACCTTGCGACGGATGCGCGATATTCTGAGGTCAATTGATCGATCGAATGGTTCCCAACCCCGATCATGCGCCTTGGCCAGCAGTTGATCACGGTTCAGAATCCGACCACGATTTTCGGCAAAAACCCTCAGCAGACTAAACTCCATGGCGGTTATCGCAATTTCAGAACCGTCTTCGGCAAATAAGCGGGCGCTATCGAGGTCAAGATGGCAGGTCCCAAAGGGCACCGTGCCGCTGAGACGATCATGTTTTTCCTGCTCGGTTTCCCGGATGGCGCTGCGCCGGATCGCCGCTTTGATCCGCGCTTGCAATTCGCGAAGATCAACTGGTTTGACAAGATAGTCATCGGCCCCGAACTCCAGACCCAGTACCTTGTCTACTACGTCTCCGGCAGCTGTCAGCATCATCACCGGCACCTGAGAATCCATCCGGATATCCCGTAAGGCCGTGAAACCGTCCTTACCGGGCATACGCACATCCAACAGCACCAGATCGGGTTCTTGTTTGGCCAAAAGCGCCATTAGCTCTGCGGCGTTTTCAACCTCTTGCACGGCATAGCCACATTCGCTCAGGTGATCTGCGAGCATCTTGCGCAAGGGTGCTTCGTCGTCGCAGATGATAACGGAATGATACATAGGCTATTCCAGTTCGTAGAGCACGAGCCGGATCAACGTCAAAAGCTCGCGTTTAATGATTGGTTTTTCGATATAGGGGCGTTTTGATCGTGCAAAGAATTCACGGACATTCTCACTCAGGGCATCACCGGTTATGAAACCCACGCGATTGGCGCTATTCGGTGAAATCAGGCGCAGGGCTTCATAGAACGCTTCGCCATCCATATCGGGCATTTTGAAATCGCTCAGGATCACATCAAATTCCCTGGCCTCGGCCATGTGCAGCGCCTTACGGGGCGTGGTCGTCATTTCGACCGAATGGCCTTCGTCGGTGAGTATGTCCGAAAGCAATTGCGCCACGCCGGCCTCGTCATCAACCACCAGACAGGACAGCGACTTCGACGGCGTGGGGGCCAATCGATCCAGCTCGTTCCGCGTGTTGTCATCATGGACCGCATTCAGCTTGACGTAAAAACTTGTGCCCTCACCCGGAACAGATCGCAATGACAACTCACCTTCGTGGCCTTCGATAATCTTATGGCTAAAGGCAAGCCCAACGCCGGTCCCTTCGCCGACTTCCTTAGTGGTAAAGAATGGTTCGAAAACCCGGTTCTGAATGTCTGCAGGAATACCCGGACCGTTGTCGCGGATTTCGACCACGGTTCGGTTCTCGTCGACATCGTGATACGACCGCACAAGAATGCGGCCTTCCTCGCGCTGTTCGTGAAGAGCGTGGCCAGCATTGACAATGAGATTGCTGAAAACCTGCGCCAGCTGATCGAAATCACCCGCAATCGGAGGCGCGGTCTCGTCTAGATCAGTCTCGACAACAGTGCCGTTGGTTTTCAGCGAGTAGCCCGACACCTCCAATGCTGTCGCCACAACGTCGTTAAGCGAACAGATATCTATCCGGGTTGGACGCTGACGTGCCATCGCAAGAAAGGTTTTTACGATCTTTCCCGCGCGTTCGGCGGACTGGCACATCAAATCAATCCGTTCGGACAGCACGGGATCGCTCACCTTGCCCTGCAGCATCTGGCTATACCCGAAAATCACCGACAATGGATTGTTCAGCTCATGCGCGACGCCGGCCAGCAGTTCCCCAAGGGCCGAGAGCTTTTCGTTCTGATGAGCCACCTCACGCTGTTGTTCCAGCTCTGCCTCGGCGCGGATCTGTTCGGTGATTTCCCGATAGGACAGCAGAAATCCACCCAGCGCGGTGACATTCGAGCTTCCTAGAAAAACCCTGCCATCAGAGGTTTGCAGCGGAAACTCGCGTCCGTAGTTGTAGATTAAGGCCATTCCGGCGGCAAAGTAGTCTTCCTTACTCATACCCTCCGGGCGTAGGTAATAATCAGAGTCGACAATGGACCAGAAAAACTCATTTCCAGGGTCACCAGGCTGCGGATCCAACCCCGTAGGCTCGATCATCGCGTACCACGCCTTATTGGCCAGCACGAACTTCTCATCCGCATCAAACAAAACCAGAGGGTAATCCACTGCATCGATAGCGCCGTTCACGGCTTCGAGCCGCGTCGCCTCAGCCCTACGTTGATTGGTCAGATCGCGTACAAACAACAGGGATCCGCCGTACGCGGTCAAATGTGAGGCACCCACATAGTGTTTGCCCTCTGCGGTGCGTATCTCCACCTGTTTCCCGTGCTGCGACATCTCGGTCATCAGCCAATTGATGTAATCCTCTTGGCTCTGATCCGCAGGGATATCGTAGAAGCCGTCCTTGACCAGCTCGATAACCTTTTCGACAACTTCGTCGCCGGGTTCAGGAGTAAGATGCGGCCGCGCACCATACATCATGTTCTTCCACGCCGTGTTGGCAAAGACGAAACGCATGTTCTCATCGCAAAGAACGAGACCTTCATCCAATGCCTGAAACGCATCTAGCAACATGTCACGCGCTGATTGATCGGGCGTTTTCGCTTCCTCGAGAAACTGCAAGCGCACCAGTGCCCTGCCGCCTAAGGTAATTTTGGTAGTGGCGGCAATGGTGCACCCGTCCGCGTTTCTGAACTCGAATATCTGTCCCGGATCAGTCGGCACTCCAACAGTACGCGGAAGCGTCGCCTCATCCATGCCATCTACCGGCTGAAGATAACCCGTTCCAAAAAAGCCAAGCGCGACCTGTTGAGATGAGTTTCCTACGTCGGGTCGTGGATGACCTGATGGCGCCAGCATTTCCATGTATTTGTCATTGCACAGAAGAAAACTACCATCGACATCAAATAGTGCGACCCCTTCGTCCATGGCATTGAGCAGGTCTTCGAACTGGGTGACATCGATTTGTGAACTACCCTCGACACAGGTTGCCATCTCCTGAGCTGTCGTCATTTTCGCTGTCCTCTAAGACCGGTTGGATCAAGGCGGTGCACTTGCTGGCTCAGATCAGTTTGTCGGGAGATGCGGTAGCCGACAAGCCATAACCTGAACTCACAAGATAGCTTCACGGTTCGATAACGTACCAAGCGTTATCAACAAAAACCCATCGCGTTCCGCTGGTCCATTCATACTGCCCGCCATCCTGCTCAAGGTGAATAACAACAGGCGGCTGACTGGAGGGGGCCAATACTTCCCAGGCCAACCCATCCAAGACCGGTGTCAAAGTCAGGTTTTGCATTAGGGTAATTTCGCCTTCCGTCAGCATCTTGGTGACATGAGCATTGATCCGCTCCATCGGAGCACCGCTTTCAGCCATTTTGGTCAGAAGAGGTTCGTGGAAAGCAAATACGGTTTCGACATCTCGCCTTTGAACTGCGGCCTGTAGCTCTTTCACCGCATCAAGCAGGCCCTTGCCGTCGCTTATAACTGCCCCGGGAAAAAAAGCCTCAACCGGGCTCTGGCTATTGAAGACCAATTCTTGCTCTCCATCGCCGTGTATTTCCACTGAAGCCAGAGATTGTTCATTCGGAAATTCGTCCTCGCAGCCTTCATGCACTGCGAAATAAGCTACATCCTGCGCGCCCTTGGCGTCATAAGTAACCGTAATTGTATTCTCACCGTCCAATAAACCCTGATCTAGTTTCACAACGCCTGAATAGCTATCCCCTGCCATTACCAGAACACCGTTCAGTCGAATATCGAAGAAGCCTCCATCTGTCTTGTAATTCACTTGGTGCATGGGCTGACATCCAAGTGCCGATTTGGAAAGCAGTAACACCAGTGCTGCCGATGCAAATCCGGTACGATTTTGGCCACTCATTCTCTCGCTCTCTCCCGCTGCAGGTGAACCTGGGCAGGTCAACAGGTTCCATTTACTTAAACCGTCAGGCTAGTGCCGGTTTGTGTCAGAGAAACATTGCAAGATGTATCAATTGTATCATTTGCCAGAGGGTCGCCTTTGTACGAAAAGGTCAGCCACTTTTGATAACCTCAGCCAGCTTCTTTGCCAGCTTGGTGGCCAACGCCGATCGTCGATGGGAAATCCCGGCTTTACGTGTTCCTGCGTTTCTATCCGCAAGTGGAACCCAGACGACATCTTCACGGTATCTGGCATGTGAGCGTGGCGTGAAAGCGATGCCAAGATCCGCCGCAACCAGATCCATCAACTGTGGGTCGTTCATAGCCTGTGCTGCGGGCGCTGTGCTGAGTGCATTCATATCCATATGATCTGCATTCGGGCAGTAAGGCCTGTGAATTATTGGGTACCTGCGAACATCCTCCAGTCGCACCTCGCTCAGGGTGGCAAGCGGGTGCTTACTTGAGAACGCCACGCCAAAAGTCTCCTCCTCCAATAGAATGAAGCTATGTGAAGCAGGAAGGCAGACGTCAGTAGTATAGGTGATGTCGCTATCTTTCGCTTCGGCTGTAAAACCGAAGGCCAGATCGGAAAACTCGCGGCGAAGACTGCTGAGCCCTGACGCGAGGCTATTGATCAGCATATCTGGTGCACAATGGATCCGGACATTCTGTTTCGGCTGATTCAGAATTCGGCTCTCGAGTGTTGTGAGATGAGTGACGCTGTTCAGCGCGTCATGATAGAGCCGCGTCCCTAGCGGTGTGGGCGTTAAGCCAGTTTTTGAGCGTAGAAACAAAGATGCGCCCAGACGATCTTCAAGCTTTTGAATCGCAGCCGAGACTGTTGGCTGGCTAACGCCGTTCTCTCGTGCCGCTTTGCTAAAAGTCCTGACCTCATAGGCGCTGACAAAGTAGCGTAAGGAGTTTAACTCTATCATAGATAATATCTATATCATTCATAATTGATATAGCAATTAACTTTGTCATGCAGCGGTGACAGACTCCATACGCCAAACAAAGAGGAGTCTATGAACATGGAACTGAAATCTGCGATTGTTGAAGAAACAGTTATCGAACAAATCATCGCCAAATTTGTCGCTGGTGACCCGACGATGTTTGAACTGATCGCGCAGGATATTGATTTTCGGATCGATCACTTTCGCGATGATACCGACATCAGTTGGCAGCAGGCAAAAAACCGCGATGAGCTGATGGTACTCGTTGGCCGACTGGGCGCAGAGGTGTTTCCCGAGGGCACAAAATCATTAGGCACAAATTGCGTAGAGCTAGGTGATGGCTGGTATCTGACTTCCTTTCATCAGCAGTTTTTCTACGGCGTCCAACAAAGGGAAGTAAAAAGCCTTACGTATATCTTGTCTCATGAGGCAGATGGTCTGCTGGACTACTTCCGCGAGACGGTTACCAGTGTTGTCGAAGTGTAGGCTTTTCCCAAAGTGATAACTCAGTGCAGAGGGGATCTCACGCAAACTCTGTACTCAGCTGCCGTATCCGACCGCAGTTCTGATAACAAGCCGCCGGATAAGGCAGGAGCAAACTGTCGCGATCTCACGCAGGTCACGCATTTTCCGAAGGAAGTAATCTTGCACGCCGCCTTCTAATAGGAATGCGACAGAACACCCACACGATGTAGTTTCTGCGGTATGATCGATAGATCATCCTGCACGATGAATGTCTCTGCTACACCCTGTAGCGACACCGCCTCACTCACCCAATCCCGGATCGGTTTGATGTTCTCCAAAGTGATCCTTAGCCAGATTGAATGTGCGAAAACTTCATCAATCCGCACTAATAGATTATAGTGCGACACGCTCGATCCAGACTGATTATTGAAATGAGTCTGTTCCGCCGAATGATCGACAACAATGCCTTTGATCACCTTACCAGGTCGGATCGCCTCTGGCAGCGGTTCAAATACATCGCCCGGCTGAAGCTGTTCAACGAGCTTTGGGTCATGAGCCCAGGCCACCAAACCGATCATCGTTCCCGCGCCTGCCAACACAGCTGCCAGAAACATGACCCGGTGATGTTGCCACAACCAGCTGAATCCGGTCTCCACGGCCGAGGCCGAAGTGGTCTCAAGCTCTCCCTGATAGTCAACGGACCAACCGATTAGTCCAATGAAGAATAACCCAAGCAAACCCAATGTCGCAAAGTGGAGCACGCCAGCCTTGATCGCTGCCTTCGTCGTATAAGACTGCCAGCCCAAAACATCCTGCGCACGCTGACCGAACCGCAGAGTTTTCTCCCATTGCAGATCGGCAAATCGGTCGGCAAATACATCGTTATCTTCGTAGGTACCGCCGTGTGAAGTCACGATCTCACCTCCCCTTATAGTTGGATAAAGACGAAACACCTCGTTGTGCAGATCATGACCAACCACGACCGAGGAGTCTGGTTGGCCAAAATAGCGAGTATGGATCGTTCCGATCGTATCAGTCACCATCAACGTATGTACGGTCAGGACCCCCAGAAAGAGTATGCTCAAACCCCAGCGAGAAGCCCCACTCTCAAACCATGAAAACACGATCAATATGCCAGACACGCCAACTGTCATGCGACAGAACAGGTCGAACAGAACCAACATGGCTACGGTAACCGATAACAAAACCCAATGGTTATAGTTTGAATACCGCGGAGCGTCTGGAAACGACAACGTGGCAAAATCCCGTTCGATGGACGGGACCAAAAGCTGATATCCAGCCAATAGCACAGCCAAAACTATGAGTAGTCCGCCAAATACCCCAGCAGTGATCGGGATCATTCCGCTCATGCCTTCAAAGCTCTGCTGACCCGAGTGGGTATAATGCCCCCAAAATGCGAAGGTGACGCTACCGATGCCGACTGCGAAAAGAGCAATACTGGTGGCAGTCATGCCACCGACTCAAAAATCCGTCTCTGACAGGTTCTGAATTCACGAACCCACAATTGTCCTACTAAAGGAGCGATGGCAGCACCGAGGCTTGGCAGTCGCTTGTGTAACATATTCCGGTCTTCCTCGGGCGATTGTAGCGCGTTGCCGTTCAGCGGGATGAGAAGACTCTGGGTTCGAAATGTATCAGAAAAGCGCCAGTGATTGTATCAGTTGTATTTTCACTTGGACTTTAGCAACCGCTGCCCCCGCTCCTGAAGGCTAGACGGGAAAACCAAATGTGAACCGCAAACAAGTGGCTAGACGTTATCGCTTTCCCGCTGTCTTCATTTTGTTCACTGTCCGGATGTGTGTGCAGCAGGCCCTTGTACAAAATTGGTCGATTTTCTCCCCGAGCGAGATGAGCATATTCACCGCTAGAAAGGGTGCGCAGGCAACCAGCGCCTTACCTCCACTTTGACCACATCGCCCACAATGTCTAAAGGTGGAAGATCACCTGACAGTTGGCAACAGTGCCATCAGCTTGAGCCATGACAGTCGCCCGATGTGAATCCTTTTTGTGCACACCGCTCAAAAGACATTGCACCACGGGATTTGAAGTCAGGACGATTTAGCTGATATCATATTCGCAATAGGGCTCACTTCTTACCGGCCACAATACGATCCAGAATGAGAGCACAAAACAGAATGGCGAGGCCTGCCAATATGCCCTGCCCTGCCGCCGCATATTGCAACGCCTCCAGAACATCTTCGCCCAGTCCCTTTGCCCCGATCAGCGATGCGACAACAACCATGGCCAATGACATCAGGATGGTCTGATTGACACCTGCCATGATGGTTTTGTGCGCAAGTGGAAGATCTACGCGCCAAAGCAGATAGCGCGGGGTGGCACCAAATGCCAAAGCAGCCTCGCGCACGGTTTCGGGAACCTGCTGCAAACCAAGGACGGTAAAGCGAATGACGGGTGGACTGCCAAAAATCATGGTCGCGACCACACCCGCAGGTTTACCGGATCCGATGAACGCGACCACCGGGATCAGATAAACAAAGGATGGCATCGATTGCATGAAATCCAGTATCGGTCGCACGATGGCAAAGGCCCTGGGCCGACGCGCACAATAGATACCAAGTGGGATGCCGAGCGTAATTGAGATCATCGCTGCTGCACCCAGCAGCGCGATAGTGGTCATCGCCTTTTCCCAGAAATCCAGTAACCCGAGATAGGCCAATGCAGCGCCGGTGAAAATCGCAACACGCGCACCCGCAGAAAGGTAAGCCAACATAATGATAACCAGCGAAACCACTGGCCAGGGCGTGTCGACCAGAACCACCTCGATCCAGTCCAACAGGGTGCGCATCCCGTATGTCAGCCCATCAAAGAAACCTCGACCCGCAGTTTTGGTCCATTCAAAGACTGCCTGCACACCATCCCCGACATTCAATCGCCAGTCACGGTTGGTTGGAAAAGTCTTGAGGATCGCAAACGCATCGGGTTGCGCAAATTTTATTGCGGACAGAATGACAACGACCACGGTCAGTGCCGATGCAACAATCATGCGTGCCATGGACCACCCATGAGCCACGCTGGAATCTGATCGCCAGCGGGCGAACTGACCCTCTAAGGTCCAGTTGGCCAATGACGCAGCGATAAACTTTACGACCAGCAAAAGGACGATTCCTGCTGCCAGATATGTGATCCCCGTTGAATCGGCACTTCGGGCAGCGTCCTGAGCCCCGGCCAAAGCCCCCTCAAGCGACTCTGCTGCACGTTTCAGGGAATCGAGCGAGGCGGCACCCGATTGTTCGGCCGCTTCGATCTGTTGTCGGCGAAGATCAAGGGTTTGTTCGATCTGCTCGGCTCGTTCGCGAAATTCGCGCCCAAGATCACCAAAAAGACCCAGCCCTATCTGTATGTAAGCCAGTGTTTCAAGTACCAGAAAAGTCAGAAACCACGACCAGAGACCCCGCGCTCCAAACCAGATTGGCCCAAGAATTGCAGCAGCCTTGTTCAGGGTGAACCGGTAACCCGGAGCCTGCATCATGTAGGAGAATGTTTTCTGATAATACGCCTCGCCCTGCCCAACGAAATCCCCAATCAGGCCGTTCAGGCGGTCAGCGGTCTCGGGTTGGACCTGTTGTACGTCAACGTGTTTCATCGCCGTTCCCTTATGCCTGACTGTCTTGAATGGCGCGGATCAGACCCGCCCGGTTGATCACGCCCACGGTCTTGCCGTCCTGTGTGACAGCCACAACCCCGTGACCATCTACGCAGAGGTTCATGAGATCAGACAAATCCATGTCGGGATGTGCCTCTTTGGCGTCTGTCGGAACCTCACCGTGATGTGCCTCGAACTCTTCAACCGGCTTCATCACCGCATGGGCAAAGATCATATTGAGTTTTGAAATCCCGGCAACGAAGTCAGCAACATAGTCATCTGCCGGATTCAGAATGATCTCTTCCGGCGTGCCAATCTGAACGATGCGCCCATCTTTCATGATCGCGATGCGGTGGCCGATACGAATGGCTTCATCAAGATCGTGCGTGATAAACATCGTAGTCTTGTTGAGCTTGTGGCTGAGCTCCATGAACTGATCCTGCAGTTGCTTGCGGATCAGCGGGTCAAGGGCCGAGAACGGCTCGTCCATCAACAAGATCTCCGGGTCCGCAGCGATAGCGCGGGCAAGGCCGACCCGCTGCTGCATGCCACCAGACAGTTCGTGCGCGTATTTGTCTTCCCAGCCGCTCAGTTCCACCAGTTCAAGAACGCGATCTGCTTCTTCCCAGCGCCTTGCCTTACCGGTGCCGCGAATTTCTAGGGGCATAGCTACGTTGTCTCGTACGGTACGGTGGGGCATCAGGCCAAAGTTCTGGAATACCATCGCAACGCGGCGATTGCGCAGATCGCGAAGCCCTTCGTCGTTTAGGCCCATAACGTCATCGCCATCCAGATAGATATGACCGTCCGTAGGCTCCAACAGGCGATTTACATGACGAACCAAAGTCGACTTACCCGACCCGGATAGACCCATGACGCAAAACAGCTCACCGCGTTCGATCTCGAAACTGGCATCGGCAACACCTACAACGCAGTTAAAGCGTTCAAGTACCTCCGCCTTGCTCAACCCTTCATTGTGAATGGCCTTCAGCGCGTCTTGCGCCTTTGCTCCGAAAACTTTCCACACGCCACGCGCATCGATTGCGATATCCGCTGTCATACTGGTCTCACCATAGTTGGTCTTGTGGATTGCGCCCCCGATCCAGAAACGCCGGGGGCACAGTTGCTTCAGTTGGTTTTCAGGCCCAGCCAGCCATCAACTGTATCGGCATTGGCATCGATCCATTCGGCCACAACCTCATCGATCTCGCGCCCTTTGACCACGACTTCATAAGTCAGACCGCTCAGCTGGGCGGCATCCATGTTGATGCTGCTCAGGAATGACGCGGCCGCCGGATTGCGCTGGTCCAAAGACTTGGAATGCGCAACCGTTACCGTCTTTACCGGCTCGCCGGTGCTGACATGAGACTGGTTGTACCAATCTGCATCCTGATCGGGTTGGACCATTTTGTAGGTGGCCGGATCATGTTCGGGCTCTTCCAGAATGGTGACGTCATAAAGCGCGTGCACGTAATGCGGAGCATAACAGTAGAACGCTGCACCTTTCTCCTGATCGATCTGATCCTTCAAACGCGAATAGAATACCGTTTCATCCTCGGTGGTCGGCGTCAGGAAAGTTTCGATGCCATAATCGCGTACTCGTACTTTAAAGGTATTGGTAGATGCCCAACCAGAAGCTCCAACCCAGACCTCGCCCATGCCATCGCCGTCTGAGTCAAAAAGCTCCTGCGCCATCGGCGTGGCAAGATCATAGATCGATTTGATGTTGTGATCCTCGACCATGTAGGTCGGAACACAAATACCGGCACGACCTTCATAGCTACCATCGGACAGGCCAACTGTCCCCTTTTGGTCCACGTATTCGTCAGTGAACGAAGACTGGTTTGGCAACCAGACATCGGGGTGCACGTCAATGTCACCACGCCCACCATCCATCGCAGCAAAGATCACTGCGTTTGCGCCGGGCGCATAGCCGACTTCACCGCCAAGACGGGTTTCAATGACCTGACCGATCACACGGCTCATAATCTTGGCTCCAGGCCAGCTGGGCTCACCAACCATAACCTTTTCCTGCGCCATTGCAGTGGTGGCACCCAAGGCCAATGCCAGCGACGCAGTCAGTGTATTAAAGTGCTTCATCTTGTTCTCCTGTTGCGTAGTGTTGCTTGCGCCTTCAGGCGCGCGCCCGCTTTCGTTGCGGGTCTATGAATGGAATGTCCGAGACAGTGGCACCGAGCCTTTTCATCCGCCCGTCAAGTTGACCGATTTCCAGCTGTGTCCCGTTCTCGGAGTGTTCGGCCGACACCCTCGCCATCGCGATGGCGTGTTCCAGCATCGGTGACCTAGTGGCCGAAGTGACGACGCCTACCTGCCGTTCACCGGCAAAAACAGGGGCGCCGTGGGCAGGTACATCATCACAGCCGATCAGTAAGCCTTTGAGCGCGCGACGCGGCTCTCGCGCGTTTCTTTCAAGCGCGGCTTTGCCCGTAAAATTGTTTTTGTTCAGATCGATGGCGAAGCCCAACCCGGCTTCGAATGCATCTACTCCGGGTGCAAATTCAGCATTTGCCGCGGCCAACCCGGCTTCGATCCGGATAATGTCCAATGCTGCCGAGCCCATGGGTGTAACTCCAAGTTCCTGACCCGCTTCCATAACAGCGTCCCAGATCTCAATCGCGTCAGACTTGGAACAGAAGATTTCGTAGCCCAGCTCCCCAGTGTATCCGGAGCGCGAGAGCATAAATGGCGCACCTTCGCGATTATTGAGGCGGGCGATCGTCACACCGAACCACTTCATGTCTTCCAACGACGGCACATGCGGCTGAGTAAAGGTGATCTTGCGCAATAGGTCGCGCGATTTTGGCCCCTGAATCGCGAGGTTAGGCATCGCGTTCTGCATAGCGTGCACACGGACCTGCAGGCCCAGATTCGTGGCCAATGACTGTAGTGCACGGCCGCTTTCTTCAGAGCCGCAGCACCAGCGAAAAATCTCGGGCGCAAGCCGAAAAAGCGTGCCGTCATCGATGACCGACCCGCTTTCGTCGCACATCAAAGTGTAGGACCCGCGCCAGACCGGCAGCTTGGCCACGTTTCGGGTTGTTGCTTGTTGCAGCAGTTTCTCCGCATCTGGGCCAACGATATCGAATTTGCGCAACCCGCTCATGTCCTGCACCGTCACTGCCTCGCGACAGGCCCAGTACTCGCCCAATGTGCCATGGGCCGGGTAGCTGACCGGTGTCCACAGATCGCGCGCCGGGGCGAAATGCTGGGTCAGCGGGGCCAGACGGTCATGAAACGCGGACTCCTGACTGATCGACATCGGGGCATCTTCCTTTTCACGATAGGCAACCGCGCGGCGGATCGGCGTTTCCGGGCGGTAGATACGGACATGCACATCCGTCGGGTTCCAACCATTGATCGGGTCTATATCGTCCGGGCAAGCAGTCGAAACGCAAACCAGATCTTCCAGTGCCCGCATGGTTACGTAGTCTCCGGGGCGCGAGTGGGATTCTTCGGTCAGGATGTGATGACTTGCCGGATCAATCCAGGTACTCCAGAAGAAATTGATGGCCGGCCACGCAGATCGGCGAGCTACGCCGTAGGCTGCTAGCGCATTCGACATATTGTCTGAACAGTTCACATGGCCGGGAAAGCCGCGTTCTTCATAGCCGCGCGCTGTACAGGCCAAACCAAAGGTGTCGTGCCGCCCACAGGTGTCTTGCACCACGTTGAGAAGAGGCCGCATCTCACGGTCGTAAAACTTGTCAAGCAAACCGGGGCCAGGATAGGCGCGTCGCACCATCGACCGGGTCGCGGTCGAGTCGATCATACATTCGTCTCCGCGATCCAACCCGTCGGAACGAAGTGCCATGAAGTCAGAGCACTGCTGCCCCTCGACGTCGATGATTTGAACAAATTCACCGACTTTCAGCTCATATGCGAGTCCCGTACCGCGCGGTACAGTGAATTCGTCTCGCGTATCACCCAAAAGCGGTGGCAAAAAAGGCACGCTTGAAGCTGCAACCGTATGAGAAACCGCGACGCAGCCAGAACCAATCCCTTCGATCAATCCAGTGTTCGGAGTTGGTCGGATCAGCCAAACTGTGATGCGATTGTCTGTACGCAAGATCAGAGGATCTGCAGACGCGACTGCCTTGTAGCATGGAACTGTTTGCGTTGGATTTCCGCCATTCGCACTGATCCAACCCTCGAGTGGCTCGCTGTTGAATTCGTAGTGATCAAGCGCTCCGTTTGCCTCTAAGCCCAGATGAGCAAGCGCAGTCTGCCCGTCGAGATATGCAACAATGTCCAGAGGTTGCGTCTGCGACGCCGCTTCCAAGGATAGCAAATCACCCGGATCCAACTCCACTCGGATCGCTTCCCGCGATGCCAGAACATATTTTCGAACCCCAGAAGCCTTCGGAAACCCAGGGAATCTGCGTCCCGGGCTTTCGAACCCGGAATTCGTGAACTCGTGTAAGACAGCAGAACCTTGCATATCGCTGTTGGATTCTCAGTTATGAAACTAGTTACAGAGGTTGATGAAACCAGTTACATATGTCAACACTTTCAATGAAACTCAAAATAAGTGGACGCAAATACAGGTGACACAAAAAGCCCCCGCGCTGAAAAAACGCGCAAATCTCAGAGATGTCGCAAAAGCAGCGGGCGTTTCAGTCGCGACGGTGTCCCGAGTACTGAATGAACCAGATGTGGTAAAAAAGGACACTCTGGAGAAAGTTCAAAAAGCGATCACTGAACTTCGCTTCGTCCCTAGTGCGGCGGCCCGAGCAATTAACTCTGGCCGTACGCGTTTTGTAGGTGCGCTGGTTCCAACTCTGGACAATGCTATTTTCGCTCGGTTCTTGGCCGCTTTGGAGCGAAAGCTTTCCGAAGATGGGCTATCGTTGATTGTGGCCACTACTGACTCTGACCTGCAGGTCGAAGCTAAAAAGGCGAAGGGGCTTGTCGATATTGGGGCAGAAGGACTGATCGTTACCGGCGCAACCCATTCCGATGAGTTCCACGAACTTCTCGAACGTACGATGATCCCCACAATCATCACATCCTATTATGACGGCTCCAATCCTTTGCCAACGATCGGGTATGACAACAAGGCCGTGGCACAATTGGCACTGCAGCACCTCATTGATCTGGGGCATCAGAAAATCACTGTTGTGCACGGCCCGGTTCACAACAATGACCGGACACTCGCGCGGCTTTCCGGGCTGCGCGCTGCGAACTGGAACGGCGAACTTGCAACTGTTGAGACTGAAATCAGCCTTCGCGGCGGTGCGGAAGCAGCTGCGCGTATCGTAAGTAATGCGGTCAAGACTGACGCTGTCTTGTGTCTTTCGGACGTCGTCGCGCTAGGGGTTTTGTTTGGTCTTCAATCCAAGGGAGTAAGTGTTCCGAAAGACGTATCGTTGATGGGCCTGGATGATCTGCCCAGTTCTGCCGTCGCCGTACCCTCGTTGTCGACGGTTCATCTTCCAGTTTCCAGAATGGGCGAACGTGCAGCCATCGCGTTGGCCCGCTGGATTTCTTTCCAGGAGAGACCAGAGTCTGAAAAGTTAGAGGCACAGTTGATCGAAAGAAATTCTGCGATACGAAAGTCAGCGCTGGAAAATTAGGTCTTCTCTCAGAGTAGTTGGCGCCGACAAAAGCGGAGCCAATGCTGCATGCATCAAGGCTATTACCAGAATACTCTAAGGATTTGGCTGCCCAGTACCAATCGAGATGGTGAGGCGTAAATACCTGAACAACATCGTGGAGCAGGATCCCCGTTTCATCAAACGATGATCACGGTTCTGTTCACGATCATTTTGGCTCGCGCTGCCAGACATGCACTGGCTTCAGGATGGATGGGTCAACCGTTACATCGTGCCCTAGTTTTTTGCACAAGAAAGTTGCGCGGCAAGACGGGTCGTCCTGTCGCTACCAGCTCATCAGAACCCAACCATGCGATCGCTTTTCGAGCAGGCGCATTTGACGTATCAACGGGGTATGAAAGTTCTTTTGGCAGAAGACGATGTGAAATCGGCTGACTATATCCGCAAAGGCCTGACCGAACACGGATATGTTGTTGACTGGGTAGAAGACGGGCGAGAGGCTCTGACCTATTGCCTCTACAATAGCGTAGACATTGCGATTGTTGATCGGATGCTGCCTGGCATGGATGGGTTGTCAGTTGTAAAGGCACTACGCGCATCGAAAAGCGATCTGCCAATCATCTTTCTGACTGCTCTCTCGGATGTGGATGACCGGGTCGAAGGGCTGCTGGCTGGCGGTGACGACTATATGGTCAAGCCGTTTCACTTTTCAGAGTTGCTTGCCCGGATTACTGCTCTTTCCCGGCGCCCGGGCCAGACCGCTCAGGAGACTATTCTAGAGGTTTATGACCTGAGTCTGGATCTCTTGACCCGAACAGCAACCAGGCAGGGCCAGGTGATTGAGCTTTTGAATAAGGAGTTTGCTCTGTTACAGCACCTGATGGAGCATCCGGGTAGAGTTGTCAGTCGCACAATGATCTTGGAGAAAGTGTGGGATTTCACTTTTGACCCCGGCACCACAATTGTTGAAACGCACATCAGCAAACTGCGACACAAAGTGGATAAGCCGTTCAAAACCGCGCTGATACACACGGTACGTAACATGGGATATACGATCCGTGCGCCTCGGTGAGTTGATCGGCGGCCAGCCGTTCAAAGCGACACTAAGGGCACTGTTTTTCTTTCTGGCAATATTTTCGGTTGGCGGATGGGCATTGGTACGGATCGTGGAGAATACGCTGGTCAGCGAACTAAATGCCCAAAGCGAAGGCGAAAGCCTTTTGCTAGGTGATATTTATGAGGCCGAAGGGCAATCCGGCCTGGTAGACACTCTGCATCAGATGGATCGCCTTTCTGAGCCATCCAATCGTGTTGTGTCTTTGCTGGACGCGAACAGTGTAACCCTAACCGGTCCATTTGCGTTGGCCCCAGATTTTGTCGGGGTAGCACCGCAGGATTTGAGTCCACTGACTAATGGTCGCGTGGTCGGCGAGTACCATTTGAGCGTTCACAAGCTTGATGACATGACATTGGTTATTGGGCGTAGCAGAGAGCCAATTCAACTTGCTGTCATGAGGCTTGTGGGGGGGTTAGTGGTGTTTGGGCTGATAAACACCATCGCAATACTGGCCTTGGGACTTTGGGCAAGCCGTTTCTCAATGACCCGATTGCAAGAGATGAACTCAGCGCTTTCACGGGTTTCGGATGGTGACCTAGATGTCAGATTGCCCGTTTATAATCGGGACGATCAGTTTGACCGTATTGCAACGCGAGTGAACCAGAATCTCGATCGATTGACGCTTTTGGTTACCGGAATGAAATCAACCGCTTCTGCAATCGCGCATGATCTGAAAACTCCACTTTCACATCTGCAAATTGCGTTGCACGAGATCGCAGATGCGGTGGACCAGCAGACTGACCCTGTACCCAAGATCGATGCAGCTCTCGCAGAAGCCGAGGCCCTGGGTACGATTTTCGACACCATGCTTCGAATCGCGCGGGTCGAAGCTGACCGTGATCAATCGCGATTGCAATTGATCCCACTTCGGCCCCTGGTTGAAGAGGTAGCAGAATTCGTTCGTCCGATGACTGAAGAAAGCAATCAGACCCTAGTGGTAAAATCGCAAGATGTTCAGATCAAAGCTGACGCTCCGATGATAAAGCAGGCTCTGGTTAACCTAGTGATGAACGCATCAAACCATGCTGGAAGCGGCGCGGAGATTAATGTTGAGATCATCGCCACTGAACACGGTGCGACACTGGTCGTTCGTGACACAGGCCCCGGAATTCCGGAGGACGACATGGACCGTGCGCTGCAACCGTTCGTCCGGATGGATGCGGCCCGCACCACGCCCGGAAGCGGGCTTGGGCTGGCTTTGGTGCGAGCAGTTGTCGACCGTCATGGCGCAACGCTGACGCTGTCAGATGCCAAACCGGGCCTATGTGTTTCGATCATGTTTCGAGAGTTCAAAAAAAATTAAACTTCGTCGCAAGCTCAGGTGAAGTTCGCGAACTAGTTTCCGGTCAATCGCAGCAGATAATGCTGCAGAAGATCAGGAGATGAGCATGAAAGCGAATACGAAATCTGTGGCCACCATTGTTGCCCTCGCCCTCGCCACGACAAGTTTATCGCAAATTGCGTTTGCTGAGACGGAAGTGAGCAGCGAAACGGAAACTGGTGGAGAGGTTGAAACACAACACATCCGCATTCCTGCTACCGGCAAACTCATTCTGGACGGTGTGCGGGCTGCGCGCCTGGCCTTGTTCGATGGCAATCTTGATCAGGCCAAAGAAATCGTGTCCGCCTCACGAGGCGCTATCGACGAGCATGCGGCAAAATTCTCGGTGCATCTGAGTGATAGCAAGGGTTACGCGCTGCCCGTCGACAGCGGGTTAAAGTTCTCCGATGGGTTTGAGCCCACGGATCAGCATGGCGCTAGCATAACCCAAGCTGGGGTCATGATTCAGGAGGGGCGCGTGGATGAAGCGATCAAGGTCATGTCGAAGGCTGGCGTCGAATTAGATGTCGCAGTCGTTATGTTGCCTGTCGGCGCCACCGCAACACATCTGGAACAGGCACTGACCGATATCGAGGCAGGACAGATTCATAAGGCCAATATGGCGCTTAAGGCGGTGGAAACCTCGACGGTGATCCAAGACTTCAAGCCCGGCAATCTGCCTGCCCAAGGTTATCCTTTAGCCGACATTCTTCCGGGTTGAACTGACCACTCACGGAAGACCTGCCCTGCGTGGGTCTCACCATTTCACGCAGGGCAACTCGATGGCGGTCAGCCCCGGGCGAGAGGGTTCTGACAGCACCAAAGATCGTCTTTGGCGAATTATTTTATCGTGTTGATCCTCGCATTGAAATACTCACCAAGGGAGGCAAAATTGGAAAGTAAGACTAAAAAACAATCTGATATCCACTGGGCGATCGAAATGCACGCCAGTGAATATCATCAGGGAAAGCTTAGCCGCCGCGAATTCTTGACTCGTGCCACTGGCCTCGGGGTTAGCGCTGCGGCTGCTTACAGTTTGATTGGTGTGCCGGTCCCGGCAACTGCGGATGTCATCAAGAAGGATGGCGGCGTTGTGCGCGTTCAGATGAGCGTGCGCGCTTTGAAGGACCCGCGTACCTATGACTGGTCCGAAATGGGCAACGAAACCCGCGGCACCCTTGAATATCTGGTGCAGTATAACCCCGATGGTTCGTTGACGCCCATGCTGCTAGAAGGCTGGGAGGTCAATGATGACGCCACCGAATACACTCTACATGTCCGCAGGGGCGTGAAGTGGAACAATGGTGACGATTTTACGGCTCAGGATGTCGCCCGTAATATTCGCGGCTGGACTGACAGAAGTGTCGAAGCCAACTCGATGGCCGGTCGCTTTGCAAGTCTAGTTGACCCGACACTGAACAAAGCCAGCCCCGACATGGTCAAAGTCGTAGACGATCACACGGTCAAGCTTACACTACCGAATTCGGATATTTCTCTGATTGCAGGAATGTCTGACTATCCTGCTGCAATCGTGCATGAATCCTTCGATGAAAACGACGTCAAAGGTGCCATTGGCACCGGTCCGTATCTGATCGAAGAATTTGAGGTGAGCGTTAAATGCACACTGATACGCAATGATGCGCATCCATGGTGGGGCGACGAGGTGTTCGGCAAACCAGCTTTGGAAAAGATCGAATACATCGACTATGGCACCGATCCGGCTGCTTGGCTGGCAGCGCTGGAATCCGGCGAAGTCGATATGCTTCACGAGGCCGTCGGAGAATTCATCGATGTTCTGGATGGCCTCGGCTATGAAAAGTCCGAAGTGCTGACCATGAGCACCATTGTCATCCGTCCCAACCAGCAAGCAGAGGTAAATGGTAGCAAACCTTATGCTGACAAGCGGGTGCGCAAGGCAATTCAAATGGCGGTTAAAAACGCTGTTCTGCTCGAACTTGGTTACGGGAATCGCGGCGAAACTGCCGAAAACCACCATGTAGGCCCGTTGCATCCCGAATTCGCCCCGTTGCCACCTATGCCCTATGATCCGAAGGCCGCGAAAGCACTGATGGATGAGGCCGGAATGGGCGATTACGAGCACGAATTGTTCTCGATCGACGATGACTGGCGCAGAAACACAGCTGACGCCGTGGCCGCTCAGTTGCGGGATGCGGGTATCAAGGTAAAGCGGACAGTTCTGCCTGGGGCAACCTTCTGGAACGACTGGACCAAGTACCCGTTCAGTTCAACCAATTGGAACCATCGACCCTTGGGTGTGCAGATTCACGCGCTTGCCTACAAATCAGGCGAGGCATGGAATGAGTTTGGTTGGGAAAACCCCGAGTTTGACGCCCTGCTGGCTGAAGCGTTGACAATTGCGGATGCAGACAAGCGCCGCGTGGTGGCGAAAAAGATGGAAGAACTGATCCAGGAAGAAGGCGTCACCATTCAGCCGTACTGGCGTTCACTCTATCGTTTCATGGTCGAAGGCTTGGCTGAAACCGGAATGCACCCAGCCTTTGAACATCATCACTACAAATGGGGCTGGAAGGCCTGAGCCTCTAACCCCTGCCAATTTCAGGCGTTCAGCTCAGACCAGATCTGATGGGCGCCTTCTTCAACACACTTCCTGAGGTTGTCCCCTCACTCATGGAAGGCGCGCTCTGCGAATATCCGGGGATGTGACGCAGAGCGCAGTAATTAACTAGAGATCGAGATGTATCATGTCATCAATATCCCAGATACCGAGAAGAACGATCTGGTTGGCTATCTCAAGTCGCATATGAAAGCGCGCATTATCGATCAGTTGAGGCTAATGGCATGAAGGGAATATCGATCTCTCTTGCCGAGCTGGTTGGCGCGTGTCCCCCGCGCGCCTCACGGTGTTCACTACCCCTGAGGCCTGCATAAGATCTTGTATAACCGTGGTACGCGACCAAACGACAAAGGCACCTTCGGTTTGAAGATGGTTAGACGAAATCATGTTCGACGGGCCCCTGAACTTGGGGCGTGTGAAAGCCCGCTATAGACGATGCCCGAAAGCCTTCCTTTCAGAAATCGCAATCTACTGACTTAGAAAATCAATGAGTCCGACGCTTGATATTGACACTTTATCGTTCAGCGTCCGCTCCACAAGCCCAGATCACATCCTCAACAAAAAGCTCAACTGCTCGTCTGTGAAGGTTTGTCGGCCGGGTTGCGAGGTAGAATGTGGAGGTCCAGTGCAACCTGTCCGGCGCAAGTTCTCGGAGCTTTCCGTTCTGTGCTCTGGCTTCTACGAAGTGGACCGGCAGTGGCCCAAGGTAGTGTCCGGTCTCAATTAGTGTCGCCATGGCCTCCATATTCGCCACGACAGCCTTTGGGTCTGTAGATTGAAGTTCGGGCGATACCAGGTGGCTGTAGGATCGCTGGCAAATATGATAGCCCGAGATGATGTTGATATCGATTTTGTCGTTGGGCAAATCGAACAACGGATGGTCGCGACCGCAATAGAGCCGGTGCTCTTCTTGGCACAATTCGGTGTATTTCAGATCAGCAACTTGGTTGCGAAACGGTGCAATTGCAACATGCAGTTCTCCGGTTATCAGCTGTTGTGTGAGCTCTGTCGGTGAAGCGACAACAACCTCCAGGCGCACATCGTTTGGCCGGTCGAGAAACCGCTTCAGCGCCTTTTCCAGGCTCAGGTCGGCAAGGGTGTTGACGGCGTCCACGACACCGATCCGTAAATCGCCCGTTGTGGCGTCCCGAAGCTCAAGGAGTTCGGCATCAAAATCACGCGCGCTGCGCAGAATGTCCCTGGCTTTGCCATAGGCGATCTCACCTCGCTCCGTGAGGCGGAACCCCCCTCGCCCGCGTTCGCACACACGATATCCAAGTGCCGCTTCGAGATCGCGGATTCGAATGCTGATGGCGGATTGTGTAATGCCCAATGCGTACTGTGCATCGGTAAATCCACCGCAATCGACCACGGCCACAAATGTCTCAAGAAGTGTATTTCTCAGCAGTTTCAAAGGTCAGCTCCTCCTCACCACATAACATAGTTTTTCTTTATGTGAACATTTACAAGATGATATTTTTTCATGAAAGAATCCGTGGTGTGGTTCTCTCTAGAATTGGCAATGAAAGCGAAATGGGAGGACATTCGCGTGACAATCTCTTTCTCCAATATCAAGATAACTGCCGCGGCTGCGCTGCTGAGCATCGCGCCGATCAGCGTGATGGCCGAGGACTGGAAATTCGCCATCGAGGAGATCCCGGGCTCGATCATGGACGCCTATGCTCAGGAGTTCAAATCGCGCATCGAAGCAGCCACCAACGGCGAAGTGACCGTAACGGTTTACCCGATGGGTACCCTGGGCACGCCAACCGAAACGGTCGAGCAGGCCGCGGACGGCATCATCCAGTTCACCAACGTCTCGATCGGCAACCTTGGCACCATTGTTCCCGAAAGCCAGGTCTTCCTGCTGCCCTACCTGCTGCCGTCTGATCCGGCAGCGATTTCGAACATCCTCAGCAGCTCGGAAACCATTTACGGTCCGCTGAACGATGACTTCCGTCAGCGTGGTCTGGAAGTCATGACCATGTATTCCGAAGGCCCGCAGGTCTGGACCACCAACCGCGAAATCCGCACACCTGAAGATTTTGACAACTTCAAAATGCGCGTGATGGTGTCGCCAATCCTTCTGGAGACCTACAAGAACATGGGCGCCAGCCCGACACCGCTGCCGTTCGGCGAGGTGTTCGGCGCGCTGCAACTGGGTGCTGTCGACGGTCAGGTAAACCCGATCCCGACCATCGAAGAAATGAAGTTCTACGAAGTCACCAGCCACCTGATCTGGGCTGGCGAGCAGGAACTGGTAACTACGGTTGTGGCCGGGTCGGACTGGTTCGAAACCCTCAGCCCTGATCGCCAGCAACTGGTGCGTGACACCATGGCCGACATGACCGGTTTCATCGACGGCGTCGTTACCGACTTCAATCAGCAGCGTCTGGACATCATCAAGGAAGCAAAGCCTGACATCGGTCTGGTCGTGCTGACTGAAGAAGAGCGTGACGCCTTCCGTGAGCGCAGCACCGGCACATCGGCGGCTTATGTCGACACCGTGGGCGCCCGTGGTCAGGAACTGCTGGACGCACTGCAGGCGGAACTGTCGGGCAACTGATCCCCAAACCACTCACACAAGAACTTCCTCACGCGCCCTGCGCGTGAGGGCTTTCAAAGGGAGGACACCATGCAAAGCGGTACTGCCACTCCCTTCGGCTTTTTGGGTAAGATCGACGCCGTCATCGGACGGATCGAAGTCTGGATCCTGGGCTGGGGGATCATCCTGATGGCCGCGAACACGATCGCCAACGTCTTTGGCCGGTATGTGTTCAATCAATCCATCTATTTTTCTGAGGAGCTGAACGAGTTTCTGATCGTCATCGTCACCTTCATGGGGTTGGGCTATGCCACCCGAAAGGGCATCCATATCCGCATGTCGGCAATCTATGACGCCCTTCCTATCAAGATCCGCAAGGGCTTGATGCTCGTGATTGCTGCGACCACCGCGATCGTCATGGCAGTTTTGGCTTGGTATGCGCTGGAATATGTTCAGAAAGTCGCCTCGCGCGGGCGGATTACGCCGGCGCTGCAACTTCCTCTTTATCTGACATACGTCTGGGTGGTGGTTGGCCTGAGCCTTGCGTCTTTCCAATACCTGCTGACGGCAATCCGCAATCTGAACTTTGCCGAGGAAGAGGTTTACGTCTCTTACCTCGAAGTCGACAGCTACGAAGACCCTGAGACAGCAGCCGCAATTCAGCGCTACGAAGAATCCACGGAGGCAGACAAATGACCGAGTTGATGCTGATCGTGATGATCGTCCTGCTGTTGGCAGGTTTTCCAATGAAAATGCCGCTGATCTCGGCGGCGGTGCTGGGGTTCCTTGTCTATTTCCCCAACATGAACATGCAGATCCTGATCCAGCAGATGATCGGGGGTGTGAAACCGGCCGCGCTGATTGCGGTGCCAATGTTCATTCTCGCTGCCGATATCATCACGCGGGGTCATTCCGCCAACCGGCTGATCGATCTGGTGATGAGTTTCATGGGCCACATCAAAGGCGGGTTGGCAATTTCTGTCACATCAGCCTGCGCGTTGTTCGGCGCAGTTTGTGGCTCGACACAGGCGACCGTGGTGGCCATCGGTGGGGCCATGCGGCCCCGGATGCTGAAATCGGGCTATAGCGACAGCTTTTCGATTGGTCTGATCGTCAACGCCGCCGACCTCGCCTACCTGATCCCACCCTCGATCGGCATGATCATCTATGGCGTGGTCTCAGGCACCTCAATCTCGCAACTGTTCATTGCGGGTATCCTACCGGGCCTGCTGATCGTGGTGCTGTTCTCGGCCTATTGCATGTATTACGCCTATCGCCACGATATTCCCGTGCTGCCGCGGGAAGGCTGGGGCCAGCGCTTTACCGCTCTGCGCAAGGCACTTTGGCCGATGGGCTTCCCGGCCATCATCGTTGGCGGCATCTATGGCGGTGTCTTCTCTCCAACCGAAGCCGCTGCAATCTGCGTTCTCTATGCTGTCGTGCTTGAGGTCGTGATCTTCCGCTCGATCAAAATCGGAGATCTGTTCGATATCGCACTGTCCACCGGCGCCATCACTTCGGTTGTCTTCATCCTGATCGCAGCAGGCGCGGCCTTCAGCTGGACGCTCAGCTTTGCACAGGTGCCGCAGACCATCATTGCCGCGCTGGGTCTTGAACAGGCCAGCCCGCTCATGGTGCTGCTTGCAATCAACGTCGCCTTCTTTGTTGGCTGCATGTTTGTAGACTCGATCGTGGTGATCCTGATCCTGGTGCCAATCTTTGCCCCCATGATCAAAGCCAGCGGGTTGGACCCGGTATTGGTTGGTGTCCTGATCACATTGCAGGTGGCCATCGGCGCGGCCACACCACCCTTTGGCTGCAACCTGTTCACTGCCATCGCTGTCTTCCGCCGGCCCTTTGTCGAAGTGGTACGCGGTGTACCCCCGTTCCTGATCATTCTTTTGATTGTGACCGGGTTGCTGGTAGCCTTCCCTCAAATCGCCCTGTTCCTACCGGAACTGGCTTATCGCTAAACTATAAGAAACGGAGAATTCATGTCGGGACATGGTTATGAAGCTGGTCGTCTGAATCTGCCTTTTGTCGGCATCTCGACCTTTGGCAAAAAACCTTACGTCGAGAACTGGGACGAGATCGACGCGGATGTGGCAATCCTCGGTGCGCCATTTGATTTCGGCTGCCAGTTCCGTTCGGGTGCGCGTTTTGGTCCGCGTTCGGTCCGCGAGGCATCGACCCTGTTCAGCTTCGGTCATGCCGGGGCGTATGATCACGAGGACGATGCCACCTATCTTGGCAGCGACGTGCGTATCGTCGATCTGGGGGATGCAGATATCATCCACACCAAAACCGAAGAGAGCCACGCCAACATCGAATACGGCGTCAAGAAAATACTCGACGCGGGTGCAATCCCCGTCACAATCGGCGGTGATCACTCGGTCAATATTCCCTGCATTAACGCCTATGCTGAAGACTGCGCCGAGAAAGGTCCGATCCACGTCATTCAGATCGACGCGCATCTGGATTTCGTCGATGAGCGCCACGGCGTAACTGTCGGCCACGGCAACCCAATGCGCCGCGCGATTGAGAAGGATTACGTATCGGGCATGACCCAGCTGGGTATCCGCAACGTATCTTCGACCGCGAAAGAGGGTTATGACGATGCCCGCGCCCGCGGCTCGGATATTCTGTCGGTCCGACAGGTACGCAAACTGGGAACTCAGGGAGTTTTGGATCGTATTCCCGAAGGTGTACGCTATTATGTCACCATCGATATTGACGCATTCTGCCCATCAATTGCGCCCGGGACTGGCACACCCAGCCATGGTGGTTTTCAGTATTATGACGTGTTGGAGATTCTGCAGGGTCTGAGTAAACGTGGCGATGTTGTTGGCATCGATCTGGTAGAGGTCGCCCCAGCTTATGACCCATCTGAAAGCACCCAGATTCTTGCGGCGCAACTGTTGCTGAACTTCATCGGCTTCATCTTCCACAATCGGAAGTAAGTTCCCTCCCCAGAGCATTCTGCATTTGAATGCTTCAGTATTCCGGCAGTCAGTCTGATCTGAGTGCCGGAATACGTCGTTTGAAGCGCTCAGGATCTGATATGTCGATATCCTTTGGCAAGCGTGGAGCAAGTGGCCCCACGTATCCGGTCAGGCGCCGATAATGTTGTGACCCGGGCCATATGGGAAGCCTGTGATGTTTTCTGCACCATCTTCACCAACAACAAGAATATCGTGTTCACGATAACCGCCTGCGCCGGGCTGCCCTTCGGGTATCCACAACATGGGTTCAATTGAAACCACCATGCCCGGTTCGAGAACGGTGTCGATGTCCTCACGCAATTCCAGCCCTGCCTCGCGCCCGTAATAGTGGCTGAGAATACCGAAGGAATGGCCGTAGCCGAAGGAACGGTATTGCAGCAGGCCCTCATCCGCAAAGAAGCGGTTGATCTCGGCAGTGATGCCGGAACAGGTCGCGCCCGGTTTGATCAGACTTAGGCCCAGTTCATGAGCTGCGACGTTAGCTTTCCACAAGCGCAGGCTTTCGGCGTCCGGTTCACCCAGAAACAAGGTCCGCTCAAGCGCTGTGTAGTATCCCGAAATCATCGGGAAAGTGTTCAGCGAAAGAATATCGCCCTTCTGCAGCGCGCGTTTTGTCACCGGGTTATGGGCGCCGTCTGTGTTGAGACCTGACTGGAACCAAACCCAGGTGTCACGGTATTCAGCATCCGGGTAAGCGCGTGCAATCTCCGCCTCCATTGCATCGCGACCTGCCATTGCGATCTCAATCTCGGTGGCACCTTCTCGGATTGCAGCATGAATCGCGGCGCCACCAACGTCAGCGGTCCGTGCACCACCCTTGATTAGCTCGATCTCTTCTGCGGACTTCACCATGCGTGCTGCCATGGTATCGGGTGCAATGTCGACAAGCTCGGGCGCGCCCAGCATGTTCAGCGCGGTATCGCGTGCGGCCAAGGTCATGTGGTCGCTCTCGATACCGACGCGTTTCGTGTTACCAATCAGACTTGCAACAGCGCGCCAGTAATTGTCGCGCTTCCAGTCAGTGTAGATAACGTTTTCTTCGACAGAACGTCGCCAGGGCTGTCCCGCGTCAATATTGGCGGACACGGTCGTGCAGCTATCCTGTGTCACAACGCAGCCGTAGGGACGGCCGAAGGCACAGTACAGAAAGCCGGAATAGTAAGCGATGTTGTGCATCGAAGTCAGCAGCACTGCGGAAACATCGCGGGCTGCCATGATCGAGCGCAGCTTGGCCAAGCGGCGTTCATATTCGCCCTTGCTGAACGGCAGGGGCGCTTTGTCACCATTGTGACAGGTAAAGAACTCTGGGCGATTTGTTAAGTCGGTCATAGTCAGGTCTCTCATCTTTGCCGGACGTGCAAAGCCCGGCCACATGTCCCGGCGTTCAGGACAGGCGGTCTCGGGGTCCGAGAGCCGATCAACCCCTTAAGTGCCACGACGCCATCGCAGCAGGGGTTGAACGGGTGAATCGTTAAATGACCTGCTTTTTTACGTCAAGCCGGAGAAAGCCCGCGAAGACGTTCAGAACGACGACGCAGCAGTTCAACCGTGGTAAGCAACGCGATCGAGATCACCACGAGGATCGTCGCAACCGCCAGAATGGTCGGGCTGATCTGCTCCCGCAGGCCGGTAAACATCTGCCAGGGCAGGGTTTTCTGGCTGGCAGACCCGACAAACAGCACAACGACCACCTCATCGAACGAAGTGATGAAGGCGAACAGGCCACCCGAGATCACGCCGGGCAGGATCAACGGCATCTGGATTGAAAAGAACGTCCGGACAGGACCAGCGCCCATATTGGCAGCGGCGCGAGTCAGGGAACGGTCGAAACCCACCAGGGTTGCGGTTACAGTGATGATAACAAACGGAATACCCAAAACCGCATGCGCGAGGATAACTTTGATGTAACCCACAAGATTCTTGTTCATGCCTAGCGTACCTTCCATGAAGCGGCCGATATCACTGTAGAAAAAGAACATGCCGGTGGCTGAGATAATCAGCGGAACAATCATGGGCGAAATCAGGATACCCATAATGGCGCGGCGTCCGGGAACGTGGCTCTGGCTGAGGCCGATGGCCGCCAGCGTACCCAGAGAGACTGAAATGATTGTCGCAATCGGTGCGATGATCAGCGAGTTCTTGAAACTGCGCTGCCATTCATTGTTGGTAAAGAAATCGCGGTAGTGCTTCAGCGAATACCCTTCAGGGTCCAGCCGCAACATTTCCGGCGTGAACGTAAAGAAGTCCTGAGCGTTAAAGGACAGCGGCAGAACCACCAGAATTGGTGTGATCAGGAAGACAAAGATCGCACCACAGATCACTCTGAACAGGTAGTGGTAGAACACCTGTTTTGGCGTCAGGTAGGGCAACAGTTTGCGGCGATACCGGCCTTCGTACAGCCAATAGATGAACCAGATGAAGAACCACCCGCCCAGCAGGCCGAGTACACCCCCCATCGGACCGGAAACCAGAAAGCCAACGATGCCGAAGCCAAGGATATTGATCCATCGCGCCAGCTTTTCGTTTTTTAGCAGCGTAATGTAGATCCAGGCCAACCCTGCGATCAGGATCGCTCCACCCAACATTCCAAGAAGAATCGAGCCATTACCAGCGCCGACAAAAATTCCGGCGAAAGCGCCTGCAAGCGCAACGCTGGGCAGGACCATTGACAGAGGTTTGCGGGATATCGGTGTAAGTGCGGCCATTATTCTTATCCCAGCTTCACGTTATCAATGCCGACGATCTTGTCGTAGACCCAATAGAGCAGCAGCACGACACCCAGCAGGATTGTTCCCAAGGCCGCGGCAAGCCCCCAGTTCAGCGAGGACGAGATGTGGTAGGCGATCCGGTTCGAGATGAAGACACCCTTGGTTCCGCCGACAATCTCGGGCGTGATGTAGTAACCAATCGCCAGAATGAACACGAGGATCGAACCCGCTCCGATACCCGGAATGGATTGCGGGAAGTAGATGCGCCAGAAGGTGGTCCAGTTCGTGGCCCCCATCGACTTGGCGGCACGGGTGTAGGATGGCGGGATCGTCTGCATCACCGAATACATCGGCAGGATCATGAATGGCAGCAGGATATGCGTCATCGCAACAATCGTACCGATCTGGTTGTTGATGATGATCAGACGTGAATCGTCTGCAACCAGCCCGAGCCAAACCAGCGTGTCGTTGATTACACCTTGTTGCTGCAGCATGACCTTCCAGGCTGAGGTTCGCACCAGAAGGGATGTCCAGAATGGCAACAATACGAGGATCATCAGCAGGTTCGAAACCCGCATAGGCAATGTCGCCAGCAGGTAGCTGATCGGATAGGCCAACAGGATACATGCACCGGTAATCACCAGTGACATGAACAGCGTACGGCCAAAAAGTTTGATCAGAATCTGCTTGTCTTCCGGTTGCGCCTGCGCCCCTTCGGGAGTGCGTCGCATATCGACAGCATTCAGGAAGTAACCATTGGTAATTGGCACCGCGTGGGTCTTGATCACACGCCATGTCTGTGGATCACCCCAGCCTTCGTGAATTTCGATCAGCTGTTCTTTGAACGGTCCGTCGGTTTCGGGATCCAGACGCTTGAGCTTCCGACCGGATTTGCGGAACATCGAAGACATGCCCGTTTCTTCGTAGTTCAGACGCGTTCCCAAACGGGTGTGTTGTTTGTTGTCGATCGCAACGACCATATCACGGACGAACGCGTCATAAACGTCTTCGCCCGGTAACTCGCCACTTGTCTCATCCCAATTATTCAGTGCCTCGACCGTCAACGGAATCGTGTCCGAAACGATGCTGTTCTCGACCGAGCGGAACAGCATTGAGGCTATGGGGACAAGGAACGAAAACAGCACGAACAGGAGCAGTGGCGCGACAAGTAATAGCGCCCGGAGTTTCTGACGCCGCAACGAACGCGCGAGCGATTGCTTGAGCGGCGTTCCGTCCGCTGCCAGCATGGGTCCGGCGGGTTGGCTTGCGTCAGTCATTCGTGCCTCTTGGTTCTGCTTGGGTCAGGCGGCGGCGCACCGCCACCTAACTGGTCTTTCAACGCATTCAGCGATTATTGTGCCAGCCACGCCTGGAATTTGGCGTCGATGTCGTCACGATAGTCAGCCCAGAACTCGTAGTTGTAGAGGAACGTGTTCTTAGCGTTTTCCGGATCGGTCGGCATATGTGGTGCCATGTCGATACCCAGTTCGGCGTGCTGACCAACCAGCGGTGCAGACGATGCACGTGCAGGACCGTACGAGATGTACTTGGCCTGATCTGCCAGACGCTGAGTGTCGGTGGCGAACATGATGTAGTCCAGCGCGCGCTGCTTGCGCTCATCGCTCAGACCGGCCGGGATGATCCAGCCATCAAGGTCAAACACCTGAGCGTCCCAAAGCATTGCAACCGGCTGCTTCTGCTCTTCGATCACGCTGAACAGACGACCGTTATAGGTCGAACCCATGACGACTTCGCCATCAGCCAAAAGCTGCGGTGTGTCAGCACCGGCGGACCACCAGACAACGCTGTCCTTGATGGTGTCGAGCTTGGCAAGAGCCTGATCCTGACCTTCGGCAGTTGCCAGAACGTCATAAACGTCTTCTTTGGCCACGCCGTCACAGAGCAGAGCCCATTCCATGTTGTTGATCGGGCGCTTTTCCAGCGAGCGTTTGCCGGGATACGCTTCGAGATCGAATACCGCACAAATGTCGGTCGGAGGATTGTCGCCCACCAAATCTGTACGATAGCCAAAGGTCGTCGAATACACGATCTGCGGGATAAAACACTCGCTGACCAACAGGTCACCAAAATCTTCCGATGCAGGTGTTCCGTCAGGTGCTGCCGCCAGTTGCGTATCCGGGTCGATTTCCATCGCCAGGCCTTCGTCACACAGACGGATCGCATCTGCAGCCACAACATCAACCACATCCCATGTGATGTTGCCCGCTTCGTTCATCGCGCGCAGTTTTGCCACCGCTTCGGCCGAGCTGTCATCGTTAAGAATTGTGACGCCGGTCTTTTCCGAATAGGGCTCGTGATAAGCCTTTAGCTGAGATTTCGAATAGGCGCCGCCCCACGAGACGATCGTCATCTCTTCTGCGGAAACGGTGCCTGCGGCCGTCGCAATTGCGGCTGCAGAAAGCAAGATCTTTGTTGGTTTCATAAAGTATCTCCCAGTTATTCCCGTTTGTATTATTGTAGGCTGACGCACGGGTTTTCGTCAGCCTGTCCCTCTGCCTGACCCGGCTGGTCTATGCGTCCAGCGCACGACAATCCTGAGGCAGCCACCCGATCTCTATCTCTTCGCCGGGTTTCAGTTTTACAGCATCCGGGGCATTCCGTGTCTTGACGATGAACTCGTCATTTCCAGCGACCGACATGCGGAAGCGGAACACATCGCCCATATAGATGAACTCTTTCACTATCGCCTTGAGCGTGTGCGCATCGGCGTGCAGTCGGTCTTTGTTGAATTCAACCCGCTCAGGCCGGATCGACACTTTGGTGCGCTCGCCCGGCTGGTGAACATTGATCGGAACCGCATCAATTTCCGAGCCATCATCCAGTTGAACAAGGCAGGTATCACCGTCGATCGATTTCACCACGCCTTCCAGCGTGTTGTTCTCACCGATGAACTGCGCAACAAAGCTGTTCTCGGGTTCTTCATAGAGCTGATCGGGCGGGGCAAGTTGCTGGATGCGGCCGTCATCAAATACCGCCACACGATCCGACATCGTAAGGGCTTCGGTCTGGTCGTGAGTGACGTAAACGGTCGTGATTCCAAGCTCATGCGCAAGACGGGTGATTTCGAACTGCATGTGTTCGCGCAGCTGCTTGTCTAGTGCGCCCAGTGGTTCGTCCATCAATACCAGCTCAGGTTCAAAAACGAGAGCACGCGCCAGTGCGATCCGCTGTTGCTGTCCACCGGACAGCTGCGCAGGACGGCGGCTGCCAAAGGCACCCATCTGCACCATATCCAGAGCGCGCTTTACCTTTTCCTCTCGTTCGGACTTGCCCATCTTACGGACTTCCAGTGGGAACGAAAGGTTTTCGGCCACAGTCATGTGCGGGAACAGGGCG
>NZ_SMMF01000957.1:99892-110351 GCF_009711355.1 Roseibium sp. RKSG952 | reverse complement strand
GGTCGCCCATCCAACAGGATTTCACCATGGGTAGCTGTTTCAAACCCGGCGAGCATCATAAGGCAGGTGGTTTTCCCGGACCCTGATGGCCCGAGCATCGTCAGAAACTCACCCTTGGGCATAGCCAGATTTAAATCTTTAACGACGAGATTTTCGCCATCATAAGACTTTTGAACGCGTTGAAATTCGACAAACGCGGCGTCGTTACTTGTTTCGGTCACAAGACCCCCTGTCTCGTCAAATGATTATCCAACAGCGTCGGATTTCACTGATCTGTCGACTCAGTTAAGACCAAGCAGGTGCGTCATTGCAACCTTGAATGCAATTTTTGATAATTGAGATATCGTTTTGATAATTCATTAAGCTGCATTCAAACGCTTCATATGCCAAGCGAGACTTTGATTACTTGAAAGAACCGGCTTTCCGATCCTTTGCTGGATTTCGGGGATGGCCGACAAGGTTCTGAGGTTCGTACAGCTTAGAAATACTGCTTCGACCGAAGAATCGGAGCCCAATTTTACGGCGGCGTCGACTACCGATTGATTGGATATCCGTACCACTTTTGCCTCTTCGGCCTCGCCAAAGGTTCCGAAAACATCAGTCGACATTCCGCGCTCAGCAAATGCCCGGCGCAACGGTATGTTGACCTCTTCTATGTAGGGCGAGAGCAACGCAAACTTTGAAACCCCAAGATCTGCGGCGCAAGCCGCAGCCGCACGCAGGGGATTGGTAACCTCAGCAGTATTGCAGGTTTGCTTAACCAGTTCCGCCACACGTTCGGACCCAATGACCGAGCTGGCTGAGGTACATCCATATCCGACAACCCGATAAGGCCTCGCGTTCGGCAAAAGACTGGCAGCAGCCGGCAGCGCAGTTTCCATTTCAGCCAGACTATCCGTTGTCACCTCAATGCCACTTGGAATGCGTGTGACATGGATTGGATACTTCCGATCCGAGAAATAGGCACTGAATTCGGGCTCAAGAGTTTCATCGGTCTGAAGCACAATCAGGCCCAGAGGTGACGCATTCGGATCGTCTGTATCCAGAGTGTAAGGAATATGTGTCATAGTTCGATCAACTCGGGGCCTATACGGGGGCTGATATATCTTGGTGCATTGTCAGTGATGACGATGTTCTCTTCGTGGACAAGTATTTTGTCACCAACAGCGATTCCCGGCTCTAGCGTAAGGACCATACCCGGCTCCAGCACTGTGTGATCTGATGGGATAAGCGACGGCCATTCAGTCAGCGACATACCCAAACCGTGACCCAGCCGCCCCGCATCCGTCCCTTCAGCATCACGGGTCAACACATCATTCATGGCGTGAAACAGATCGGCGGCCGTGGTCCCGGGCCTTGCGACTTCAAATGCAGCGTCCGAAGCTTCGATCAGGCGGGCATGTGCGGATCGGACTTCGTTGCTGGCAGGTCCTATCGACCAGTTGCGATCAAAGTCGCTGAAGTACCCATCCCAGACGAGGCCTGTGTCCAGCATTAGCACGTCACCATTGGACAATGGCACCGGTCGTGCGGGCGAGATTACATCCGAATACCCGCCCCGCTCTGCTCCGCCTGCCAGATAAGGCACCCAATCAGCTCCTTCTTCGAGACAGAGGATTTGAAACCCGCGAAACACCTCATCCAGTGGCACACCGGAAGAGGCAATTTCCGGGACACGTGCAAATGCGCGACCTGCAATGTCACAAGCGGTTTCGATCTTGGCAATTTCAGCGGGGGATTTGACCATTCGAAGCTGCCGCAGGATGCCATGGTCGCCTGCAATTTGCCGCTGACCAATGTTTCCACGCACACGGTCGAGATCTGCCAGCGGTATCCGCGCGTGCGTTTCGTGGCCGTCTGGTATTCCGATTTGACCATCTACCGGTGTCAACTCAATCAGTGTCTCAACCAGCAATGAAACGCCATCATCCTCTAGATCAGGCGCGCTCCATGTTCTGATATTATCAACCCATGTCTGCCCCATGAGCGCTGCACCGATTAAGGGGATCACTGCCACCGGCTTGCCGCTTGCGGGTAGTACAAGAAACCAAGGGCGCGTCGGGCTTTCCCAGAACCGCGTCAGATACCCGGTAAAGTAACGCACATCCGTCTCGGTCGTCAGCAATAGTGCCGAGAGGCCTTTCTGCTCCATCACCTTTTGAGCACGCTTAGTCCGGGCCTCGAACTCGGCCTGTTCAAATCCTCTCATTTTGATGAACTCCATCCCGTCGACTGCCTGACCCATTGACGTGAGCCGATTGGTGAAGTTGTGTCAACCAAAGTTCGTTGCGAAGCGGAGATCCAGATGGCGCATACTGACCCGGCCTTTAGCCAAGCGGAATATGATCGCCGCCTTGCCAAAACCCGAAACGCAATGTCTCAGGCCGGTCTGGATTGCCTCTTCATAGAAGACCCTTCAAACATTTCATGGCTCACTGGCTACGAAGGCTGGTCGTTTTATGTTCATCAGGGCGCGCTGATCTTTCTGGACTCTGATCCGGTTTGGTGGGGGCGCAGTCAGGATGCAAATGGCGCGCGCCGTACCGTTTGGATGACGGATGACCGAATCCACGGTTATGAAGACAGCTTTGTGCAATCGACAACACGCCATCCGATGCAGGATCTTGCGAAACTGATCACCGAATATGGGCATGCCCACGGTCGGATTGGTGTTGAGCTGGACAACTACTATTATTCAGCTAAGGCACATCAGACGCTGCTATCTGAATTGCCTGGTGCGTCACTGATCGATGCAACCGCACTGGTGAACTGGCAACGCGCCGTAAAGTCGGAGGAAGAGATTGCCTTGATGCGCAAGGCCGCGCGTATTTCCGAGCACATCGTTGATGGCGTGCTCGAGCGTGTTGAACCGGGCCTTCGCAAAAATGAACTTGTTGCCCAAATTTATCACGACGCGATCACGGGTGTCGGCGACGATTGGGGGGACTACGCAGCAATTGTGCCCCTGTTACCGTCGGGAACGGATGCTGCAGCACCCCACCTCACGTGGAATGGCGATGTATTCAAATCCGGCGAATGTACCTTTTTTGAATTATCAGGATGTTACCGGCGCTATCACGCCCCGTTCTGCCGGTCTGTGTATTTGGGGAGTCCCCCCGATCAGCTGAAACGCGCAGAAGCAGCACTGGTCGAAGGATTGGAAGCCGGTCTTGATGCCGCGAGGACGGGAAATCGAGCAAAGGACATCGCTGCCGCTTTGGCCGCACCGCTGGAGCGCGCGGGAATAGAACGCGGGGCGCGTTGCGGATATCCGATTGGACTGAGTTATCCGCCCGATTGGGGGGAGCGCACAATCTCGCTGCGCGACGAAGATGAGACCATCCTCGAACCCGGCATGACCTTTCACTTCATGCCCGGCCTCTGGATGGATGACTGGGGGCTAGAGATCACAGAGTCGATCCTGATTACCGAAAATGGACCTGCTGAGTGCTTTTGCGATCGGCCCCGCAAGATGTTTGTGAAACCATAATGCTGGACCGGTCTATCGATATACTTGGCGATTTGATCGCATTTCCGACAGTTTCGATAGATTCAAATCTGGATCTGATCAAATACCTGTCGGATCGCTTCGAAGCGCTCGGTGCACGTTGTTCCTTAACTGCAGACAATAGTGGCACCAAAGCCAATCTTTTTGCGACACTAGGGCCGGACCTGCCAGGCGGTGTCATGTTGTCCGGACACACGGATGTCGTCCCTGTCGCGGATCAGGATTGGACAACCGATCCCTTTGAATTGACCCGTCGCGATGGAAAGCTTTTTGGTCGGGGCACCTGTGACATGAAGGGGTTCATTGCAGCCAATCTGGCGCTGGCCGAGACGCTTGATGCAAGCGCCTTGAAGCAACCGCTGCACTTTGCCTTCACATATGATGAGGAAACGGGCTGCTTGGGCGCGCAAAGTTTGATCCGTGATCTCGCGCAGCGAGGGATTGTTCCGGATATCGCGATTGTTGGCGAACCCACCGAGATGCGCGTCATCGAGGGTCACAAGGGCTGCTATGAGTACACTGCCCGATTTGCCGGGTTGGAGGGGCATGGTTCAGCGCCGGATGCAGGTGTGAACGCCGCCGAATATGCTGCGCGCTATGTGGCGAAATTGCTCGAGTTGCGAGAGAATCTGAAGGCAAGGACCCCAGTGACCAGCAAGTTTGACCCGCCATGGAGCACCATAAACATCGGCAGAATCTCGGGCGGCGTAGCGCATAATGTTATTGTCGGCAAAGCCGAGGTCGACTGGGAAATGCGACCGGTTCAGGCGAGTGATGCAGATTTCGTGAAAGGGGCACTGACGGATTACGTTGACGGTACACTGGTGCCCGAGATGAAATCTGTTCATCCAAAGGCAAGTATCGAGTTGGAAATCATAGCAGAAGTTGCTGGTCTCGAGCCCATGGATGACAACGCGGCCCGCGATCTGGTTGCAAAGCTGACAGGGGCAAACGGTGCCGATCTGGTGGCGTTCGGAACCGAGGCAGGGCTGTTTCAGCAATTGGGCTCAAATACGATTGTCTGCGGCCCCGGTTCGATCCGTGAAGCTCATAAGTCTGATGAGTATCTGGAGATCGAGCAGCTGGAACTTTGCTGCCGTATGCTAAGGCGTTTGGGTGAGACGCTGGTCAACTGACTGATCTGCCGAAACCATTCCACTTTGTTTCTGCAATTTTTCAACGCCTTAATTGGTGCCGATCGCCAATAGTTACCGGTTATTTTACTTCTTAGCTCTTACCTAATTGAAAAGAAGAAAGACTGTTCTTTTTTGCGCTCTCCGGGAATGGCAGGTTCCCGGAGACCTAGCAAGAAAGGCTCCGAGCGATGGTGGAATATGTTGATACCCTTGTTGTAGGCGCAGGGCAGGCTGGAATCGCGATGAGCGAGCATCTAAGCCGCAACTCAATTTCTCATATCGTTCTTGAAAAGCATCGCGTGGCCGAAGCCTGGAGATCGCGCCGCTGGGATTCGCTGGTGGCAAACGGCCCTGCCTGGCACGATCGTTTTCCAAACATGAAGTTCCAGACCTGTGGGGCGGACGCATTTCCGCCCAAAGAACAGGTTGCAGATTATCTGAACGCTTATGCCGAGATGATCGAGGCTCCCATTCGGACAGGGGTTGAGGTGATCTCTCTTACAAAGAATGTTGGCCGGCCGGGATTCACAGTTGAAACATCGGAGGGCGTGATCGAAGCCGAGGCCGTAGTGTCAGCAACAGGCGCATTTCAGCATCCGGTTTTCCCGGATATCGTGCCCGAGAGTGAGGGCATTACGCAGATCCATTCAGCCTCTTACCGCAACCCGCAAGATCTTCCCGAAGGGGCTGTGCTTGTAGTGGGCGCTGGTTCGTCGGGAGGTCAGATTGCAGATGAGTTGCAGCGCGCCGGCCGCAAGACTTTCCTTTGTGTTGGCCCGCATGATCGTCCCCCTCGTGCGTATCGCGGTCGGGACTATTGCTGGTGGCTGGGTGTACTGGGCCTGTGGGACATTCCCGCTAAGGAACCCGGCACCGAACATGTCACGATTTCGGTCAGTGGCGCGCAGGGTGGACAGACGGTAGATTTCCGCCGCCTCGCAGCCGAAGGCATGACGCTGCTGGGCAGGGCTGATTGCTATGAAAACGGCAAGCTGATCATCGACAATGATCTGACGGAAAACATCGCCGCAGGGGATGCGAACTATCTCGATATGCTTGATCAGGCGGATGCCTATGCTGAACGTATGGGGTTGGATTTGCCTCAGGAACCCGAGGCAAGGACCCTGCCGCCCGACCCGGAATGCCTGACCAATCCGATCCATGAGCTTGATCTCAGGGCTGAAGGTATCACCACCATAATCTGGGCTACGGGCTATCGTCAGGATTTCAGCTGGATCAAAGTGGATGCGTTTGACCCGACAGGTGCGCCGATGCATCAGCGCGGCGTCTCGATTGAGCCAGGCATCTATTTTCTCGGACTGCCGTGGCAATCGCGGCGCGGGTCTACCTTCATTTGGGGCGTTTGGCACGACGCAGCTTATGTCGCAGATCAGATAGCCATCCAGAAAAATTACCGGGACTATTGTCCTGCAGCCGCTGAGTGACTCGGCAGGAAAGGCACCGAAACATGACAGTTATGCATCCCATCGAGAACCCGGTCGAAGCATTGCGGGCCAATGTATCCGTCCCGTTCGAACAGGCCCGGGCAATGCCGCCTTCCGTGTACTATTCGCAAGAGTTTCTGGAGGCCGAACTTGAAAACATCTTCAAGAAAGACTGGTTCTGCGTCGGTCGCGCCAGTTCGTTGTCAGAAGTTGGAGACTACGTAACCTGCGAACTAGCTGATCAACCGATCATCGTACTACGCGATCGGGATGGTGAGTTGAGGGCTTTCTCGAATGTCTGTCGCCACCGTATGTCGACACTTCTGCATGGGCGGGGGCAAACCAAATCGATTGTTTGTCCCTATCACGCCTGGACTTACAATCTGGATGGTTCGTTGCGCGGTGCGCCAGCAATGGCCGGAAACAAAGGGTTCTGCAAAAGCGATTATGCTCTGCCGGAAGTGTCGTGTGAGGAATGGCTGGGTTGGGTTTTCATAACCCTTAACCCCGACGCATCCCCGGTGGCCTCGCAACTTAAAGAAGTCGAGGATCTGGTCGCCGGATACGACATGACCAACTATACCGAGACCTTCTTTGAAGAACATCTGTGGGACACAAACTGGAAGGTGCTCGCAGAAAACTTCATGGAAAGTTATCACTTGCCGGTTTGTCACGCAGGAACCATCGGTGGGCTTTCACGGCTGGATGAAATGATTTGCCCACCGGGTCGGAAAGCTTTCAATTATCACACGATCCTAAAGGATGAATCGCTGCGTATCGCGATGGCGCATCCCAAGAATGACCGCCTGCAGGGAGATGAGCGCCGAACAACCTTTCTGTTAGCGATCTATCCCAGCCTACTGATCACGCTAACACCCGGATATTTCTGGTATCTGAGCCTGCACCCCAAGGGGCCGTCACAGGTACAGATCCGTTTCGGGGGGGGCATGTCCGATGATTATGCGGACGATACAGAGGCCCAGCAGAACCTGATCGACCTGAAAACATTGTTGGACGAAGTCAACGTCGAGGACCGTGGCTGCACAGAGAAGGTCTATCGCGGTCTTTGCGCGGATGGGGCCGAGCCCGGACATCTGTCGCATCTGGAACGGCCGAATTTCGACTTTGCACAATACCTGATGAACCGCATGGATTCCAATTTTCAACCCAGAATAAAGGAGGGGGCCTGAGATGCACACCGAGCTTGCGAAACAGCTGCAAGAGATTGCGGCCCTGCCTGCGGACCGGCCGATGTCGATGCCTGGTGCATTTTACACCTCTGCATCGCAATTCGAACACGAAGCCGCGACTGTCCTGCGTCGTGGCTGGCATTGTCTAGGTCGTGCGGACGAGGTGCCTGAACCCGGTGATTTCTTTACCGTTCAGTTGTTGAACGAACCCTTAATCGTCGTGCGCAAAGCAGACGGAGATATCGCAGTTTTAGCCAATGTATGCCGGCATCGGGGTATGCCACTGGCCGAGGGCAGTGGATCGGCTAAACGGTTCATTTGCTCTTATCACGCCTGGGCGTATGACCTTGATGGATCTCTGATGCGGGCTGCGCGCATGAAGAATGCAGGTTTCGATGCCTCCAACTGTGGTCTGCACCGGCACAATATGCATTTGTGGAACGGGTTTATCTACGTAAGCCTGGACCCGCACGCCCAGCCCTTTGAATATCCGGAGCTTGATGCATTGCTCGCCCCCTACGAAAGCGAGACGTTCCGTGTTGCCCATGTGGGAGAAGAGATATGGAATACCAACTGGAAATGTCTCGTCGAGAATTTCATGGAAGGTTACCACTTGTCAGTCGTACACCCGGAAACGTTGCATGGTTACACCCCGACAGGTTTGGCACGGAAACTCTACGGAGGTGACGGCTTCACCTCATATGCTGCAAACTACCCCAAAGACATCCCTTCACGCGGCTTTGGCGCAGAAGGGCTGTCCGAGGATGAGCGTTTGCGGTCAACATTGTTTTCAGTGTTCCCAACGCAAGTTGCCAGCCAGGCGGCAAGTCTTCTTGTATCGCTGAGTATTTTTCCACTGAACGCTGAACAGATACGAGTCAAATGGACCCTGTCGGTTTACGGCGACGATCTGGATGAAGAAACAATCTCTAAGCGGGTTTCGCTATGGGAAGAGGTCAATCGCGAAGATCGGGAAAAGCTTGAAAGAATGCAAGTTGCCTTGAATTCTGAACACGCCTGTTCCGGACCTCTGGCAGAAGACAACTACGAAGGCACTATTCGGGACTTCCAGCTTTGGCTTGCCAAACAGGATCGCGTTCAGGCCGTGGCATAGCGGAGGCACTTGATGGCCCATACCCGAATTCGGAAATTCAATACGTCCGATACTTATCCTGAACAGAATCTGGACAATGACCTCTGTCAGGCCGTTGTGACCGAGGCCAGTGGCAAGATTGTCTGGCTACGGGGCCAATGCCCGCAGAATCTGGACGACGCAGCAAACATCGATAGCCATGACCCGGTTGAGCAAACTCACAAGGTGATGCAGAACATTCGCCAGCTTATTGAAGAAGCAGGCGGAGACATGAGCCACCTCGTGAAAGTCGTGGTCTACATAACCGATGTCCGTCATCGCGAGGCGGTGTACCGCACCATGGGCGAGTACATCAAAGGCATACATCCGGTCTCGACCGGTCTGGTGGTTCAGGCGTTGGCCAGACCCGAATGGCTGGTTGAAATTGACGGGACTGCGGTGATCCCCGCATGACATTTTCCCTTGTCGCCCACTGCGCTGAAACCGGCATGTTCGGTTTGGCTATATCATCGTCCTCTCCGGCTGTGGCAGCGCGCTGCTCTTTTGCACGCGCTGGTGTCGGGGCAGTGGCGTCTCAGAACGTGACGGACCCGACGCTGGGTCCACTCACACTTGATCTGATGCAAAATGGCCTGTCCGCTCCCGAAGCGATTGACCAGATCGGTCGGCAGGGAAATTTCATGGACTATCGACAGGTATTGGCCATCGACACGCAAGGGCGAACGGCTATCCATTCAGGTGCCAACAGTCTGGGCATCTGGACACAAGCCGAAGGTCGGGATGTAGCCTCTGGTGGCAATCTGCTGGCCAACGATGGTGTTCCCGCGGCGATCGTGACCGGATTCGTAGAATCCACTGGCCATATTGGTGATCGCCTGATTGCCGCAATGCGGGCGGGACTGTGCGCTGGAGGAGAAGCGGGACCAGTTCACTCTGCCGGTCTCAAAATCGTAGATCGCCTTTCCTGGCCCATTGCTGATTTACGTTGTGACTGGACCGAAGATTGTCCGATCGAAAACATCGCAACGGCTTGGGAAATCTACGCACCGCAGATTGATGCCTATGTCCAGCGCGCGCTCGACCCGCGCGAGGCACCTTCCTACGGGGTGCCGGGTGACGATTGACCGGTTGCAATGGTGACTGGACGTCGGGTGGCCCTTGCTCCACCATGAGCAGGCCACTTGAAAGCTTGTACATGCCGATCAGATTCACGCTACGCCAGTTGGAGTATTTTGTTGCAGCCGGTGAGTGCGGCAGCATCGCCGCTGCGAGTCAAAAGCTTAACGTGTCTTCGCCGTCGATTTCATCAGCGATAACACAATTGGAAACCGAGTTGGGTATCCCGCTATTCGTGCGCCAGCGGGCGCAGGGTTTGAAAATGACCGAAGCGGGCAGAACCCTTACCGGGCAGGCACTGCTCATTCTCAATCAGGCGACGGAACTGACGCGGATGGCCGCGACTGTATCGAACACAGTTCAGGGTCCTTTGCGGTTGGGTTGCCTTGTGTCGTTTGCGCAGATTGTGGTTTCAGGCCTGCGCCGCAGCTTTGAAGCGCAATACCCGGATGTGCATATGAGTCAGGTTGAACTGACTCAGAACGAAATATTCGCGGCCCTGCGACGCGCTGAAGTCGATCTGGCCCTCAGCTATGATCTGAACCTTCCACCTGATCTTGAGTTTCATCTGGTAAAGGAGTTGCCGCCATTCGCGTTACTGGCGCCGGAGCACCCGCTTGCCATCTGTGACAGCGTGACCGTTCATGATCTTGCAGCCTATCCGATGGTCCTGCTCGATTTGCCCATCAGCTCTGACTACTTCCTGTCGTTTTTCACCCGCGCAGGGCTACGACCGGTGATCAGTGAGCGAACGCGCGATATGGCCGTAATGCGAAGTCTGGTTGCCAATGGGTTCGGATACTCCATTGCAAATTTCCTTCCTCTGAACGATCTCGCACCAGATGGTAAGCCACTGAAATTCGTACCGATCGTCGGAGGGGTACCCCCGATTGCCATGGGTGTTCTGGGTGTGCCGGGCGCGACCAGCAGCAGCACCCACGCGGCTTTTGTCGAGCATTGTCGTGCAGAAC